>JAGQPF010000201.1 GCA_020426845.1 Planctomycetales bacterium
CTCCAACATCACCGTCAACGAGGACGCCCCGGCATCGGTCGTCGACCTGTTCGCCGCCTTCGCCGATGTGGATGACGCCGACGCCAACCTGACATTCACGGTGAGCGCCAACTCCAACCCATCCCTCGTGTCCACTGCCATCAATGCGGGCACGGGCTTGCTGAGCCTCACCTACGGGGCCGATGCGTTTGGCGTCGCCAACCTGACGGTGACCGCGACCGATCCGGGAGGCGCCGTCGGCACCGCCTCGTTCGTCGTGACCGTCAACCCGGTCAATGACGCGCCAACGACGACCGGCATTGCCGACCAAACGCTACTGGAGGACAGCTCGCCGGCAACCATCGATCTGCTGCCGTCGTTTGCCGACGCGGAAGACGCGGCGGCCAACTTGGTGTACAGCGTGACCAACAACACCAACGGCTCGGTGGCGAGCGCAACCATCGCCACCGGAACCGGGCAGCTCACCTTGATGCCGGCACCGAACGCCTTCGGCAGCACCTCGGTCACGGTGCGAGCCACAGACTTGAACGGCGCCTTTGTTGAAACGACCTTTCAAGTCGACGTGACCGCGGTCAACGACGCGCCGTCGGGAGCCATCTCCAACATCACCGTCAACGAGGACGCCCCGGCATCAGTCGTCGACCTGTTCGCCGCCTTCGCCGATGTGGATGACACGGACGCCAACCTGACATTCACGGTGAGCGTCAACTCCAACCCATCCCTGGTGTCCACCGCCATCAACGCGGGCACGGGCTTGCTGAGCCTCACCTACGGAGCCGATGCGTTCGGCGTCGCCAACCTGACAGTGACCGCCACCGATCCGGGAGGCGCTGTCGGAACCGCGTCGTTCGTCGTGAATGTCAACCCAGTCAACGACGCCCCTGTCAGCAACGGAATCGCCGATGTCACCGTCCTGGAGGACGCGGCGCCAACCGTCATTGACTTGCATGCGGTATTTGACGACATCGAGGACGCTGACCCAAGTCTGACTTTCACCGTCATCTCCAATTCCGCCAGCTCGGTAGCCACAGCGACGCTCACAGGCGGCTTGCTCACATTGCAGTTCGGCCCGGAGCAGTTCGGCGCCGGAGTTGTCACGATTCGAGCAACCGACACCGGAGGGCTGTTTGTCGAGGACACGTTCAATCTCAACGTCTCTTCGGTGAATGATTTGCCGACCGGCGGAATCGCGGACCTCTCCTTGCCCGAGGACTCCGCGCCGGTGGCGATCGATCTTTGGGCGGCCTTTGACGACATCGAGACCGCGGATGCCGCGTTGACGTTCGCCGTCGTCGGCAACACGAATCCAAGCTTGGTGACAACCTCGGTCAACAACGCGACCGGACAGCTCGGTCTCTCCTTTGCGGCTGGAGCATCCGGAGCCAGCTCCGTGGATGTCCAAGTGACGGACAGCGATGGAGGCGTTTTCGTCGAAACGTTTGTCGTCAGCATCAACGATGTCAACGACGCGCCCATTGGGGTCAACCAAGCCATCACCGTTCAGGAGGATGCGGCGCCGCTGTCGGTGGATCTGCACACGTTGTTCGCCGACCCCGACCATACGGACGCGGAACTTGCCTACTCGATCGTCGGCCAAAGCATCGGCGGAATCGCCTGGGCTGCGATAGACGCGGCCGATCAGCTGCACATCAACCTCCTGCCCAACCAGTCCGGAGCGGGACAAATCACCGTCCGCGCCACGGACCCGCTGGGCTTGTCCGCCGATGCCGTCATCGACTTGACCGTAGGCAGCGTCAACGACGTGCCGGTGTTCTCTCCCACGTCAGCCATTTTGATCGTGCACGGCGGCTCCCGAGCCGTCGATTTGAGCAGCCTGTTTCACGATGTGGATCACGCCGATAGCCAGTTAACTTGGCAAGTGTCGGCAAACTCCAATCCGGGCCTCGTTGGGACAACCGTGGGCGCGGCGGGGCACCTACAGATCTCGGCCGCCAATGCAGTGGGCACGGCGACGCTGACCGTCCAGGCCGTTGACCCCTTGGGAGCCGTGGGGCAGGGGACGCTCCACGTCGCCGTTTTCAATCAACCACCCGTGGCGCACGGCGAGTCGGTTCTATTGTTCGACCGCGACTGGACGTTCACGACTCACCAGTTGTTGGCCAATGACACGGATGACGATGGTGACACGCTGGCCCTGACCATTCTGACAGGCCCAAGTCATGGCACGCTCACTGTGGCGCTGGATGGCTCGCTCACTTATGTTCCCGACGCCGGGTTCACCGGCGACGACACGATTAGCTACCAAGTCACCGACGGCATCGACAGCAGTGTCGCGACGCTGAGACTTCAGGTCCCGGCGGCGCCGCCGGGCAATCCTCCCCCCGAGCCCGAGCCGACCGAGATCACGATCGAGCCCGAGGAGCAGGTCACTGAGGAGACGAACGACGCGACGTCAGTTGCTCCGGGACTCGCTACCACGCTGCAAGAGGACGACGACCAAGGCGCCGCCGTGTACCAGCAACTGTTGCGAGCCGAACGACGTCCCGAGTCCCAGTTCATCTCGCTGGAGTCCAATGTCGCCAGCGAGACGCTTGACGTCTCGAACATCGACACGTTGCTCGGCAGGTACTCGCAACATCAGCGCGTCGGCGAAGCCTTGCGTGTGGAGACCGCCAGCGAGACGGCAACCGCGACCGGCGCCATTGCCCCCGAGATCAGCTACTTCGCGGCACACACCGGCATGTGGGGCGAGCTGGACAAAGCTCACGACAAGATGGTGAGCCAAGCCGAGACGCGAACTCTGGTCATCGGCACGTCGGCCGTCGCCGGCAGCGTGCTCACAGTCACCTACGTGATGTGGCTGGCTCGCGGCGGCTACATGCTGAGCACGCTGCTCGCACAACTGCCTGCTTGGCGGTTGATTGACCCACTGCCCATCCTGGATCGACTCTCCGTCTCCATTGACGACGACGTGTCTCTCGAAGAGATGCTGGATGACGCGAACGAACAGGACGACGCAGCTTTCGCGGAGACATTGTCGACAACAACACCTTGAGATCCCTTCCGCCGGCAGCTCCCTTGCCGCTCCCCACCTTCCTGCCTGCTTCCATCCCATCCCCGTTCATCCCGCCTCCCACGGTCCCGCCATGTTTCGACTGTCAGCCAAGTCCCGCCTCGCCTTTGGCCTGGTGAGTCTCGCCATCAGTTTGCTGGTCGTCATGCTGGCCACCGGCATCCTGCCGGACGCGGAGAAGCAGTTGCTGAGCGACCGCGGCGAGTTTTGCGAGTCGCTGGCGATCAGTTGCTCGCAACTCGCTTCGGATGGAGCGATGTCAAGCATCGAACCGATGCTCACCGCGGTCGTGGCCCGAAGCCCAAGTCTGCAATCGGCGGCATTACTGGACAAGCAGGGCAAATCGCTGGTGTCCGTGAACCATCACGTCGGTTGGCGACAGGACAGGGCGTCCGCGGACCGCGTCGAGGTGCCCATTTACAACGGTTCGTCGCCCTGGGGCGCCTTGCAGCTGCGTTTCCATTCGGACAAGCCAGGCGGACTGCTTGGGTTTCTCCACAATGGTTGGCTCCGGATACTGTGCTTCTTCGGCGCCACTTCGTTTCTCGTGTTTCGGTTCTACCTGTTGGTGATGCTCGAACATCTCGACCCATCCCAGGCAATTCCGGACCGAGTGCGGTCGGCGTTGGACAACCTGACCGAGGGAATCGTCGTGATGGACAAGCGCGAGCGAATTGTGCTCGCCAACCGCGCCTTCGCTCTGCTCACGGGCCTGCCGGAGAAAAAGCTGCAGGGCATGAAAATGGGACGGCTGCCGTTTGTCGGGAACGAGGACACGGCCCCGTGGACCCGTGCGTTAAATGACAACGTCGGGGTGGAAGGCGCCATCCTGCATCTACCGAATAAAGACCCACAGGGCATCCCCCGCACGCTGATGGTCAACGTGGCCATGGTCTGGGGCACCGACGGCGTGCCGCGCGGTGTGCTGACCAGTTGGGAAGACATCACGGTGCTCGAACAGAACAAGCGCGAGCTCCGCGACGCCAAGGAGACCGCCGAACTGGCCAACCGCGCGAAGAGCGAGTTTCTGGCGAACATGAGCCACGAAATCCGCACGCCCATGAATGCGGTGCTCGGCTTCACCGACCTGATCCGCCGGGGGTTGGTCGTCGATGCCGACGAACAGCAGTCTCACCTGGACCTGATTTATTCCAGCGGCGAGCACCTGCTGAACTTGATCAACGACATCCTCGACCTGTCGAAGGTCGAGTCGGGCAAGATGGAAGTTGAGATCACCGATTGCGATCCTCACGCCATCTTGCAGGAAGTGACAACCGTGCTGGGCGTTCGCGCCGACGAAAAAGGAGTCGTCCTGAGCTGCGGTTCCGACGGCCCAATCCCAACCAAGATTCAATCGGATCCAGCGAGGCTGCGCCAGATCGTCACGAACCTGGTCGGCAACGCCATCAAGTTCACCGACGAAGGAGCGGTGCGAATTCAGGCGACCTACGACCCTCAAAGCCGGCAACTCATTGTCGATGTGCTCGACACCGGGTGCGGCATGTCTCCCGACGCGCAAGCGAAGATCTTCGATCCGTTCGTGCAAGCCGACTCGACCGTGACTCGAAAGTTCGGCGGAACCGGCCTGGGTTTGTCGATCAGCCGCAAATTCGCCGAAGCGCTCGGTGGAAATCTGACCGTGACCAGCGAACTTGGCACCGGCAGTGTATTCCGCCTTTGCTTGCCAACGGGCATTCCAGTTGGCCCCGTCGATCCGCAGCAGTTTGCGCTGTTGGACGGCACGCGCCGTCCGGCGCGCCGAGCCGAGGCAACCACCGCCGGGAAGCTCGTGCAACTGCACGACGTCCGCATCTTGGTGGCCGACGACAGCGCAGCGAACCGCAAGCTGGTGCAATTGGTGCTGGGGCGGGCCGGCGCCGATGTGGCGACCGTCACCAACGGACAAGAGGCGGTGGAGATCGCATCGCGACAGGCGTTCGACTTGGTGTTGATGGACATGCAGATGCCCGTCATGGATGGATACGCCGCGACGAGCGAGTTGCGTCAGCGCGGATTCAAGCTGCCAATCTTGGCGCTCACGGCCAATGCCATGAAGGGCGATGAAGATAAGTGTCTCGCCGCAGGTTGCTCCGGATTCCTCACCAAGCCGATCAAAATCGACCATTTGCTCGCCACGTTGGCCGAAGTGCTGGGGCTGTCGACCGAGCCTCGCCAACTCACCGAGCTCCCGCCAACGGAGCTTCCTGCACAACAACCCCCGCACATCGCGATTGGGGCAACGAGTCCGCAGTCCGAGCCAGCCACTGCAGCCGGCGCCCTGGTCAGCGAATTGCCAACCGACGACCCGGACTTCGCCGAAATTGTCGTCGAGTTTGCCGAGCGGCTCAACGAGCGACTGGCGGACATCCGCAAGTCCGTCGAGAGCAATGAGGGGAAGACGCTGCGCGAACACCTACATTGGCTGCGAGGATCGGGCGGCACGGCAGGCTTTCCGCAACTCACCGAGTTTGCCGAGCAGTGGCAAGGAGAACTTCGTCGCACCGGCGCGTCGGCCAACGCGAGCTACCTGGCCGAACTCGAGAGACTGGCGGGGCGGATCGAAGTTCCGGCACTGCCCTCGGAGCACACGACGTAAAGCTCGCTCGTGAAGATCGCTACCACGCCTACAACCCGACCCAACGGCCACACCCGTCTTGAGGTCACCCCGGAATCGAAGCGGCCACCTCCCGTTGTGATCTAAACTTTTTGAGTGCGTCTCCAACTCGCTGACACGCCTACCCCAGCCGTCGCTCCGCACCGCCGTTCACGACCACGCCAGCACGCCATCATGGAAACGGTAAGATTCTCCGAAAGTGACCTGGCCCTAACGAGCGCAACGCTTGTTGGCGAGGAGCCCGCGTGCCCAACGCCAAAGCCTGCCGCTTCGACTCGCCCGCGAACGGGCGCCGAGAAGCCCGGCGACTTCCAGGATTCCAAAATCCTGATCGTCGATGACGAGCCGATCAACATCAAAGCCGTCCGCAGACACCTGATGGGCAGCGGCTATCGCAACTTTGTCACGTGCTCCGATGCGCCGGCGGCGATGGACTTGATCCGGCGAGAAAAACCCGACCTTGTGCTGCTCGACATCATGATGCCCGAGGTCAGCGGTCTCGAGATTCTGGAGCAAGTCCAGCAGGACGAATCCTTGCGAGCGATCCCGATCCTGGTGCTCACGGCATCCAGCCACCGCACCACCAAGTTGCAGGCGCTCGAGCTCGGTGCGAACGACTTTTTAGCCAAGCCAGTCGATCCCAACGAGTTGGTGACGCGGGTGCGTAACGCTTTGATTATCAAGGCCCACCACGATCATCTCTCCAACTACTCGGAGCGCCTGGAACGCGAAGTCGAGGCGCGCACAGCGGAACTCGCGTCGTCCCAGCTGCAACTGATTCACTATCTGGCTCGTGCCGCGGAGTTTCGCGACAGCGACACAGGCATGCACGTGGTTCGAGTGGGCCGCTACGCCGGCCTCATCGCGCGCGAGCTGGAGCTGAAGCCGAAATTCTGTGAGTTGATCGAGCAGGCCGCGTTGCTGCATGACGTCGGCAAAATTGCCATCCCCGACGCCATCCTCCACAAGCCGGGCAGGCTGACGCCGGAGGAGTTCAATCTGATGAAGCGGCATTGCATCTTCGGCGCGAAGATCGTGCAGCCGCTGCCTTCAACGCAATTGGGCACGCCGGCGTCGCGGCGGTTTTGCGAGTCGCCGCTGATCACGATGGCGGCCAAGATCGCCCTGACTCACCATGAGAAGTGGGACGGCAGCGGCTATCCTCGCGGCCTCAAGGGACAAGAGATCCCGATCGAGGGCCGGATCACGGCGGTTGCCGATGTGTTCGACGCTCTCTCGAGCAGCCGTTCGTACAAAGCGGCCTACTCGTTGGAACGCTGCCTCGAAATCATGATCGAGGACCGCGGCAGTCACTTCGACCCCCGGGTCCTCGATGCATTTCTGTCGCGAATCGATGAAATTCGCACGATACAGTCCGAGTGCACGGACTGAGTGAGCTGAGAAGCCGTGGAGCAGCTGTCAAAAAAACAGCTGCTCCGGAAATCGGAAATCGGAACTGCAAGTAGCGATTCCCATCCCTCGCTTACGCTTCGGGTTTCCTTTCTACTTGATTCGTTTGGCTTCCAGAGCCGACTCGGCAGGGAGCCGAATGTTCCACGCCAATCCCAGCCGCTCCATCAGGCGGATCACCATCCAGCTGCCGTCGATCTGCCACCAGCGCAGGCCATGTCGAGCCGAGGTGGGGAAGGCGTGATGGTTGTTGTGCCAGCCCTCGCCGAAGGTCAGCATGGCGCAGACAAAGTTGTTGCGGGAGTGATCGCCGCTGCGGTACTCGCGAGTTCCGAATGTGTGGCAAACCGAGTTGATGGACCAAGTGGCGTGATGCGTCAAGAAGACGCGCACCAAGCCGCCCCACAGCAGGCCGAGAAAGAAGCCTTTCCAGCTCTGTTCGATCAACGCGCCCAGCAGGGCTGGCGCCAGCAGGCTCGCCGCGACCCAAGCGTAGTAGAAACGGTCGACCAACTTCAACATGCGGTCGTTGCACAGATCGGGAACATATCGCCGCAGTTCGGGAGTGCTCCAGAACCCGGTGAACAGCCAGCCGATGTGGGCATGGAGAAAGCCCTTCATGATCGACCACACTCCGCCATTGTGGCCATGCGGGGAATGCGGATCGCCTTGCTTGTCGCTGCGCTCGTGGTGGCGACGATGGACCGCGCACCAGACCATCGGTGAGCCTTGAACGCTCAAGGCGCCCATGGTCATCCAGAAGGCCCGGACCCACCCGTAGGTCTCGAAGGACCGGTGCGCAAGCAGCCGGTGGAAGCCAACGGTCACACCCAGCGCGGTGATCGCCCAGCCACCAACAATCATCGCCAAATAGGACCACCCCATCCAGCCAACCTGCCACGTCAACACGACAGCCACGATAAACCCGATGAACGGCACGGTCACCGCTGTGCCCATCGCGATCTTTTGGGCTCTCGATGCGGGCGGCGTGGAGTAGTTGTCAATTCTGGCGAGCGGAGCAGCGGTATCAGGCTCGAATTCCAACAACGCCGATTCGTTTTGGTTGTTCACGCAAAAACCTTTTTTGTGAAAAGTGGATGTCCTGATTCGACTCGTTGTCAAAAGGACGGTCCCGGGGACCTTCGTGGTGACGGTGTCACCTGCCTGGTGCTGGACATCCGTTTGATGTGCCGCCAAAGGTAAGCCCATCTCTCCAATTGAGGTGGGAAGATGGCAGCACGAGGATGATGGAGTATAACGGTGGGGGGCCTCCCTCAAAACCCCTTTTCAATCGCGACAAATCGTCGCGAGAGCGTCCAAACCCGCGATTTGCCGCCTTTTGACGAAGGCGGTCTCCTACCGCCCTTGGCGAACTCGCTCCTGGACACGCTTGCTGGCCAAGCCGGGTCACGGTGACAATGAACACATTCGCCTTTCCCAACACCAACAGACCGCTCGCCGAGCTGTTCTCGCCGGGGATGTCGTGGCTTGCGTCATCGTGCCTCATCTTCATTCGCCGTTCCCCTGTCACACCCTTGTCGCCCTTCTACCTTCCGGTTCGACAATTGTCATGAAACAGGCTGCACTCGTGATTCGACTTTCACTCGGCTTTGTCCTGCTGTCGGCGTCCATCGGCTTGGCACAAGCCACCGAGCTAGTCCGGCTCTCGCCCCAAACTTGGGACGCCTTCGTGTTGCCAGGCAAGGAGGCCGACGCCATTTACGGCGACCTGGTGCTCCGTAATGACCGCCTAACGTTGGTCATCGCGGCGCCCCGAGCGGACCGGAACGCCAATATGACGGTTCGCGATGTCGGTGGCGCAATCATCGACTGCACGCGACGCGACGAGCCCAACGACCAGCTCAGCGCCTTCTACCCCGGAGGCGGCGTGTTCAAATTTCACGGCGAAAATCGAGTCGTCATCGCCGCGGACGGCAAAACGGCCCCGCTCACCGACCAGGTCATCCGCGCCCGCTCGATCGAAGTGCGGATTGGCGCGACACAAGGCCCTTGCCAGGCAGTCGTCGTCTACCGGTTGAACGACGAGAGCGACTTCGTTGAGGTCTCCACGGAGTTCGAGAACAGCTCCGACACGGAAGCCTCCGTGCCCCTGCGCGACTCGATTCGAGCCGACCAGACGTTCAACTTCGGCGTTGCCCCCGAGGCGAATTTGTTCTGGGCGGACGACGAGTGGTTTCGCCAGTCGTACGGGCTCCGCGCGCCCGACCACCCGGTGTCGCACTCGGGCAGCCGCGGAGTCGTCATCCGCTATCGCGAGGAGCCTTTGACCCTGGCTCCCCAAGCCAAGCAAACGTTGACTCGCCAATTCCTCGTTCAATCCAGCCTGGTGAGCCTGCGAGGCCAGGGCCAGCAGCTCGCGGGCAAGCCGGTGGGTCTCGTCGCTCTCGCCGCGTCCGACCCGAACGGCCCGGTCGCACACGCGTTGATCGAAGCGTATGAAGGCGACCAACGCTTTGCCTCCGCCCGCACCGGCGCGGACGGTCGCGCCGCGCTGCGGCTGCCCCACGGCGCCTGGCAGTTGAAGGTCGCCGGACAAGGGCGTCCCCGGGCGCAGGTGAATCTGGTCGTGGACGGCGATGAACAAGCCGATCTGAAGCTGGAGCCCTGCGGCTATATTGAGGCGGAATTCGCCGACGAAGCCGGCAAGCCGATCGCCGTCAAAGTGGCGTTCCACGGCATCGACGGCGCGGCCGACCCCGACTACGGCCCCGAAAGCGCGGCCTATGGAGTCATGAATCTGCAGTACACCGCCAACGGCCGCTTCAAGGCGGAGATCGCGCCCGGCAACTACGAGGTGCTGATCAGCCACGGCCCCGAGCACGACTCGATCGCGCAAATCGTCGAAGTCCAGCCCAACCGCACGTCCAAGCTCAGCGGCATGCTGCGACGCACCGTGCAAACGCCAGGCTGGATCAGCGCCGACTTTCACAGCCACTCCAGCCCGTCCGGAGACAACACCGGCAGCCAGCGCGGCCGTGTGCTCAACTTGCTGGCCGAACACATCGAATTCGGCCCCTGCACCGAGCACAATCGCATCTCAACCTACGTCCCCCATCTGCGCGAGCTCGGCGCGGAGGCAATGATGGCAACCTGCTCCGGCATGGAGCTGACCGGCAACCCGCTGGTCATCAACCACCAAAACGCCTTTCCGCTCACGCACAAGCCGCGCACACAGGACGGTGGCGGTCCGCAAACCGACATCAATCCCGAGGTGCAGATCAAACGGCTCGCCATGTGGGAAAATTCCAGCAAAAAGCTGGTCCAGGTGAACCATCCGAATCTGGTGCAAATCGTGGGTGACAAGGATCAGGACGGAAAATACGACGGCGGCTTCGAAGGCATGCTGCCGTTCATGGACGTGGTGGAAGTCCATCCGCTGGCCGGCATCTTCAGTCCCCCATTGCAGGATCCCGCCGGTCGCAACGAGCGGAATCCCGTTTTCCACTGGCTGCAAATGCTCAACCTGGGACACCGGGTCACCGGCGTCATCAACACCGACGCGCATTACAACTACCACGAATCCGGCTGGCGGCGGAACTTTGTGGCCAGCAAGACCGACGTGCCCGCCGAAGTCCGGGCCGAGGACATCGTGGACGCCTGCGAGGCCGGTCATGTCGTGATGTCAAACGGCCCCTACCTCAATGTCAGCATGGAGGCCGAGGGCAAGAGCGCCATTCCGGGCGACGACCTGGCCGCGCCGAGCGGCGAAACCACGATTCGCATTCAGGTGCAGTGCCCCAATTGGCTGGATGTCAATCGAGTGCAAGTGTTCCTCAACGGCCGTCCTAGCGGTGAGCACAACTTCACTCGCCGCGAGCATCCCAAGCAGTTCACCGACACCACCGTCAAGTACGACCGCCGCTTCACGCTGAAGCTGAAGTCCGACACCCACGTCATCGTCGCCGCCGCTGGCGAGCGACTGACGCTCGGCCGCATCATGGGTCCGCGTTACGGCACGATGATGCCAATCGCCGTCAGCAACCCGATCTACGTCGACGTCGACGGCAACGGCTTTCAGCCCAATGGCGACCTGCTCGACGTGCCGTTGCCCCACAAACAGTAACATTCACAGGCTGGCAGCCTTCGTGGTGTGGGCAGCCTGCCCGCATCTTCGCGACCTTCCTTAGCAGCCATCTGCGTGCCACGACCATCACAGGTTGGCAGTCGGTGTGGCACGACCATCACAGGCTGGCAGCCTGTGCTACGACGAGGCTGGCAGACTGTGTGATCATTTCAACAGTTCGGCGGGATCCGCGAGGTCCGCGAGCAACAAGTCAGGCTTGCGTTCGGCGAGTTCGCCGACGCTGTAGCCTCCTGTCGCGACGGCCGCGGCCTTGGCGCCGATGGCGCGAGCGCAGTCGACGTCACGGGGCGTGTCCCCGATCACCCAGACGTCGGCGGGATCCACGCTCCCTAGCCGCTCGCGGGCGCTTGCCAATGCCGCGGCGGCGACACGATTGCGGCAATGGTCCGAGTCCCCGAAGCCTCCGAAGCCGAGCGGGTCGATCAGTGCGTCAAGCTCGTAGTGAGAGAGTTTGATCTGGGCGCCGCGTCGGACGTTGCCCGTCAGCAAACCGATGGCCGCGTCGGAGTCGGCGCCAAGTTGTGTCAGCAGTGAAACGACGCCCGGCAGCACTCGCCCTGCGCGCTCGGCCAGCGTCTGCTGCAGCCGCTCGAGATAGGCGTCACGAAGCCGCGCCCAATTCGACTCGCTGTTCTCCAGTCCGTGGCTTTCGAGCAATTGCTGCCCGATCCAGCGATCGGTGCGGCCATGCAGGTCGACGTCATGCCGCATCTCGATCTCGAACGCGGCTTGCATCGCCTGCCCCAGCGCGACGCGGCCGGCGCCGCCGGAGGCCAATAGAGTGCCGTCGATGTCAAACAGGTAAACTCGCACGGCGCACCCAGTTAATCCATGAAGGTCCGCTCGACGAAGTGGGTGTCGACGGCCCCCTGAACGAATTCCGAGTGGCTAAGGACCCGCTTGTGGAACTCGGCAGTCGTCTTGATGCCTTTGATTTGCAATTCGTCCAGCGCCCGCAACATGCAGGCGATCGCCTCTTGCCGCGTGGGCTTGAAGACAATCAGCTTGCCGATCATGGAGTCGTAGTAGGGCGGCACGATGTAGCCCGCGTGCGCGTGCGAGTCAAACCGCACGCCGGGGCCGCCGGGCATGAACATCGACTCGATCTTGCCCGGGCAGGGTTGAAAGTCGCGATCGGGATCTTCCGCATTGATCCGGCACTCGATCGAGCAACCGTTGAGCTTGATGTCTTTCTGCCTCACCCAGAGCGGCTCGCCCGAGGCGATGCGGATCTGCGCCTTGATCAGGTCGAGCCCGGTGACCTGTTCGGTGACGGGGTGCTCCACCTGAATGCGGGCGTTGACCTCGATGAAGTAGAAGTTGTAGTCCTTGTCGAGAATAAACTCGACGGTCCCGGCGTTGGTGTAGTTGGCTTTCTTGATCAGCCGCACTGCCGCGTCGCAGATGGACGAGCGAACCTTGTCGGGCAGATTCGGCGCCGGGCTCTCTTCGATCAGCTTTTGATGGCGGCGTTGCGTTGAGCAATCACGCTCCCAGAGATGCACCACATTGCCGTGGTGATCCGCGAGAATCTGCACTTCGATGTGGCGCGGCCGCTCGATGTACTTCTCGAGATAGACACTAGGGTTGCCGAAGGCCGCCTCGGCCTCGTTGCGGGCCTGCGAGAAGGCGTTCTTCAAGGCCAGGTCGTTGCTGGCGACCCGCATGCCCTTGCCGCCGCCGCCCGCAGTCGCTTTGATCAGCACCGGAAAGCCGATCTCGTGGGCGACGCGCAGCGCCTCCTCCTCGGTGTCGATCAACCCGTCGCTGCCCGGCACGACCGGGACCTTGGCAGAACGAGCCAATTCGCGAGCGTGGTTCTTGTCGCCCAACAACTCCATCGCCTCGGGCTGAGGGCCGATGAAATCGATGTTGCAGCTGCGACAGACTTCGTTGAAGTGAGCGTTCTCGGAGAGAAAGCCATATCCGGGATGGATCGCCTCGACGTTGCCGACCTCGGCAGCCGCGATGATCTGGTCCGTCTTCAGGTAACTCAGCGCCGACTTGGTGGGCCCGACGCAGTAGGCTTCGTCGGCCAGCTCCAAATAGGCGCTGCCACGATCGCCCTCGCTGAAGATGGCAACCGTCTCCACGCCCAGCTCGCGACAGGCGCGAATGACGCGCAACGCAATTTCGCCCCGATTGGCGATCAGAATCCGCTTGTACATGAGGGCGTCCGCTACCTGCTGGTGTCCACTTTGAACAGCGGCTTGTCGTGGTCAACCGGATCGCCATCCTCGACCAGCACGGCGACAATCTCTCCGCGGACATCGGCGGGGATCGGGATGAAGTTCTTCATCGCCTCGACCATGCAGACCGTCGTCTCCGGATCGACGTGATCGCCGATTTTGACATACGACGGCGAGTCGGGGTTGGGCTTGGAATAGAAGCTGCCGACCATCGGGCTGCGAATGTAGACGATATGATCTGGCTCAGCCGCCGACTCGGTCGCGGCGACCGCAGGCGCGGCGGCGACGAGCGGAGCCGGGGCGGAAAGCGGCGCCACGCCGCCTCGCTGCAGTCGCACACGTCGTCCGGCGTTCTCCAGTTCCACCTCGCCCAAATCGTGCTCTTCCATCAGCTCAATGAGGCGTTTCAGCTGTTCCAAGTCAAAAATGTCGCCGTCTCCCGGTTCCGACATGGCTGACTCCAAGGGTTTGTAGTTGGTCTCGCGGAATTCGACGCCCCCGCGCGGAGCGGCACCGAGTTCTACGCATCATAGCTGGGAAGTCCGCCCGTGTGGCAGTCGAAGACGCGCGTCGCCACGGCGGGACCGGAATAATTGGAGGATGCTCTTCCTTAGGCGACCTGCAATCGGCAGGCATCCAGGGCTTTGGGGATGCTGCTGAGCACCTCGTGACCGTCAGGAGTAACCAGGATATCGTCTTCAATCCGAACGCCGAATTGACCGGGAAGGTAGATTCCCGGCTCCACCGTCACCACCATCCCCACCTCCAAGGCCCTCGGGGGTTGATTGGGCTGGGGAGGCGCGAGGCGGGGCTGTTCATGGATCTCCAAACCGAATCCGTGCCCCAGGCCGTGACCGAAATACGGTCCGTAACCGGCGTCTCGAATGGTGGCCCGAGCGGCTTGGTCCACGTCGGTCATCAAGGCGCCGGGGCGGATGCAATCGATGGCCCGCTGTTGTGCTGTCAACACAACTCCATACACAGTCTCGATTTCGGGCGTGATTTTATCGGTCATCCAAACTCGCGTCAAGTCGCTCAGGTAATGGTCGCGAGTGGCGCCCCAATCGGTCAAGAGGACGGGATGTTCCTTCAGCCGGCGACTGGTCGGACTGGCATGGGGCAAGGCGGCATTGGACCCGACGGCGAGAATCGGCGGGAACGAACAGCCCTGCCCGCCGCCTTGGCGAATGATGTACTCCAGCTCCGCCGCCATCTCCAACTCGGTCATCTCCGGGTGAAGCCGCTGGTGGAGCGTGCGCATCGACTCTTCCGCCAACGCGATCGAACGGCGAATCGCGGCCACCTCCTGCTCATCCTTAACCTCGCGCAGCCGGTCGAGCAGCCCGGTCGTCGGCGCCAACTCCGCCCCGATCGCCTCCTTGAACTCATCGGCCTGCGCCCAGGTGAGCGAATCCGCCTCAATCCCCAAGCGCCGCACGCCGGCCGTCTCGCGCTCCAGCACCTGCTTCATCGTCGTGCCCGCGTCACGGATCACTCGCTCCATCCCGGGGCACTCGTTCTCCAACTGAGTGTCGTAGCGAGTGTCGGAGAGAATCACCGCGCGGTCTGCGGTCAACAAGAGGTAGCTGCTGTCGCCCGTGAAGCCGGTCAGGTAGGTCACATTGACGTACTTCGTGACTAGCATCGCGTCACAATCATGACTTGCCAACGTATCCAGCAATCGTTGGCGGCGTTGACGATAGGTGTCTGTCACCGAACTTCTCCCTTGTCCCCGAAAACTAGCGGACATTTCAGAAATCTTCCCTGGCGCAATCGAAGGCAGCTTTTCTGCTGGTTTTGTCAACCCGATTGCCGATCGGGAAGTTTTTGAAATGCGTTGTACAAACATGTGCTACGGTCGTTGCCCGCTGCAACACTAAGCGCCGATCTGCGCGAGCACCACGGCCAGTGAGATGATGCCGAAGCATACACCCACACAGACGATAAAGCCGATGACATCCACGACGGTAGGCCGCTGGAACTCGAGGCTCGATCCCGGAAACAACTTGCGTTGCTCCAGCGCTTCGGGATGCTTTAACGCCTCGCGCAGCGCGATCTCGTCCGCTTGCGGGTCCGGGTCCACGGGTGTCTTCATCTTGGCATAGTAGATGTCGAGGCCGTCCTGGTTGCAGGGGCGCGTGATCAGGCTGACCAGGATCATCACCAGGAACGGCGAGACGATCTTGATCGGCAAGGTCAGCGTGTCCAGCGTTGCGTTGGACATCGAGCGGAGATTGATGCCGAGCGCCTGGTAGAGCAGGAAGTCCAATTGAAAACTGCCTTTGCCGCGCCACTGAGTGCCTTCGGGGTAGGCCAGCCGCTGACGGATCACATCGCCCTGCTTGACCGGGTCGCCGACCGGCGCCGGCTTCACGTCGATCGCATTTCCCCGGGCGTCGACCGCCTCGAGCCCATCGGGCCAGAAAATCGGGCGGCCACCGGTCATCTCGACGACCTCCATCGAATCGCCGACGCTTAACAACGCCGGTTCGGCGCCCCGCAGTCGATCGGCCGTGGCGCCGTCGCCGTCGGACTCGGCGTCGGCAAGTTGTTTCGCCCAAGCGTTGTGGCGCTGCTGGGCGGCCCGGACGTCCGACGGCGCCGCCTCGCGCAGGCTCGTGGTGCGATACATGTCGTTGGCGATCGCAAATTCGGGAGCCGTGACGAGACTTGGCATCATGGTCGGCAGCGTCATCGGCAGGATGAAAAACGCTAGAGCGCAAAACACCACCGAGCTCCAGGCGGCAGTTGTTGTCGCTCGCCGCCAGTACATGCCGACCCAGAACGGCGCGGCGAACAGCACGCCGAACACCCAGGTCAGCTTGAGCTGTTTGAACACGTCAAACATGAACAGTGACACCGTCACGGCGCCGGCCACAATCAGGCCGCCCGTGAGCCGGCCCAGCAGCACGTACCGCGCCTCACTTGCTTTGTTGTTGATGTAGGCCGCGTAGACGTTGCGGACCACCAAGCCGGCGCCAACCACCATGTAACAGTCCACCGAGCTCATCAGGGCGGCTAGCAAGCAGGCCAGCATCAGCCCCGTCAGCCCGGGGCCAAGCAACATTTTGGAAGCGTAGCCCCAGGTCTGCTCGGGGTCGTCTTGCAGGACCTTGTGGTCGGCATAGAGTGCCGCGGCAATCAGCGCCGTCAACACCCAGCCGATGGTGCAAAACCGCTTCAGGAAATTGCCGGTCACCAGGCCAACCCGCGCATTCAACTCGGTCTTGGCGGAGCCGCCGCCGGTGGCGATGAAGTGGGGCTGCACCACAATGCCCACCAGGTTGATGATCACGATGGCGATGATCCGGTGCAGCGGGAACTCACTGCCGCTGGAGGCCCCGATCACGTGGAACTTGTCGGACGAGACCTGCTCGTGCAAGATGCGAAAGCCGTCCATCATGCCCATCGTGGCCGGATCGCCAAACTCCTTCACCAACGCCAACAGCCCGAACGGAATCAGAATCACCGACAGCACGATGATGCAGATGCCTTGAATCAAGTCGGTGAAGTACGCCGCCTCCAGGCCGCCCAGGATGCCATAAAACAGCACCACGGCGCCGATAATCGGCACCAGAATGTACTGTAACTCCAGGCCGAACATCTTCTCGACGCCGACCACCGGCGTCGCCACTTTGCCGATCGCCGAGAAGAACATCGAGCCGTAGAAGACGAAGAACAGCAAGCCGAAGATCGTGTAGCCCACGCCTAGCGCCCGCGACTGATATCGCTCGACAAACCAATCGCCCAGCGTCAGGTGCCGCATTCGCCGGTACCAGACGCCGGTGATCCAGTAAAACGGCGTCACGAACAGCCAGTACATCACGCTCCACATGCCGCTCATGCCGCTTGTGAACGTGGTGTTGGCGGTGTTGACGGGATCGCTGGATCCGGTGCCGGCGCCAAAGGCCGCAAATGTCTGCAGGAGCTTGCCGAAGGACCGGCCGCCCATGAAGAAGTCTTCCTGCTTCTTAATTCGCTTCGACACAATCACGCCGATGGCGATCATCACCGCGAAGTAGCCCGATAGTACAAGGTAGTCCAGAAGGTGCATCGACAGTTCCTGTCTGCAGTGCGGCGGAGCGCCGTGATCGGAGGAGCAAGCGAGGTCAGGGGAAGGCAAGCGAAGGCAAGGGAAGGGAATCGGACTATTAACGGTTGTTTCGGCGCCGAAAACAAGAGGCGGCCGCCAGCGGGCGACAGCCGATTCGCGCGCGGCGGCGCCAACTCGCCCCACTTGTTGGTCACTCGGTGCGCTGGCATCATACAAACGGAACCGACCGCCCCCTCACACCCGACCAGGATGTCATGAGCGCAACCGCCAGCCCTTGGATCAAAGACGTCACTGACGCCACCTTCGAGCAGGATGTCTTCGAGGCCTCCAAATCGCGGCCCGTGGTCATCGACTTCTGGAACGAATACTGCGGCCCCTGCATGGCGCTGAAGCCGATCCTCGAGCAGGCGGCGGTCCAGCGCGACGGCGCCTTCCAACTGGCCAAGTGCAACACGAACCATACCCCGCGGGCGGCGCAGGAATTCGGCGTGCAGGGCATTCCGGCGGTCTTTGCCGTGATCGATGGCAAGGTCGTCGACTTCTTCAACGGCTTGATCCCACAACACGCCGTCGACCAATGGCTCGACGGACTCGCCCTGCACCAGACGTTCCTCGACGCCGAACGCCTCGAACAAACCGATCCGGCCGAGTCGGAGAACCTTTATCGCAAGTTGCTGGACGCGCGGGAGGATTTTGCCGAAGCGCGAATCGGCATGGCGCGGGCCCTGCTGGCACAGAATGAACCCGAGGCCGCGCGCGACGAGATCGCCAAGCTCGAACGGCGAGGATATCTCGAGCCCGAGGCGCAGAAGGTGCTCGCCCAGCTCAATCTCGACAGCCAGAAGGACGTCGACCTGGACGGAGCTCAACAGGCCGCCGACAGCAACCCCGACGACTTGGACGCGCAAATCCATCTCGCCGAGGCGCTCGCCGGACACGGTCAACACGAGTCGGCGCTCGATCGACTGCTAACGGTGATCGAGAAGCAGAAAACCGGCGCCGGCGAGACGGCTCGCGAAAAGATGCTGGAGATCTTCAAGGTGCTTGGCGACGACAACGACACGACACGCGAATACCGGCGCAAACTCTCCTCACTGCTGTTCTAGGAAGTTGGATGCCCGGATGGTGGCCATGGCGGCGCGAAGCTCGCAATCCATTCGAAGGCTGAAGGCCTTCCTCAACGTCGCCCGGGGCCAGCGAAGCGCCGCCCCGGGTTGCCGCATCGCAATCCATTCGAAGGCTGAAGGCCTTCCTCAACGTAGCCCGGGGCCAGCGAAGCGCCGCCCCGGGTAGCCGCATCGCAATCCATTCGAAGGCTGAAGGCCTTCCTCAACGTGCACGGCGCAGCGCCTCACGTGCCGAGCGCCGCACCTCGAAGCTATCGTGATGCGTTCGCTGCGAAGGCGGCTGCTTGCGCGAAGGCGGGCACGACATTCCCGGCGCGCCCATGCTACCGGGTGGGAAGACCGGCGCCATTCGCCGCAACGCAAACCAAAACGCCCTTAGCGACCAACAGCGGACAAGCCGCAGCCTTCCGTGTGAGGCATAAACCTGCGGCTTCTTCTTGGGTCGACGACGCTTAACAAGCAGGCCGGCATCTTTTACACTGGCTGTTAATCTGCCCATATGCCTCGGGCACCCACGCCCCACAATCTGCCAGGTAGCCCGCCCATGACGCTCGATCGCCCCACCGCTCACGCGCACAATTTCAAGCGCGTCGCCATCCTGTTTGCGGGCGGACCGGCCCCGGCCGCCAATGCGGTCATCTCCACGGCCGCGACTTCCTTCCTGCGGTCGGGCGTGGAAGTGCTGGGCATCAAGCACGGCTACTCCAACCTGATGGCCTTCGGCCCCGATCGGGAACTGAAGGAAGGCGAGGACTACGTCGTCCTGAACCACAAGGCCCTCAAGCGGACGCGCAACGGTCAGGGCATCATCATCGGCACCGCTCGCGCCAACCCCGGCAAGCAGATCTCCCACCCCGCCGACTTGGATGATCCCGAGAAGGCACAGCCGTTGAAGACGGTCTACGAAGCGCTTTGTTCATTGGGAGTGGACGCGTTGATTTCGATCGGCGGCGATGACACGCTCAAAACCGCCAACAAGTTCAGCATGTATCAGGAGCGGCTGCCGGATGACGCGCACCGCATTCCCGTGGTGCACCTGCCCAAGACCATCGACAACGATTACATGGGCATCGACTTCACCTTCGGCTACTTCACCGCCGCCGACACCTTGGCGACCGAGATCCGCAACTTGTTGCACGATGGCGACGCGGGTCAAGCGTACTTTATCGCCGAGACGATGGGCCGCAGCGCAGGCTGGCTCGCCTATGGCGCCGCCATCGCGGGCGAGGCGAGTTTGGTGATCAGCGTCGAGGATATCACGGGCGCGTACCGCGAAGAGGAGACCTACACCGATGCGGATGGCAACGAGGTCACTCGGCCCACCATGAACGTCGCCAAGGTGGTCGACCGCATCGTGCGGACGATGACCGCTCGCGACAAGGAAGGCAAGAAGTATGGCGTGATCGTGCTCGCCGAAGGCCTCGCCGAGTTCCTGCCGCAGTCGTACCTCGCCGGCATCAAACGCGACGACCACGGCCACATTGCGATCTCCGATGTCGACCTGGGCCGGCGTTTCGCCAAGCTGGTCTCCCAACGGTATAAGGAAGTCACGGGCGAGTCGCGGAAGGTCAACGGCCTGCAGCTCGGCTACGAGGCGCGCTGCGCCGCGCCCAACGCCTTCGACGTGATGCTCGGCTGCCAACTCGGCGTCGGCGCCTATCGCGCCTTGGTCGAGGAGAAGCTCAGCGCCATCATGGTGTCGGTGACCGGCCAACTGGAGCTGCACTATGTGCCGTTCAGCCAACTCGTCGACCCCGACTCGCTGGTCACGGTCGTCCGCTACATCGAGCCCAACAGCGACTTCCATCGCTTGGCGCGGTTTCTCGAGACCTACGTCGATTAAGGATGGCGCCTGCCGTGGGGCGGCTCGCAAGGAAACCCGAAGCGTAAGCGGGGGATTGCACTGCGAAAACCGCCGGCATCGGGCTGTGCTCCACCTCCACCACCCGGCCGTCCTTCTTGCTCAGCGCTTCTTAACGGCCCTAATCACGGCCAGCAGCACCACCGCGCCGCAGGTGGCGCTGATCAGCGAGCCAAGCAGATTCACCGCCGTGAAGCCGACCAGGCCAAACATCAGCCGGCCCACAAACGCGCCGAGAATCCCGACCACCAGATTGCCGGCCACGCCAAAGCCGCTGCCTTTGGTGAACTTGCCAGCCAAATAGCCTGCCGCAGCGCCCACCAGCAACGCCAAGATAAAATCCATCAGTGCCTCCGTCGCTCGGGAAATCGGTCTCTGAGTTGTCGGCGCCAAAAGGCTTCCAGCGCGACGGGAATTCCTTGCGCTATCCCTCGCTTACGCTTCGGGTTTCCTTCATTGCTCCATGCAGGTTACACCAACTGGGGCAGCAACGAGAGCAAGGCGTCGATCTGCTCGTCCGTGCCGATGCTGATTCTCAGACCCTCCCGCCAGCGGCTGTATTTCATGTAGCGGACAAGCACGCCGCGGTCCTTGAGCTGCTGGAACAGCGGCTGGGCGCCGGCGCTGGAGTGCTCGCACCAGACGAAATTCGCCTCGGAGTCGATCACCGAGAAACCCAGCTCGCGCAAAGCGACCGTCAATCGCTGGCGCGTGGCGACGATGCGTCGCCGATTCTCCTCGAACCACGACTGGTCCATGATCGCAGCGGTCGCGGCGGCGATCGAGAGCGTGTCGCAGTTGTAGGAGTCCTTGACCTTGCGTAATTCAACCACGAGCTCGGTCGGCGCAACGAGATAACCGAATCGCAATCCCGCCAGCGCGTACGATTTGCTGAGCGTGCGGGTGACAATCACATTCGAGCAGCTATCCACCAACGGCAGACAATGCTCTTCGGCAAAGTCCACATACGCCTCGTCGACGATCAGCGGACAACCGATGGATTTGGCAGTCGCCTCGACCACCTCGCGCGGCGCCCGCGTTCCCGTGGGACTATTGGGATTCGGCAGAAACGCCAGCTGCACTCCGTCCTGCGAGGCAGCGAACGCGGCCGAAGGCAGCCAATCTGCCGTCAGCGGCTGCTCATCGGGCTCGGCGCCCTGCAGCAACGCGAGCGTCTTGTAGAGCACATAACTGGGATAGGGCAGACGCAGCTTGGCGCCCGGCTCGACAAACGCTCGCGTCAGAATCGTCAGCAAGTCGTCGCTGCCATTGCCGCAGAGAATCTGCTCGGGATCCACATTCAACACCGAAGCGGCGGCGAGCCGAAAGGATGTGGCCAACGAGTCCGGATATCGCGGCAGCCGCTCGATCGCTTCGATCACCGCGGCTTTGACGGCGGGCGATGGCGGGTAGGGATTCTCGTTCGTGTTGAGCTTGATGAACTTGCCTTGCCCCGGCTGCTCGCCGGGAGTGTAGCCGTCCATCGACTTAATGGCTTTGCGAATGAAGGACATGTCCCTAGGCGCCGAGGGAGTGAGAAGAAACAGAAGCGGTACGGACGGAAATACGAGTGAGAACGCGGAGCCGATGCGAAGCGCTCACTGGCGGCGGGCGGAGCGCGTCAGCCACCATCCAGTGTCCGAAGTCGCACGTCCACGCTTTCGCGATGCGCTGTCAGACCCTCGCGGTCGGCCAACAGCTGAACGTGAGGAGCGTCGTCGCGCAGCCCCTGCTCGGTGTATTCAATGAAGCTGCCGCCGCGCAGGAAGTCGTTGGCCGTGAGCCCGGCAGCCCACCGCGCCGTGCCTCCCGTCGGCAGCACGTGCGACGGTCCGGCCACATAGTCCCCCAGCGCGACCGTGGCATACGCGCCGATGAACGTGGCGCCGGCATTGCGGATGCTCTCACCCATCGCCCGCGGCTCTTCGCACTGAATCGTCAAGTGCTCGGGCGCGATCAGGTCGGTGACTTCGCGAGCCTGCTCGGCGTCCTTCACCAACACCAGCGCACCATAGCGTTGCAGACTTTGGATGGTCCACTCGGCTCGCGACAACCGCGCGGCTTGGACGTTCACCTCAGCCGCAACCTGCTCCAGCAACCGCTCGCTCCAGGTGACCAGCACGCTGGCCCCCGGTGCGTGCTCGGCCTGAGCCAAGAGATCGGCGGCGATCCAAGCGGGCTGCGCACTGTCGTCGGCGATCACCACCACCTCGCTGGGGCCCGCAATGGAGTCGATGTCCACCTCGCCGTAGACGCGTTTCTTGGCCAGGGCCACGAACAGGTTGCCCGGGCCGACAATCTTGTCGACACCCGGCAGGCCTTCAACGCCGTAGGCCATCGCCGCCACGGCCTGCGCCCCGCCGACACGATAAACCTCGCGGATGCCGAGCTCGTGACAGGTCGCGAGCATGTGCGGATTGTTGGCGCCAAATTCGGTGGGCGGGGCCACGACAACCAGCTGCTCGACCCCGGCCGCCTGCGCGGGCACAGCGGTCATCAGCACCGTCGACGGATAGGCCGCGGCGCCGCCCGGCACGCAAAGTCCCGCTCGCCGCAGCGGCACATACCGCTGCCGCAAACGCACTCCATTGGCTCGCACGACCTCACGGTCCTCATGCAGGATCGCGCTCTGGAACTCGAAGACCTGATCGCGGACGGCGCGGACGGTCTTCAGAAACTCCGGCTCCACACGGGCATGGGCCTCCTCGAGCTCAGCCGGGGAGACCCGCAGGTCGGCGCCGGACATCGTGGCGCCGTCCAGCAGCCTGCTATATCGCAGCACGGCCTCGAGCCCCTGCGACTGGACCTCGTTGCAGATTCGCTCGACGACCTGCTGAGGCGAGAGCGGCTCGCCAAACACGTCGATCGTCCGTTGCCGGCTGGCCTCGCTCACCACGTTGCCGCGCGGACTGAGCCGTTGCCGGAGCTCGTGGAGTGACTCGGTCACGTCAGCGTTGCGAGCATCAATACGTTGAATCGAAATCATCTCGTTCTCCCCAGCCTCAGGGGCATTCAGTAGGCCAAGCCGCCCTGCGCCGGTTGCAAGTCGCCACAATGCAGTCCCGCGGCCACCTCCTCCATGATGTCGGCCGCGCAGCGCACCTCGGCTTCCGAGACATCCAGGTGGGTGACCGCCCGCACCTGCGTCGGCCCCATAGCGAACATCCGCACGCCGCGTTGCTCCAGGGTGGCGGCGTATTCCGCCGCCGTGCCCAACTCGGGAGACACATCAAAGATGACAATGTTCGTCTCCACGGGCCGAGGCAGCGACAATCCGGGGGAGCGTTCGATCGCCTCGGCGAGAATTCGAGCGTGCGCGTGGTCGTCGGCCAAGCGTTGAATGTTGTTCCGCAACGCATACAACGCGCCCGCGGCGATCACGCCCGCCTGCCGCATCCCGCCGCCAAACAGCTTGCGATGGAACCGCGCCTCGCGAATCGCCTCCTTGTCGCCGGCCAGCGCCGAGCCGACCGGCGCCCCCAAGCCCTTGCTGAAACACACGCTGACCGTGTCGAACGGCCGCGCCCAATCGGCGGCCGAGCGTCCGCTGGCGACGACGGCATTGAACAGCCGGGCGCCGTCGAGATGCGTCCGCAGCCCGCTCTCATGAGCCCAGTCGCAAATCTCCTCCACCCATTCGAACGGTTGCACGCGGCCGCCGCCCCGATTGTGGGTGTTCTCCAGGCAGACCAGCCGGGTCCGCACGAGATGCTCGTCGATCGGTCGCACCGTGCCATGGAATTGCGCCGGCGCAAGAACGCCGCCATCGCCGGGCAAGGTCCGACCAACCACGCCGCTGAGCTGAGCGAAAGCGCCCTGCTCGTAGTTGAAGATGTGACAGCTCGATTCGCAAAGGAACTCGTCGCCTGGCTTGCAATGAATGCGGACGGCGATTTGGTTGGTCATCGTGCCCGAGGGCATGAAGATCGCAGCCTCCTTGCCCAGCAGCTCCGCCGTCAGCGCCTGCAGTTCCAGGATCGTGGGATCGGTGTCGATCACGTCGTCGCCCACCAGCGACTCGGCCATCGCCTTTCGCATCGCCTCGGAGGGCCGTGTGACCGTGTCGCTGCGGAGATCAACCGTCATGTGAAATCGGGGGCAAAAAGGAGGCGGGCAAGGACGGGAAACGCGGAAAATCCGGAGTCCTGAAGCCGGATCCGCAACGGTCAAAGATACCGTCGGAGACATGGTGGCGATAGGCGTCGACCAGTCCCGATCATCGCATGCAAGCGAACGCCTCGCTCAGGCGCGAGGATGAAACTGGCGATGCACTCGCTGCAGCCTTGAGCGATCGACATGCGTGTAGATCTGCGTCGTGGAGATGGAGGCGTGGCCAAGCATCTCCTGGACTTGTCGCAGGTCGGCGCCGCCGGCCAACAGATGGGTGGCAAAGGAGTGTCGCAACGTGTGCGGACTGACCTTGCCGGGGATGCCACAACGCCGAGCGTACTTCCGCACCAGCTCCCAAATCGCCTCGCGACGAAGCCGACGCCCGCTGCGCGACAGCAACAGCCACGGCGGCGGAGTGCCGGCGCGACCGGCCAGCTCGGAACGCTCCTCCTCGAGATACGCTTCGACAGCGGCCGCCGCCCGCTTGCCAACCGGGGTCAGCCGCTGCTTGCTGCCCTTTCCATGACACCGGCAGTAGCCCTCGTTCAGATGGACATCCTGCACCAGCAGCTGGGACATTTCCGAAGCGCGACAGCCCGTCGCGTACAGCAACTCCAACAGCGCTCGGTCGCGCCGCCAGTAGCGGTCAAATCGCTTCGGCGACTCGAGAAACTTGGCCACCGTTTCCGGAGACATCACTTCCGGAATCCGCTGCCACAAAGTCTGGCTGCCCAGCAGCTCCGCGAC
The DNA here is from genome assembly GCA_020426845.1 of Planctomycetales bacterium. Classification (GTDB taxonomy): domain Bacteria; phylum Planctomycetota; class Planctomycetia; order Pirellulales; family Pirellulaceae; genus JAGQPF01. Next base: position 25,252 of record JAGQPF010000201.1, read on the forward strand.
ATTCTCTTTCAGCCGGCCTTCGAGCTGCAGGAAGCGGAGGAACATCTTGACCGCCACCAGATGTCTCGCCACCGTGGCCGGCGCCAACTCCTGATCGTGCAGGCAGGAGACAAAGTCCGACAATTGAGAAATCGTGAGCGCTGACAGCTCACGCTTGCCAAGCCATTCCCGAAACCGACGGAGATCCCGGCCATAGGCCTGCAACGTGTTGGCGGCCAGCCGGCACTCGCCCTCCAGATAATCGAGGAACAGCTCGCACCAGCGCTCCGTCGTGTCGCCGACACGACGCCCCAATTGAGGTCGCACGAGCTTCGGCTTGGCCATCGCAGTCTCCGGAGTGGGCGCGCGGTGTGGGAGCGACGGAGAGGTCGCGTATCACTACGGTCGTCGATCCTTGGCGGAAATCTGCAGCATTTCCTGCGACCCGGTCATGCGCGGGTCGCAGGGGCTGCGCGCGGTTCCACGGGCTTGCGCCCGTGGCTAACGTCTGTCGCCCCTCCGGGGCTTTTTCTACGAGGCTTGCGCGGTTCTTGGGGCTCGCGAGGTTTTGCGCACCTGCGCGGTTCCACGGGCTTGCGCCCGTGGCTAACATCTGTCGCCCCTCCGGGGTTTTTTTGCGAGGCTGGCGCGGTTCTAGCGGCTCGCACGAGGTTTTGCGCGCGGTTCCCTGGGCGCAAGCCCAGGGATCCGGCGCGCAAGCCCAACCAACCGACGCGACGCGCAAAAGCCCCGTCAGGGGCGACAGATGTTAGCCCTGGGCGCAAGCCCAGGGATCCGGCGCGCAAGCCCAACCAACCGACGCGACGCGCAAAAGCCCCGTCA
>JAGQPF010000202.1 GCA_020426845.1 Planctomycetales bacterium
ACATTCCGGAGAGCCGGATGCGGGAGAACCGCACGTCCGGTTCGGAGGGGGGGGAGCCGGGCAACCGTCACTCCCCTACCCCTATCGGACGCTCGGAGCGGCTGCTCGCCGCGCACGGGCGAGGACGCGCGAGGACGCCCATGCTACGGACGCTCGGAGCGGCTGCTCGCCACTTCCCCGATCAACACAGGCTGGCAGCCTGTGCCACGTACACAGGCTCGCAGCGCGCTGGCAGCCTGTGCCACATTGGTCACTCTTCGTCGGTGACGCAGCCTTCGGACGCGGATTTGACCAGTCGAATGTACTTGGCCAGCGTGCCGCGATTGGCCTTCAGCGGCGGGGCGGTCCAAGCGTCGCGGCGGCGCTGCAGTTCGGCGTCGTCGACGTCCATGTCGATGCGGTTGCTCTCCGCGTCGACCGTGATTTTGTCGCCGTTCTGAACGAGGGCCAGCGGCCCGCCTACTTGCGCTTCGGGCGTGATGTGGCCGACGATAAAGCCGTGCGAGCCGCCGGAGAAGCGGCCATCGGTCATCAGGGCCACGTCGCTGCCCAGGCCGGCGCCCATGATGGCCGAGGTGGGCGTGAGCATCTCCGGCATGCCGGGCCCGCCCTTCGGGCCCTCATAGCGAATGATCACCACATCGCCCTTTTTGATCTTGTTCTCCTCGAGGGCGTGCAGCATCTCTTCTTCGGAGTCGAACACGTTGGCGACGCCGGAGAAGACGAGCCCCTCCTTGCCGGTGATCTTGGCGACCGCGCCTTCCGGAGCCACGTTGCCTCGCAGAATGCGAATGTGCCCCGTCGACTTGATCGGCTCTTCAATCGTCTTGACGATCGGCTGGCCCGCCGCGAGGCCCGGCAGATTCTCGAGATTCTGGGCGAGGGTCTTGCCGGTGACCGTCAGGCAATCGCCCTTCAGCAGGCCCTTTTCCAACAAGTACTTCATGACCGCGGGAGTGCCTCCGACGCGATGCAGGTCCTCCTGCACGTAGCGGCCGCTGGGTTTGAGGTCGCAGATGTACGGAATGCGATCGCTGACGGACTGGAAGTCGTCGATCGTCAGCGGCACACCGACGCTGCGGGCCATGGCGATCAGATGCAGCACGGCGTTGGTCGAGCCGCCCACGGCCATGACAACCACCATTGCATTCTCGAACGCATCGCGAGTCATGATGTCGCGCGGCTTCAGATCCAATTCGAGCAGCCGCAAGATGGCCGCCGCAGAGTCGCGGCACTCCTTCTTCTTATCGTCGTCCACGGCGGGAATCGAAGAGCTGTAGGGCAGCGACATGCCCAGCGCCTCGATGGCGCTCGCCATCGTGTTGGCGGTGTACATGCCGCCGCAGGCGCCGGCGCCGGGGCAGCTGCGTTTGACGATTTCGCGCCGCTCGTCCTCCTGGATCGTTCCCGACAAGTACTGGCCATAGCATTGGAAAGCCGACACGATGTCGAGCTTTTCGTCGGCGCGAAAGCCGGGCTTGATCGTGCCGCCGTAAACCATGATCGACGGGCGGTTCAGCCGTCCCATCGCCATCAAGCAGCCTGGCATGTTCTTGTCACAGCCCGGAATCGCAATCAACGCGTCGTACCACTGGGCCGACATGACCGTCTCGATCGAGTCGGCGATCAGGTCGCGGGATTGCAGCGAGTAGCTCATGCCCTCGGTGCCCATCGAGATGCCGTCGCTCACGCCGATCGTGTTGAAACGCATGCCGACCAAGCCGGCGTCGCCCATCCCGCTTTTGACCTCCGCCGCCAGATCGTTAAGGTGCATGTTGCAGGTGTTGCCCTCGTACCAGACGCTGGCGATGCCGACCTGCGGCTTGTTCATGTCCTCCTCGATCATGCCGGTGCCGTAGAGCATCGCTTGCGACGCGCCTTGGCTCTTTTCCTGCGTGATGCGGCGGCTATAACGATTCAGTGGCTCGGACATGTCGGCTCCGGGATCGGCAAAGGCAAAAAAAAGGTGGGTGGCGGCCCCCGGGAGCAAGCTCCGCTGACGGAAGCGAGCTTCACTGTCGTCGGCCGCGAAAAGAGGAGGCTGGCCCCGTATTTTAGTTGTCGTGCCCCGGTCCGCAAAGGCGACGCATCCATGCGAAGGCGGTTGGAGGCGGTTAGTCCGGCATGGCGGCGATCAGCTGCAGCAGCGTCTCGCGGACTTGATTGGGGTTGGCGTTGGGATTGCGCTTCTTGGCCTGTCCAATCAGGGCGCCGACCGCTTGCTGCTTGCCACCTTTGACGTCGGCGATCACTCGTGGATTGGCCTCCAAGAGCTCGCGGCACAGATCCTCGACATCCGAACGGTCGACCTCCTCGATGCCGAGCGATTTCATGGCAGCGTCGACGTCGCTGCCGTCGCGATGCATCGCCGTGAACACGTCTTTGGCGCGGCTGTTGTCGAGTCGTCCGTTCGACACCGCTTGGATCAAGGCGGCCAGCTGCGACGCTGGCACGCGAGCGGCGAAGGCCTCGATGTCGCACTGCTCATCCTTCAGCGTTCGCAGCACTTCCTGTTGGACCCAGTTGCCCGCCTTGCGGCGATCTCCCGACGCTTCCGCGGTCGCGACAAAGTAGTTGGCCACTTCGCGACCCTGGTTGACGATGACGTCGGCGCCGTAGGTGTCCAGCTCGTACTCGTCCTGGAGTCGCTGACGCAACGCGGCAGGCAGCTCGCCGAGCGAACTCTTCACCTCGGCGACTTCCGCCGGCGTGACGACGACGGGCAGCAAGTCGGGATCGGGGAAGTAGCGATAGTCGCTGGACTCTTCCTTGGCGCGTTGCAGTTCGGTTCGCTCCTCCTGGTCGTTCCAGCCCCAGGTTTGCTTGGTCGCCTCGGCCTTGGTCTGCCCCGTGCGTTGCCATTGGGCATATTGACGCTCGGCCTCGTACTCCATGGCGCGTTGCACGGCGCGAAAGCTGTTCATGTTTTTGACTTCGACGATCGGCGTCTCAATCACCTGATCGCCCTGCGGGATGTGCAGGTTGATATTGGCGTCCACGCGCAAGCTGCCTTCCTGCATGTTGCAGTCGGAGACGCCGATGTAGGTCAGCAGCAGCTTGAGCTCGTTCAAGTACGCGCGACACTCCAGCGGCGAGCGAATGTCGGGCTGGCTGACGATCTCCAGCAGCGGCGTGCCCGTGCGGTTGAGATCGATGCGAGTGTCGTGGCGGCCGGCGGCCTCATCGTGGATGCTCTTGCCGGCGTCCTCTTCCAGATGTGCCCGCAGGATGCGAATCTCCCGCGGCTCACAGCGGTCCTTCGGGTCGAACAGCCGCAGGCGCCCATGCTGCGACATGGGCAGATCGAACTGGCTGATCTGATAGCCCTTGGGCAGATCCGGATAGAAGTAATTCTTGCGGTCCCACTTGGTGAACTCCGGGATCTCACAATCCAACGCCACCGCGGTCCGCAACGCTAGCCGAAACGCCTCGCGGTTCATCACCGGCAACGCGCCGGGCAAGCCGGTGCAGACGGGGCAGGTCTGCGTGTTGGGCTCCTGTCCGAATGCCGTGGAGCAGCTGCAGAACAGTTTGGTTTGCGTCTGCAGCTGAACATGGACCTCAAGGCCGATAACGATCTGATAAGGAGATTCAGGCATGATCTAACCGGTTGGTAGCTGGCGGCGAGGTCTGTTACGCGGCGGCGAGGTCGGTTCGGAACGGTGCGCGCCCCTGGAGGCGAGCAGCTCAGCGCGGCCGCCGCGTATGCCAGTCGGTGACCTGTTGGTAAGCGTGGGCGATCTGCAGCAGACGGGCTTCACCGAGCATCGGCCCCTGCAGGTGCAGGCCCACCGGCAACTGTTGGGAGGTGAGGCCGCAGGGCGTCGACAAGGCAGGAATGCCCGCCAAGTTGGCGCTCACCGTGAACAGGTCGCCCAGGTACATCGCCAGCGGATCATTGGTTTTCTCGCCGATCGCGAATGCGGGCGTGGGTGTGACCGGACCGACGATCGCATCGACCGACGCGAAGGCCGCTTCATAATCCTGGCGAATCAGTCGACGCACCTGCAGCGCCTTGAGGTAGTACTTGCTCTGATAGCCCTCGCTCAGCGCATAGGTGCCGAGCATGATGCGCCGCTTGACTTCGCCACCGAGTCCCTCCGAGCGGCTCTGGCAGTAGGTCTGGACGAGCGTCATCTCGCGCTTGTCCTTCTCGGTGGCCGATCCGGCAGACGCGCCGGACGCGGATGCCGACTCCAGATCTTCGCGAACCAGTTTTCGCACTTCCGCTTCGTCGGCGCGATGGCCGTAGTGCATGCCGTCGTAGCGCGACAAATTGCTGGACGCCTCACAGGGAGCGATCACGTAATAGGTGGCGATCGCGTACTTGGAATGAGGCAGCTCGATGTCGACCACTTCGGCGCCGAGCCGACGGAGCTCGTCTATCGCCGCCGCGGCGGCAGCCAAGGTCTCGGCGTCCCCGCCGCTCTCGAAGTGCTGGGCAACTCGTCCCAGCCGAATGCCCTTGAGCGGCTCGCGGAGCGCAGCGAGATAGTCGGGCACGGGCGCGGGGGAGCAGGTGGAGTCGTGCGCGTCGTGACCGGCGATCACCTGCAACGTGCGAGCCAGATCCTCGGCGGATCGAGCCATGGGGCCCGCCTGGTCGAGACTGCTGGCGAACGCCACCAAGCCGTAGCGGCTGACGCGCCCATAGGTGGGCTTCAGGCCGCTGATTCCGCAAAAAGCCGATGGCTGACGAATTGAGCCGCCCGTGTCGGTGCCGATCGCCACCGGCGCCATGTCGGCGGCGACGCACGCGGCGGACCCCGAGCTGCTGCCGCCGGGCACGCGTTGGGTGTCCCACGGATTGGCGGTGGCGCGGAACCCTGAGTTCTCCCCGGAGCCACCCATCGCGAACTCGTCCATGTTCGTCTTGCCGATCAGCACCGCGTCAGCCTCGCGAAGCCGGCGGACTACGGTCGCGTCGTAGGGTGGCTTGAAATGCTCGAGATACTTGGAGCCACAGGTGGTCGGCTCGCCGCGCGTGCACAGCACATCCTTGATCGCCACCGGCAAGCCCGCCAGGGCTCCTACCTCATTGCCGGCAGCGCGACGCTGGTCGATGGCTGCGGCCTGCTGCAACGCGCTGGCTTCCTGCAACGACAGAAAGGCGCCGATTTCCGCGTCCCGCGAGCGAATGCGATCCAGGCAAGCTTGGGTTAGCTCGACCGATGAAACCTCGCGGGCTTCCAGCCGCGCGAGCCATTGGCTGGCGGTCAACTCTTCAAGCATGACTTATCTTCAACGGCCTCTTAGAGCACGGGCGGCACGAGGTACGACTGGTCGTCTCGCTTGGGGGCGTTCGCCAGCGCCTCGTCGCGAGGCAGGCTGTCTTGCAGCACGTCCTCGCGAAATACGTTCACCAAGTCGCCCGCGTGGGCCATCGGCTCAACGCCCTCGGTGTCGAGTTCGTCCAGCTGCTCCACGTAGCCAACGATCGCGCCCAATTCAGCCGTCATTCGCGCGAGCTGTTCGGAGCTCAAACGCAATCGCGCGAGTGAGGCGATCTTGGCGACTTCTTCTACAGACAAGCTCATGCCGCGGTCCGGAGCAGACGGAGTGCGGGATCGGGTGGGCTGACGCGCGCGGGCCGCGAAGGATCTTTATTTCTCTTCGGGCAGGTCGAACGGCCGGCGGCGGACGACGCGAGTGACGGCGCCGCTGCGGAGGCATTGCGTGCACAAGCGGACGGTCTTGTTCTCGCCTTCCGGCGTGGTGACTCGCACTTTCTGCAGGTTCGGCTTGAACTTGCGGCGCGTGATGCCGGTCACCTTGGTGCCGACGCCGCCCAGGTACTTGGCCTTACCGCGGGTCTCCACCGAATTGCCCATCATCGGGCCTTTTCCACAAATTTCGCAACGTCGGGACATGCAACAGATCTCGGTCTTTTGGAAGCGGTTGTTGGAAAGGGCGGGGCTCGACAGCCAATTCAAAACACGTGGACCATGGGACCAGGTGTTTTCCACGGCCGCTCGGAGCCAACGGCGCCTCTACTGAGTCGGATTTGGTGGAGAAACCAAACCGTAAGTATATCGGCTTGACGGTCCCCTGCAACGCGAGTTGCGGGTTTTCCCGTCACCAAAACAATGGACTGTGAAGTCCGTCAACCCGGTTCGCCGCGATGGCGTCAGGCGAGGAAACCCGAAGCTTCAGCGAGGGATAGCGGTGAGGAACCGTCCGCACTCACTTTCCACCGCCAAATCCGCCCAATCCGCGGCCACGGCTCATTTGGGCAGTGCCCGCTCCACGATTTCGGCGAGTTCTTTAAGTCCTTCCAGGCGATCGACTTCGTAATGGCCGACGTGGTAGTGGACGACTTTGCCGGCGGGATCCAGCACGACAAAGAGCGGCAGCCCGCCACCAGCTTGGCGGGGATCCCCCAGTTTATCGAGAAGGGCGCCGTCATCCACGGCGACCGGGAATCCCAAGTTCATGAATTGAATCAGTTTGCGCGCTTCCCTCGCCGCGTCTTTGGCCGATTGATCGGGCCGGTGAGCGACGACTCCGAGGACAGCGGCCTTGTCGGCCGGCAGTTTGCGAGCGAGAAAGTCCAGATACCCGACTTGGCCGTACGGTTCTTCAAGCGGCTTGGACTGGTAGGTCCAGATGTGCAGCACCACGGCGCGGCCCCGCAGCTGCTCGCTGCTGACGCTGCCACCCCCCAACTTGGCTAACTCCAACACGAAGGTCGGCACTTTGCCGATCGCCTTGGTATTCATCTCTTTCAACGCATTGGAGCGGGTGCCTTGCTCGCGGACATCCAACGCGGCGGCCGCCAGCACGGCCTTCAGGCCCGGCGCGGGATCGGTTGGCAGGCTGCTCTTCAGAGTTGCCATCTGCTCCTTGGTCCACTGGTTTTCGCGGACGCGAGCTGGGCGTTTCAGCTCGTCCCGGAGCCCGATCAACAGTTCATATTGGCGCTGTGCCGACTCGATGTCACCTGTCTCCAATCGCTGGCTGTCTGCGAGTTGCAGGTTGAGTTGGTATCGATCGCCCCGTCCCACGACCAGATCGCGCCGCAGAGTCCGAATCAGCGGCTGATCCTCGGCGACGACAAACTCCTCGGCGGCGCCGTACGCGTTGCGGCTGCTGACGCGCCACTCGCCCTTTGTTTTGCCGACCTTGTAGTTGCGGCCATTGGCCGACCACACGGCGCCAAGCTCCAATGTTTTGGGCGCCGCGAACCGGGGCGAGGGCAGCTCGATCACCGAAGTGAAGTCGTCGGTCTTCAACAACAGGGCCGGCAGGGATTCGGCCGGCGCATCCGGAGTCCATTTGCCGTAGCGGGAGGACCACGGCCATTGGCCGGCTCCTTGCTCTTCGACGGTCCAGTAGACGCTGCCGGCGGTGACGATGCAGTTCAAGGTGAACTGCTTGGCGACGTTTTCGTCCCGGTCGGTGAGTTGGCCCTCGTAACGGTGGTGCCAGCCAGGCTCGAGCGAGGCGGCAGGAGCGAGCAGCGCAAGGCAGATCAGCGCAGTGGACATCGGATAACTCCGGGCAGGCGGGAGCCAAGAGGCAGGCAGCCCCAAGGCAGGGCGCGAGGGGTTCTCACGCGGGGAACTTCGATTGTAGTCGAAGCGGGCTTGGGCGGTGAACGAACCGCTTGTTGACGGCCTATTTTCCGCGGCACGCGGCCAACGCCGCCTCGAGCACTTGCCGGTTGGCGGCGCCGATGCCGTCTCCGCCTCGAATCGTGGGTTCGCCGCGCCAATCGACAAAGTGGCCGCCGGCCTCCTCGAGCACCGGCTGCAGCGCGGCGGCGTCCCAGACATGCAGCGCCGGGTCGACCATCAACTCCGCACGCCCCACCGCCACGGCCAAATAGCCGTAGCAGTCGCCCCAAGTGCGAGTCAGCCGCGCGGCCGAGGCGAGTTGCCGGTAGGCGGCCTCTCCATTGGCTTGCAGTTTGCCGAACGCTCGCTCGTCCGTCGTCAGAAATAAGCCGTCCTCCAGCGAACGCCGGGACGTCGAGGCTCGCACCGCGGCGGCACCGCGCTGCACATACCAAGCGCCCTTGCCTCGGGCTGCGTAGACCATCTCGTCGAGCGCCGGGATATGGATCACACCCGCGACTCCCTCGCCGTCCTCCATGGCGACACCCACCAATGTGCCGTACAGCGGCACGCCGCAGATGAACGACTTGGTGCCGTCGATCGGGTCGAGCACCCATTGGTAGCCGGAGCTGCCGGGCTGCTCGCCAAACTCCTCGCCCACGATCGCGTCATGCGGAAACCTCGCGGCGATTCGCTCACGCAAGCGGGTCTCCGCGGCGCGATCGGCCGCTGTCACGGGCGACTCATCGGCCTTGCTCTCCACGCGAAGCGACGCCGACTGGTAGTGCTCCAGCGTGATCTCGCCCGCCTCGCGCGCGACTTCCACGGCTAGCTGCAGGCGTTGCTCAATGTCGTCCGCCATCGTGTTTGGCCTCGAGGGATGCGTTTCGCCCATTCACGTTTCAGTGTACCGCAAGCCCAGGAAATTGCGCGGCGCCGCGAGGTTCGTTTCCGCATTGTCGCGCGCGTCGCCCACAAAGACGAAGGCCGTTTGTGAAACCAACGAGGCGGCGCCGTCAACCGACCTCAATCGGCCATCCGGGGCGGCGCTGCGTTGTGCCCCGGTGAAGAAGTCCTTCAGCCTTCAATTGGAACAAGGTGGGCCTGCATGGGAACAAGCTAGGGTACCGCGTCCTTGCCCGCCCAGCGACGCGACTGTTGCTGCCGGAAGCCTGTCAGGCGAATGTCGCCGCCCGGCTCGATTTCCAACAGCGAATAGCTGTTGTGCTCGGCCCCCGAGCCTTCCACCATGGCCGCCAAGGTGCAGTAGTGGATGCCGCCGATCTCCTTGAGGTCGTTGCGATGGCTATGGCCCTGAAACACGGCCTGGACGCGCGCGGACGCTTCCAGCACCTTGCGGACGGCGGCTTGATTCTTCACGCCGTGGTTGTTCGCCACATCCAGGCGTTGATGGGCGAACACGATCGTCGGCTTGTCGTTGGCTTGCAGGTCCGCAGTGAGCCACTCGAGTTCGGCGGGCGGGATGTTCGCGTCGGTCCACTGGAAATTCTTGCGCCCATAGGGTTCGCCGTCGGCGCGAAAGCAGGCGTCCAGGACGATGAAATGCACTCCGCCGTGGTCGAACGAATAGTACGACTTGGCTTGCTCGACGCCGTCCAGAAACTCCTCCTTGCGGAGCGTGTCGACGCAGTGATTGCCGAGCACGTAATGACGCTGTTTGCAGATGGCCGCGAGCGGCCGGTTGATTGTCTGCAGATAACTGCGTTCGAGGGACACCGAGTCGGCGGCGTCGATCAAGTCTCCCAGCTCGACCAGGAAGTCAATCTTTCCTTCCCGGTATCGCCCGGCAGCCTCTTCAAGCTTAGCCGGAGTCTCGCGGTAGTGACGTGTGCCTGCCGGCGGCTTGTCCGCATAGTGCAAGTCGGTCAACATGCCGATGCGCAGCGGCGCCGACTCACCGGCAATGAGCGGCGCGCTGCCAACGGCGGCCAGCACCAAAGTGCCCTGCTCGAAGAGCGCGCGACGCGTCCAAGTTCGCGCGGACGGCTGAGATCCAGGTTGCGACCTATCGGTGTCTTTCAACGGCCTCCTCGCCTTCTTGCTTAGCCAACGGGCGAGCCGTTGTCCTTCAAGAGCGACGCGAAGGTGATGCCCGCCAAGTACTCGCGAGATTGCTGAGTCACGTGCTCCAGCACACCGGTAATTCGCTCTTGGGTGTGGGGCGGCACTTCGTCGCCCATGGGAGAAGAGGCTTCGATCGGGCCATCGACGGCTTCGATCACCTCGAGCAGGTTGACTTCCTCCGGCGGCCTTACCAGGCTGTAACCACCCTCGACGCCCCGAGTGGAACGCAGGATGCCGTGAGTAACGAGACTACGTAAGACTTGTAGAAGGAAACGCTCCGGCATGTTTCCCTCTTGCGCCAGCTGGCTGCAAGGTACCGGGCGAGTCGAATTCGACCTGGCAAGTTGCAGGGTGGCGCGCACGGCGTACGACACCGTCCTGGACAGTTTCATGTGCGACACTAAATTGTTGCGAAACGGATCCGCGACGTCGAAGTACCGTTTCTTTTTCCCGCTGCTGAAGCGAAGGGCCCAAATGGTGCGACGAGCGGCTCGCGTGATCCCATCGTGAATAAACGAATGTTTATGGGATGGGCCGCGCAGCGAGCCAAAAGTCGACCAATGGGGCACTTCCAAGGAGGTTTCGTCGCCTCCCTATCCAGTGAACCCTAACATTGAGAAGGGCCTGGTGCAATCAGAGATTTATGCCCGAGGGCTTGCGCGACGGTGAGTTTCGCGACTTCGAGCCCATTCGACGACTGTCGAACAGGCCAGCGCTGGCGTCTGTTGCCCCTGCGGCGGCTACTGCGAGTGACTTGGAGCCGCCCGCATGACTGGCTTGCCGCTTATTTGTCCTCGTGGCGGTCGAGCCACAGAGCGTGCCCCATCAGCATGATGGCGCCGCAAACCAAATAACTGTCTGCCAGATTGAAGTTCGGCCAAGTGAAGTCGCCGAAGCGAAATAAGATCCAGTCGCGGACGGCGTGTTGATAACCCGGGGGAGTGTCGGCGAGTTTGTCCAGGCCGAGTCGATCAACCAGGTTGCCGATGATGCCGCCGGAGACCAGCGCCAGGGCGACGGTCAACCAGCGGTCGTCCAGTCCGTTGACGCGGAACAACCACCAACAGATGCCCGACAGGGCGACGAGCGACATGGCGGCGAACACATACTGCAAGCCTTGTCCCATGCCAAACAGGGCGCCGTTGTTCAGCGACGTTTCAACCCCGAAAAAACCCTCCACGATCCACCACTCGTTGTGTTGGATCGGGTTGCCGCGCCAGCGAAAAACCAAGTGTTTGGAGATCAGGTCGCTCGCCGCGCACACCGTCCCCAGCAGGGCATAGAGGACCGCGTTCGTCCGAGGGCGGACCAACGCCAAGTCACTTTTGTTCGAGTTGACTTGCGCACTTGACACAGTGAGGCGTGTACGGAATGGCTTTCAGGCGAGTTTTGGGGATTTTTTTCCCGCATTCCACGCACTGACCATAGACCCCCTCCTCGATTCGCTCAAGAGCGCTTTCGATGTACTCGAGCGTGTGCTCGTCGTTTTCCATCAAGCTGAGCGTAAACTCTTGTTCGAAGTTGTCGCTGCCCTGGTCGGCCATGTGGATCGGCATCGTGGATAGATCGCCGGCGGACTCGGAGCGAGTCTTTCGCAGCGCGGCGTCGGCGAGCGTGTTGACGTCGCCGCGAATTCTCGCCCGAAGGGTGATTAGCAATTCCTTGAACGGTTTGGATTCCGCTGGTTTCATCACAGCCTCTAAGAATGGGGGAGGCGGGTCGTTTGCCGGTGTGCAATTATCCTGAGCCAAGTGGTTATCGTTCACCGATGCTCACCGATGCTCACCGCATGGCCCACAAAATCCGCGTAGCCCGTTAATTGTAGGCCCCCCTCCAAATAGCTGTCAATCAAATCCGCCCGCTCGCCCATGCCCGCCCATGTGCCGCCCGCCAACACAGCGAGTGGAAGTCGCTGTGTTGGCGCTCGTTGACGCTCCTTGGCGCTCGTTGGCGCTCGTTGGCGCGATTCGGCTACTTGCCTCTGGCGGGGAACGTCCCCTAGACTGGCCGAATTCGCCCTAAACGATTTGGTGTCACCGTGCCCGACCACGCGTTCCAACGCTGCATCTTTCCCGATTGCGGGACTGTTTGCCCGAACGATCAGGCTCTCGTTGCCTGCCCCCAATGCGGCGGGTTGATGGATGTAGCCTACGATTGGAATTCGCTGCCGGTGCCCTCGCATTTGCGCGAGTTCGAAGCGCGGTGGACGCAGCGCCGCGACCCGTTGGCGTTCAGCGGCATCTGGCGGTTTCATTCGCTGCTGCCGTTCGCCCCGCCCGAGCAGGTGGTGACGATCGGAGAAGGGCAGACGTTGCTGCAGGAGGCGAATTCGGTCGCTGACTATGTGGGGGTCAAGCCGGGGCGATTGTTCCTGCAGTACGAGGGGATGAACCCTTCGGGCAGCTTCAAGGACAACGGGATGTCAGCCGCCTTCACCCATGCGCGGATGACCGGCGCCCGCCGAGCGGCGTGTGCCTCGACGGGCAACACCAGCGCGTCGCTGGCGGCCTACTGCGCGGTGACCCGCTTGATGAAGGCGGTCATCTTCATCGGCTCGGGGAAGATCTCCTACGGCAAGCTCTCGCAGGCGCTCGACTATGGCGCGCTAACGGTGCAAATTGCGGGAGACTTCGACGACGCGATGGCGCGGGTCCGCGAGGTCTCGCGCGAGTTGGGCATCTATCTGGTCAACAGCATCAACCCGTTCCGGCTCGAGGGGCAGAAAACGATCATGCTCCGAGTGCTGGAGGCGCTGAATTGGGAGCCGCCCGATTGGATCGTTGTGCCGGGCGGCAACCTCGGCAACAGCAGCGCCTTTGGCAAGGCGTTCATGGAGCTGAAAGAGTTGGGGCTGATCGACCGCGTGCCGCGGCTCGCCGTGGTGAACGCCGCCGGCGCCGACACGCTGTACCAGCTTTGGCACGATCGGCGCGTGCGCTGGAATGGAGGCCATCCGCCCAAGGAGACCATTGACGAGTACTTCCGCGAGATGGACGAGCGGCAGGCTAAGGCCTCAACCATCGCCAGCGCGATTGAGATTAACCGCCCGGTCAACTTGTACAAGTGCCTGAGGGCGCTGGAGTTCTGCGACGGAATGGTCTGCCGCGTGTCGGATCAAGAGATACTCGACGCCAAGGCGCAGGTTGGCGCCGGCGGCATCGGCTGCGAGCCGGCTAGCGGCGCCAGCGTGGCCGGCGCCCGCATGCTGAGGCAGATTGGCGCCATCGAGGAGAACGAACGCGTGGTGTGCATCTTGACCGGCCACCAACTGAAAGATCCCACTGCGACGGTCGCCTACCACACCACGGACCAGGCGAAGTTCAACGAGGTGCTGGGCAGCCGGGGCGTGAAGCGCGCGAGCTTCGCCAACCGAGCGGTCGCCGTGCCCAACGACTTGGCGGAGATCGTCAAGGCGATTCAGCTCTACAGCTGAGGCGATTCAGCTATAAAGCTGAGGCGATTCAGCTATAAAGCTGAGCTCTCCGTCGCTGTTGAATCGACGGGGCGGACGCCGCTTTCCAGTCACGCTAGACCGCGACTTGGCGGCCTTGCCGGCCAGAAAACACAAGCTCGACAGTCCTGTCAGACCACTCAAACACTGCATCACGGAGCCCCGCATGTCATCGCACGTTTCCGTCGCCATTCACGGTGCCGCGGGCCGCATGGGCCAGCGGCTGGTGGCACTGGGCAGCCAGGATCCCGCTCTGCGGCTCGTCGCGGCGCTGGAGCATCCTCAACATCCGCAGCTCGGCAAAGACGCGGGCGTGTTGGCCCGGGGCGTCGAGCTCGGCGTGCCGCTCACGACCGATTGGAGCGAAAAGCCCCGGGTCGTGATCGACTTTTCGCTGCCCGAGGGCGTCGAGTCGCTGGTGGCGCGCTGTGCCGAACAAGGCGTGGCGCTGGTGCTCGCCACCACCGGCCTCAGCGAGACGACCCAAGAGGCGATTCACGAGGCGACGGCGACGATTCCGATCGTTTGGGCGCCGAGCATGAGCTTGGCGGTGAACTTGACCATGAAGCTCGCCGCCGCGGCGGGCCGAGCCTTGAAGGACCAGGATGCCGACGTGGAGATCCTCGAGCGACATCATCGCTTCAAGGAGGACGCTCCCAGCGGCACGGCGCTGCGATTCGGGCAGATCATCGCCGACGCGATGGAGCTAACCCATTGCGTGCATGGCCGCGAAGGGCAGACCGGCGCCCGGCCTCACGATGAGATCGGCTATCACGCGATTCGCACCGGCGACGACCCCGGCCAGCACACGATCATCTTCGGCATGCTCGGCGAGACCGTCGAGCTGACGGTGCGGGCGTCGAATCGCGACTGCTATGTGAAAGGCGCGCTGGCGGCCGCCAAGTTTGTCGTCAACCAGCCGCCGGGCCTCTATTCGATGGAAGATGTACTGGGGATCTGATGCCGGGGATCGAATGCGGTGGATCGAATGGCCCGCTGTGATGAAGGCTATCTGTGCGCGATTTGCGGCGCCGAGGTCGAGGAGATCGTGGACAGCGACCTCTACTTGCGATACGTGATTGGCATGGTCGACGCCGAGACGCTGCACACGACGCCCGAGCGGCACTTGCGCTGCAACCCGGCGCTGGCGCAGTTCATCGACGACGAGCGTTTCGCGGACGTCGACGCCGGCGAGTTCGCCAAACGCGACCTGGATCCCGAATTCGTCAAAGAGCGACAGGTTCTTGTCACACGAGGCTGGCGCCGGCTTCGCGAGATCGCCGGAGCGGAGTCGCCCTTGTCGCTCCTCGACTATCCGTTGCCCGAGTTTCGCCACGCCGCAAGGAGAGATCATGCTGGGGATTGAGTTGGACAAGCTGGCGTACCTCGATCGGCTTCGCGCCGAGCTCGAGGCGGTGGATCAGCCCGCGTTGCAGCGGTGGAGCGATCGTGTGTTTGAGGCTTGGCAAGCGGGCCGCTTCGTGTTCATCATCGGCAACGGCGGCTCGGGAACCACCGCGAGCCATATGGCCGAGGACCTGGGCAAAAGCACGCTGCCCGAGTCCGAGCTGCACGACCCGAGCCGCAAGCGACTCAAGGTGCTTAGCCTGACCGACAACGCCGGCTGGATCATGGCCGTTGGCAACGACTTGGCCTACGATCAGATCTTCGTGCAGCAACTCATGAACTACGGCGGCCCCGGCGACCTGCTGTTGGCCATCAGCGGCAGCGGCAACAGCCCCAACATCCTCCGCGCCGTGGAATGGGCCAACGCCGCCGGGCTCCATACCTTCGGGCTCACCGGCTATGGCGGCGGACAACTCAAGCAGATTCAGCAAGACGGATTGCATGTCGCATTGGACGACATGGGCATGGTGGAAAGCATCCACCTCTGCTTGTTCCACTGGGTGCTGAACGACGTTCATGCACGCATCAACGG
>JAGQPF010000203.1 GCA_020426845.1 Planctomycetales bacterium
CTCCATCGCAGGCGACCCTTGTGAGGCCCGGTGGACCAGTCGGGCCTCCATCGCAGGCGACCCTTGTGAGGCCCGGTGGACCAGTCGGGCCTCCATCGCAGGCGACCCTTGTGAGGCCCGGTGGACCGGTTTGACAGCGTCAGCTCCACCGATACTTCGCAGCGGCGTAAAAAAAAATCGTTCAACCAGCAAGGGGGTCGACCACCACCCTCTCGTGTCAAGCCCCACTTCTGGCGTTGATCGAGGTCGCTCAAGCGTTACAATCTGCAGAAGCGAGTGGCGCCCATCCGGTGTTGGGGCGCCTCGCGGAACACTTATTTTTGATTGGGTATTTTGATGGCTGAAGGTACGATCAAGCGTCTCACGGACAAGGGTTACGGATTCATCGACACGGGGGCGAACAACGACTTGTTCTTCCACATGTCGAGCCTGGAGGGAGTTCACTACGATGACCTCCAGGAGGGCCAGCGCGTTTCCTACACGGAGGGAACCGGTCCGAAAGGACCTCGCGCTGAGAATGTGAAGGTGGTCTGAGGTGGCTAGCTGGCCGCTAAGTCAACTGCGTGCGATCGCGGCCATGTCTATGTCTATGTGCTCCGTCAAAAACTTGACGAGCTACTCGTCCTCAGCGGGACAAAAAAACAGACGTCAGTGACGTGGACACCCTCCACGGCGACGTCCTACAACTCACGACTGCATGGATGTAAAGCGAGGCCGATGGTTGAACACCATCGGCCTCCTTTGTTTTCGCGGTGCTGAGTGGCCTCTGCCAACTCAATTCACCCAAATCACGAAACGCCCGAAACGGTCGCCAAGCCGCTTCTGCAGTGGCTCCCAGACACTCGGTGAGAGCAGTTCTCCGGGTTCGAGATACTCGATGGCCGCCGAGCCTTGAAACCACTGCAGCGCATCGAACACCTCCGGTGGCTGCTTGACGAACTTGGCAAGATTCAGTCCAACGGGCGTCGGGGCGTTTGGCAGCGAGCGCCAGAAGGGAATGCGTTTGCGGCCTTCGAGCGTCGCCTCCAACTCCTTCATTAGCTCTTGCCAGGCGTCAATCATCGCTTGGTCGACACCCTGCGGACCCCATTGATGCGTTTGCTTCGGCCCTGCAATCCACTCGCGGTTGTCGTCCGTTTCCGCCTCAATCGCCTTCCACATCTGCTGACTGAGCTGCAGCGCGCTAAGGAGATGTCGCCGCGCGGACTCGAGCCGCGCAGGTTCGCGCAACGGCGCTTCGAGACGATGAATGAGCAGAAAACGATTGGCCATCATGGACAATAATTCTCCCTGTGGAAGTTTCGTTCCGCCGGCAAAGAACGTGTCCCCGCTGGCCTCGAACGCTTCGCTCCAATCCCAGGCGAGCATGAAGTCGCAGCCGGCCAGCGCGAGGTGGCAGTAGCCGCGCAGCCAGATCGCGTCGGCCAGGTCAAACCGCACGACGACCTCGTCGAGTCGTCGGTTGCGCGTCTCGCCACTAACGTTGCGGAAGACTTCGGGCAGCCGTTCACTGCTGCTCGCTCGGCCATCACCGTTCAAATCGAGCGCCAACTGGCCAAAGGCCAGCGGAATCGCGACCCCTGGATCCGTCACGCGCTGCAGAGTTTGCTCGGCCTCCTCCAGCTGGCCGTGCAGCTTGGTGATTGCGGCTTTCAGCCGGGCGTAGGTGGCGCGTTCGGGCGCAGGGTTGTCCGGCAGCGGCAATTGCAGCCATGGCGGGCTGGGCACATTGGCAGGCCGCTTGCGCAGCCCCATCCGATAAAGCTCTTGCCCAAAGTCCTCGATCGCCGTAAGCGTTTGAATCACGCCCAGGTCGAAGCGTTGCTGCTGGCCGTCGGGCTCGCGAATCATAGCCGCCTGCGCCACTTTCAGAGCATTGGCCGTTTCGGCTTTCGCGAGATAGGAATTGAGCCAATGGTCCGCGGCTTGCTGCGCCGATGCGTTGCCTGCGGAAGCCAGCGTCAACAGGATCAATGCCGCCAGCGAGCCATGCGACCCCAGCGTCCTACGCTGCCGGCCACGCAAGCGAAACTGAAAATTTCCGAAAAATACGGGGCTCGACAACCGTTGTTCGATCATGGAATTCTGTATGTGGAAGAGGAGCATTTTCGATTGAGCGAATCCGCGAGTTAGCCAGGGAACATTAGCTGCGAGTAGCCGCCCAAAAAACCGGTCAGCAACTTTTGGACCTGGGTGCGATCTAGATTGAGCTGCGGATCCAGGAACGGCTTAATCGCGTCGCCGTGCAGGATGCCAATCAGGTCGAACCGTTTCGATTCGAGAAACGCTCTCCGTGCGTTGAAGAGGTTCTTGAAGGTTGGATACTCCGCAATGATCGGGGCGCCGATCCGCCCAGCCAGCAAATCCTGCCACAGGGTGAACCACTCTTGGCGCTGGTCCCAGACTTCCTTGCCGACCGGGCGGGAGTTGAGCGTGGGAGTTTGATCGAAGGCAGTTACGAACTCAAGGTCATCGTCTTGCTCCGCCTCCACCAGCGCACGCACCGAGTGATGCAAGGTGGCGAATCGCTCCAGGTGTTGCAGCGACGACTTCAACATCGCAGGATCGGTCACGGGCCAGTCGAGCGAGTCGAGGTCGGCGAACGAATCCAGCGGATAGTTCGACTTGAAGTGCACGATACGCAACGAAGCGCGAAAGTCGTGGGCCAGCAGGAATCGCAGCAGTCCCAACTGCAGTTCCACTTGCCCTCGGAGCCAAACCGCATCGGCTTGATCCAGGTGCACAACGCTTTCCACATTGGTGATCGAGGCGCCAACCATGGACAGCCAAGGAGTTGAGCGGCCGCCGGGAGTTGGAACTTGAAGTTTCCCGATACGCAATGGCACTTTCACGTCGGCTTGCGTCGCGCTTTGAAACAGGCTCGTCGCCTCATCCAGCGAAGCGATGACGGCAGTCAAGTCGCGCTGAACCTTCCGGTACAGTTCATTCAGTTCGGCCTCCGTTCTGCCGGGTTTCACGATTTCGTCACGGAGTTGCACAAACCAACTGCTCTCCACAATGCGGCCCCATTGCTGCCCCGTAATGGCAATTGCCAACACAAGACTCCCCGCCGCGTCCTTCGGATGGGCGCTGCGATACTGGCGTAGCTCCGTGATTGCGTCGGCATATCGGCTGCTTTCCAATGTCGCCACAGGTGGCTGGGCAAGCACCGGTTTCGCGGACGCGAGGAGGAGCACGAGCAGGCCAAGTGATGACCGCGCGTTGTTGAACTTAGTGGACATGACGTTGCGGAGTTAAGGGAGGTTCGAGTGTCTCACGAACAAGGACTCGAACATCGTTACCTCGGCGCGCAACATTCGGTTTCAGAATCGCTGCATTTCCTACCAGATGCATTGAAGTCGGCCGCCATTGCCGGTAGATTTCTACAGAGGCTGCGGAATAACACCTGCCGCGTAACGCAATACGGCGTCCAATCTCAACCGACGCGCTCCCCCGATGCGCACAGTCCCTTACTTAGAAGCAGCAATGGACTGTTTGCAAGCTAACACGATTTATCAGGGATGTGCTTTGGAGCTAGCCAGGCGGTTTCGCGACCAAACGCCGGTCGTGCAGGCAGTCGTCACCAGTCCGCCCTACTTCGGCCATCGAGTCTATTCCGACTCGGACTCGCGTGAGTTAGGACGCGAATCGACCGTCAGCGATTATGTCGAGCGTTTGGTCGAGACACTGGACGCACTGCGGCCGTTAGTCGTCAATGACGGCGTGCTATGGCTGAATCTTGGCGACACGTATCGCAACGGTGTGCTGCAAAGCGTTCCCTGGCGGGTTGCCTTGGCGATGCAGGATCGCGGCTGGCTGCTTCGCAGCGACGTGATTTGGCATAAGCCCAACGCGATGCCGTCTGCGGCCAGCCGGCGGCCGACCGTGGACCACGAGTACCTATTCCTGTTTTCCAAGTCACGGCGTTACTTTTATGATGCGGACGCGGTTCGCGAGCCGCATGTGACTTTCAGCGAACACAGCCGGATGCGAGGTGGCCGCAAGCACTTCGGCATTCGCCACGGCACCCCGGAGTCGGGCAAGTTGGCTGGCCAGATCAATATGCACAACGGACGTTGGGACCAAGCCTTCCACCCTCGCGGGCGCAATCGCCGCACAGTGTGGTCCGTGCCATTGGGCAAATGTCGAGAGGCGCACTTTGCCGTGTTTCCGGAGCGGCTGGTAGAGCCATGCATTCTATCCACTGTGCCACCGCAGGGCCTCGTGCTCGACCCGTTCATGGGAGCGGGCACGACCGCTTGTGTCGCCATGCGACACGGACGCCGCTACATTGGCTTCGAACTCGTGCCCGAGTACGTCGCCTTGGCCAAACGGCGGATTGCAGCGGTGACCGCGAGCTGACTGCGGGCTGCTGAAGACCGTTCAAAAACACCTACTCCGGCAATCGCTTCGCCATGTTGCTGCAGGATGACGGCTGCTCCGTTTGCCGGTTGGGGCTTTTGCAACAGGCTGCCAATCGGGCCGATAATCCGCATATTCCGTCCCAAGCCAGGAATTCTGTTCGACTTTGGAGTGGATTGTCGCCTAGTTGGTAGTGCCTGTCTAAACTGAAAACAGGATGGACGGTCACTGGGTTTCACCAACAATTCACGCAATCGAACGCGATCCCCGAGCTTTGATGTCCAAACCCGATCCCACCAGCACCGCGCACGACTCCTCGTCCGTCCACTCCCGCAATGACACCGATCATGCGGTCAATCCGACCATGGTGGGGGAGGCGACCATTGAGGCGTTAGTCGTGCGGCTGCGCGCCGGAGACGCGCTGGCGGCCGAGAAACTGTGGGAAGCGTACGGTCCGCAGCTGCGACGACGGGCTCGCACTCGGCTCCGGCAATACGGCATCTATCGCCACACCGAGTCGATGGATATCTGCAATGCGGTTTTGCTCGATTTGGTCAAGCAGGGACAGGTGGATCTGCGCCGCTCGGACGACGTCATTTGTTACTTCATGCGCGCGGTCGACAACCAGGTGCGCGACGCCTTCAAGCTGTTGACACGCGAATGCCGAGACATGCGGCGAATGGACCACCGGCCGGTCGATGAGTTGCCATTGAACTGCGCACTGGACTCGCCCAGCCACCAATTGATTCGCAGCGAAGTTCTGGGGCAGATCCGCGAGCAATTGGGGCCCGACGCCGCAATGGTGGATTGGGTGTTGGCCAGTGAGAATTGGGGCCAGATTGGCGAGCGCATGGGCTTGGCGCCCGACGCCGCTCGCATGCGTTGGAAGCGCGCGTTGCAGCGTCTCCAGGAGCGAATGGGCATGGAGCCGGACGATGAGTGAGCGAACCGGCGACCGACGTCAGCGGCTGGACCACATTTGCACTCAGCTGCTCTCGCCGCAATGCACTCAATATGTCGAGGACTTTTTAAGCTCACTGCCTGGCTGTAGCGCCGACGAATTGCTCGATTTGATCGACGCGGAGGTCTGTCGTCGTTCGGACTTGGGCGAGGCGCCTGCGCTCGCCGAGTACGCCAGACGCTTTCCCTCGTTGGGCGCCGCCGCGCTCAGCCAACTGTTCGAGGTTCATCTGCTCGAGACGGCGACTCGGCGCCAGCGGGAGGTGCCCCAATATTGTCTTCCGGGCCTGGCCCAGGGCGCGATCGTCGCTCGAGACGGGAACTCCGAGGTGCGACGAGCGCGCGTGACCTCCCAAACGCAATGGGGGGCCGTTCGCACCTTCTCAACCGAGACGTGGGACACCGATGCCCGTGCCGTGGCCGCGGCGATGATCGACGCCGCCGGTCAGATCCAACATCGACATTTGCTTTCGTTCACATCGCTTGCGTTGTCGGACGAACGAGGCAATCTTTTCGCGCGGCTTCCCAACGTCGAAGGCGCCAGTCTCCGCAGCTGCCTGACCCGGCCCATGTCGCCACGGCAAGCTGCGGCGAAGCTGCTGCCCGTGGTCGGCGCGGTGCATTCGGCAGCCGCGGAGGGCGTCGACCTGGGAGACGTGCAGCTGGAACACCTGCGACTGGACCACTTCGATCGCGTCTGCCTACTCGGCATGGGCAGGCTGCCGGACGCTCCCAAGCCCCGGTCAGAGCAACCGCTCGCAATGGTGTTGCCCGCCCGCATCGCCGCCTTGGGCCAAGTCTGGCGGGAGTTGAACAAGCTGCCCGATGGCGCGGATGCAGAGCCCCTGCCGGCGACTTCTGCAGGAGGCCCGGCCAGAAGTCCCGGCTCGTCAGGCGCAGCACACACGCACCCATCCCCCGCGGGTGCGGCCATGCCGACCAGTCGGGCCTCCATCGCAGGCGACCCTTGTGAGGCCCGGTCGACCACCGTGCGCACCGACTCGGATCCGGACCGAATTGCCGCTGGGCGAATCGCCGAGGCCTGCTTGACTGGCGCCTATCGGTCGCTCGACGATCTACTGGAAGATTTGGACCGTTTGCTAAATTTGAATGTCGCTCCGCATTCCCGGGAGTGGCGATATCAACGGAGCCACTCGCAACTGCGGTGGCTGCGCTGGCGATAGGAGGCCGTTCGAGAACGGGCTGTTAGGAGCGTAGAGCTCGAAGGACAAGTGATGAAAGTTCAATGCCCTCACTGCGCGGGCGTCATGCGAGTCAAAGAGCCGAAGCCGGGCACCTACCGGCCGACTTGCCGCCAATGTGAAACTCGCTTTCAACTGCAGGTTACCGAAAACGGGGAGGCGATCACCGCCCACCTCGATTCAAAAGCCTCAAGCGTCGATTCCGGAGCGCCCGCTCCCACCTACGCCGTCAGAGCCACCGACTCGACGACGGCCACGACGGCGGTGCGCGGCGACAGTCCCAAGAGTAAAGGCGACATCGAAACTCCCACGCTGCCCGGCGTGCCGGAAGAAACCTTGCCCGAAGGGCCCGCCGAGTCATTGTCCCCGGCAACGCCGGAACTCGACGAGACCATCATCGTCAACACCGCCGAGGCGTCCTCGACCTCGTTCGGCATGAATCCCACTTTGCCTGAGTCTCCCACTCCAAGTTCAGTTGCCGCCGATTTGGCCGAGACGATGGAGACGCATGTCACGTCGCTGGCGCCACGCACCGGTGCGCCGGCACAAGAGGGCGGAGAGACCATTGCCTTGGAGGCGACCGCCGGGACCGCCGGCGCCTCGGACTCATTCAGCTTCAGCTCACAACACGGCGGCGCCGCCGGCGGGCCCATTCAAGAACCCATCGCAGAGCGACTGGGAGGTTATCGGCTGTTGCGCGAGCTAGGACGAGGCGCGATGGGCGCGGTGTATGTCGCCAGACAGATCGCTCTCTCACGCGATGTCGCCCTGAAGACAATTCAATCCAGGTGGGCCGAGAGCCCGCGGATGCTCGCGAGGTTCATGCGGGAGGCCTACGCCGCGGCCCAGTTGACGCACCACAACATGGTGCAAATCTATGATCTCGGCGCGGAGGGCGAGACGCACTTTTTCAGCATGGAATTGGTGAACGGGCCCAATCTTGCCGAGCTCGTCAAACAGCGCGGACGACTGCCGGCGGCCGAAGCCATCGGCCTGGTCCTGCAAGCCGCGCGCGGACTGCAAGCCGCGCACAATCAAGGCCTGGTGCATCGGGACGTGAAGCCCGCCAATCTGCTGCTCAGCGACGCGGGCATCGTCAAGGTGGCGGACCTCGGCTTGGTCAAGATCGCCAATCGCATGGAGATCGAAGAGACCGGTGACCAAGATGACGGCACCTTGCCCGAGCACGCTCGTGGTGATCTCACGCTGGCCCACAATGCGATGGGCACGGCCGCCTTCATGGCGCCCGAGCAAGGCGAAGATGCAGCGACGGCCGACCACCGCGCCGACATCTACTCACTGGGCTGCACACTATACGTTTTGCTGACAGGCAGGCCGCCTTTCGAAGGCGCCACGGCAATCGAGCTGATCACCAAGCACAAGACCGATCCGGTCACTCGGCCCGACGCGGTCGTCACCGATATCTCGCCGCAGATTGGCGATGTGGTGCTGCGAATGGTCGCCAAAACGCCCGGCGAGCGTTTCGCCAACATGGGCGAAGTCATTGCGGAGCTCGAGAAGCTGCTCGCCTTGGAGCAGGAAGCGGGCTCTACGGGCCATCTCAGTGAAGAACAACTGAGTGAACTGGCCACCTGCTCGCGGGCTCACTCTTCCGCGCCCGCTGTCAAGCGACAGCAGGTCGCCGCTTGGTCCGCCGTGGGCGGCGGCGTATTGCTCGGCGGCTGCGTGCTGCTCTTCAATCCCGTCATCGGGATCGGCCTGCTAGGCGCCGTTTTTACGGGAACGATTTCTCGTCTGGTCGCCAAGAACCGGGGCGTCGGCGACGGCGTCTTGAGCAAAGCGCGGCAATGGCTCGGGGCAGCTCGCCTTTCCGACTATCTCACCTGGGCGGCCAGCGCCGCCCTGCTGCTCGCCGCGCTGTGGGCGCTGCAACTGCTGACCGCCTTCATCATCGCCATCGCGTTGGGTGCAGCGGGTGGTGTCGCATTCGCGGTGTTGATCGATCGCCCTGCCGAGCTCGCGCAAGAGCAGCCAATCCGTGATGCAAGGAAGATGTTGCAGCGCATGCGGATGGAGGGGAAAGAGGAAGAGACGCTCCGCAAGTCCGTTGCGGCGCGGACCAGTCGCTCGTTCGTCGAAGCGTTGTTCGGCTACGCGGCGGCCCGCGAACTGCACGGCAAGCGTCGGCTCTCGCTGAGAGACGGAGTCTACGATTTCCTCGATGCCCGCATCGAGCAGTCCCGCCAAGAGAGCCAGCAACACCAACTGCAGCAAGTCGAGCAGAAGCGTCTGGAGAGCGAGGGAGTCGGAGCGGACGAGGCTCGCGAACGCGCGGAGTTGATTGCCGAGGCGTTGGCGACCGAGGTCCGCCAGCTTCGGGAAGAGGCCAAGCAGCGCGCTGCCCAAGATCCCGCCCTCGTGGCGCAACGCAAGCGTGAGCGAATGAAGGAACTGCTGACCGACGGACGTCAGTTGAGCTCCGGCGCCGTCCGCGCGAAACGGCTGACACGTCTGCTGCTGGGGCCGATCTTTGGCGGCAAGACTCGTTTCCTCGCCGGCGCCGCCCTGCTGGCCGGTTGCCTGCTCTGGATCCAACAAAACGAGCTCGTCGATTCGATGCGCACGGTAGAGGGATTAACCGGCCTGGCCCTGCACCCCGGGGAGACGACCAAGCCGCTCGGCGTCCCCATCGTAGGGCGCTGGTTTAATTCGCTGCACATCGGCCTCGCGGGGCTGCTGCTGGTGTTCAGCGCCCAGTATGCCGGCTGGCGAATCCCGCTCGCAGCGCTGCCCGCCGCGGCGGTCATGGCCGTCGGGCCACACCTTGGCGTTCCCGGACTAGGGCTTCCCGGTGGCGCCTGGACCGTGTCCACCGGCCTGGGCCTCGCGCTGTTCGCGGCAGGGGTGATGCTGTTCGGCAACGACGATTGACCGTGACGGCGATCTGGTTTCGTCAGTCTGGATCAATGGTGTCTTTGATTGTTAGGGCGCCAGTGAGCGGAACTCTTCGAGCAGTCGCCGATGTTTTTCCGTCGCCACGCGGAATTCCTCCGTGCCGCGTTGCAGAGCGGACCGTTGGGCTGCCAGTGCCTTGATCTCCACCGCTAGCTCGCGTCGCCGCTGTTGTCGCTGCGTTGCGGCGGTGTCGACCGAGGCCTCTACGTCATCCCACGCGTCGGTGCGGAACACCGAGGCAGGCAGCCCTTCGCTGTTGACGAGATTGGCGCCCTCGGGATTGGCTGCCCATGCGTAGCGCACTGCGACGGGCCGTTTGACTTCCTTGCTGCTAACCTGCACGACGGCTTTGCCAATGATCGTCGCGTCCGCCCAGTGCCAGACCTGGTCCTCCCCGGCCACTTCAAATCGCTGTAGCGCGCCGCCATCGCGACTCTTCAAGCCGGCGCCGACATGGTCGAAGGACACACGCACGGCGTTGTCCTCGACGGAATGTGACCGGTAGAGCGGACCCGAATACACGATTTTTTGGCCGTAATCATTGGCCAGCGCCCACAGGGCAAGTCGCTCGCCCACATCATGTTTGTTCTTGGGGTGAATGTCCTTAGCCTCGCCGATGTCGTTGATAATGGCCATGCCGGTTCTTGGCGTCGTGTTGAGCACGCGGCGCATCCGGTCTTGCAACAGGGGCCAAGGGTCGTTGTTGCCGGGCTCGGCAACTGGATCGCGGAAGTTGGCCAATTGCACGAAGTAGAATGAGAAGTCGCTCTGCCAGCGCTGCCGCCAATCGCGGATCAGCAACGGCAGGGTTTGATCGTACGGCACGGCGCCGGGTTTGGCGTTGCCTTCGCCCTGGTACCAGATGGCGCCGCGGATTGTATAGCCGACGAATGGGTTGATCATCGAATTGAACAGCACACCCGGTTGGCCCTCCGTGTCGAGGGCTCGTTTGGGCGGTTGTGGCCGCCGGGGACGCCGGCCACGCTCGGCGGCAGGCTTTCGCTGCCACGCCTCGTTCGCGGCTTTCCAACTCTGCAATCGTTCCTCGTACTGTTTCTGAGCGCGCTGGGGATCAAAGTTGCTGTCGGCCGTCACGGCCGCCTCCACCAAAACTTTCGTGCCAGGCAGTGTCCGCAGCGCCGTGCGACTGGTGAATGTCTCGACTGGTTTGCCACCCCATGCCGATTTGATCACGCCAATCGGAACTTTCAACTCGCGGTGCAGCTTTCGAGCGAAGAAGAACGCCACGGCCGAGAACTGCGGAATCGTGTCGGGCTGGCACGCGGTCCACTGGCCTGCAATGTCGTCCTGTGGCTCGATAGCGGTCACCAACGGAGCATTGAACATGCGAATCCCGTCGAACTTCGCCTCTTCCATGACGGCTTGGTAGTCCGGGACGCGGTCCATCGTGAACACCATGTTGGATTGCCCCGAGGCGAACCATACTTCGCCGACAAGGACATCCTTAATCTCAATGGTCCGGTCGGAACCGGCGATCTTGAGCGTCGTGCCGTTCTCGTCTGCCGATCCGGTGGCGATCGCAGCCCGCCAGTGGCCGTGCT
Organism: Planctomycetales bacterium; assembly: GCA_020426845.1. Lineage (GTDB taxonomy): Bacteria > Planctomycetota > Planctomycetia > Pirellulales > Pirellulaceae > JAGQPF01. The sequence goes on from JAGQPF010000203.1 coordinate 11,003, forward strand.
GGTCGGCCTTGACCGTATTCGTTGCATTCTTGAAGGTGACCGTGACGGCTCCGCCCGGGTCGGTCTTGCCCCACAGCGACGCCTCACAGTCGCGCTGCAACACCATGTGGTCGCTAAAGAAACTCGGCACCGACAACTCGGCCATGGCGTTGGCGGGAGCCAACAGAACGAGGAGGGCGAGCAACTTCTGTGACATGGTGGATCTCTCGGTTGGATATGTGAAAAGAATGGGGCCGGATGTGGTCTGAAGTCCTGAAGTCGTCTACGAGGCAATGGTTGTTACGGCGCCGCAGTGGACATTGTACACGGGACAACCGACGACGATGAGTTTTAGCGAAGCGGCAAATCCGTTTGCCGTACCACCGCAGCGAAGCCTCAACGCGTCCAACGCAGCCAACGAGCGAACCACGACTTCACCCGCGGCGTAAGCCGAGTCCGATTGAACTTGTCGCCCAGCTTGCGAATCGCCTCGGCACGGGTGGGATAAGGGTGAATCGTGCTGCCGATTTTGGCGAGTCCCAATCCGTGCGTCATGGCGAGCGCGACCTCCGAGATCAGGTCTCCCGCATCTCGCGCGACGATCGTCGCGCCAACGATCCGGTCCGTGCCGTGCTTGACATGCACCTTGACGAACCCCTCATCTTCTCCCGACAGGATCGCGCGATCCACATCGGAGAACTCTTGGATGAAAGTATCGATGCGTACGCCACGCTCATGCGCTTGTTGCTCGTTCAGTCCCACGTGTGCCAATTCCGGCGACGTGTAAGTGCACCACGGAATCACCAACGCCTCGACCTTCTTGCGGGCTAGAAACAGCGCGTTCTGCACGACGATGCGAGCCATGAAATCGGCGGCGTGCGTGAACTGATAGGACGAGCAAACGTCGCCCGCCGCGTAAATGCGCGGATTGGTCGTCTGCAATCGCGAGTTGACTCGGACGCCCTTGCGATCAAACTCGACGCCCACGGCCGACAGATTCAGATCCTCGACGTTCGGCGCACGCCCCACCGAGACAAGCAACTGGTCAACCGCTTCTTCGTAGTGCCGCTCGGGCGAGTCGAAACTCAGGTGGATGCGGCCGTCGGACGACACTTGCAGATTTTTGCCACAGCAAAAGATCTGCACTCCGTCCCGCTCCAAGGCGCGCTGCACGATCGCGGCCGCGTCGCGGTCTTCGCGAGGCAAGATGCCGCTCTCGGTTTCAATGAGCAACACCTCGGAACCGAGGTTGGCAAAGGCTTGAGCCATCTCGCAGCCGATGGGGCTGGCGCCGACGACCCCTAGTCGCTCAGGTCGTTCGGATAGCGAGAACAGCGTCTCGTTGGTGAGGTACGGGATGCCGTCGAGCCCCGGAATGGGCGGCGCCGAGGCGCGTGCGCCGGTTGCAATCACGGCCTTCTTAAACTGCAATCGGCAGCCGTCCACGTCGACGCTGCTCGAATCGTGGAAGCGGGCCTGACCGAAGTAGACATCCACCCCCAATTTTCGAAAACGCTCTGCCGAGTCGTTCAAGCTGATTCGTGATCGCAGTCGTCGCATGCGTTCCATCACGGCAGCGAAGTCGACGGTGGCGCCGGCGGGGACCCGAACTCCAAATGATCCAACATCCCGGACCGCCGCGGCGGCTCGCGCAGCGGCCAGGACACCCTTGGACGGCACGCAGCCGACATTCAGGCAATCGCCGCCCATCAACTCCCGCTCGATGAGCGCCACCTTCGCGCCGAGGCCGGCGGCGCCCGCCGCCGCGACCAATCCCGCCGTGCCCGCGCCGATCACGACGAGGTGGTAACGGCCATCGGGAACTGGATTCGTCCAAGCTGGCGGATGCACGTTCTGCACCAGTTGTGCATTGAACTCGTCCGCAGGACTTGTCTGCGGCATGCCGGGAATGACTTCCCGGTCCATTGAGCGCAAGCGCTCGTCGTCAAAGTTCGCGGCCATCGGGTTGCGTTTCTTGAAAGTCGAAATGTATTTGCTGGAACCCGGCTTGGACCCCGGATGGAGCGCCCCGCTTGGGCACGGGAAGCCCGCCTTGCTCGACGGCCCCGTGTGGGGTGATAATCCGTCAACAGCCTCATTGTGCGCGTACAGCGGCGCTGACAGGAGTTTGGAATGACACGGTCCCGACAGTTTGGGCGAATTTCCCATTGGATGGCAACCGCCATTCTGGCCTGCCAGGCGGTCGCGGCGGAGCCGAGCACTCCCAACATCGTGCTGATCCTCGCTGACGACATGGGATATGGCGACCCGACGTGTTACAACGCCCAATCCAAGATTCGCACGCCGAACATCGATCGGATCGCCAGCCAAGGCGTGCGCCTCACGGACGCTCACACACCTTCTCGGTCTGCACGCCAACTCGCTACTCACTGCTGACAGGTTCACCAGATCGTGCCCGCGAATCCGGTCACGGATTAGTAGCACGGTTCTGGCTTTGCCAGTAAAATCCCCCCGCGGATCGTTCCCCACCCCATGGAAGGAAGGTCACGATGACCCTCAAGAAGCAGCGCGCCGAGCGAAACAAACAGAAGAAAGAACTCCGACGAAAGAAGCGAGCACAGAGCCGCAAACCCGCTCAGCCAACCATCTCTCGCAGGTTGGCCGAGCTGCTCGATGACGCCTACGATCTGATTGACCACGGCCACTATCTGGAGGCGAGCGAGCTGCTGGACGAGTTCGATCATGACGATGCCCGCCCCGAAGTCGTCAGGACGCTGCTCGCCCTACATCAGGCCAAAGGCGCCAGCGAGAGCGCGTGCCAAGCTGCCGAGCGTCTGACAAGGCTCTCGCCTCGCGACGCGGAAGCCCACTTTCTCTTTGCTCAGGAGTCCATGCTTTGTGGCAGAGCAACCATCGCTTTAGAGCACTATCGGGAGTGCTTCGAGCGATGGCCCGATCATTCTGCCTCCGCCCATGCCGATAAGCTGCTGGGAATTCTTGTTCCCGAGGTGGAAAGGAGGCTGAAAGATGCCGAGTTCCCAGAAGAGCACGCCATGGAGTTGCTGTATGAGCACGAACACTCGCTGATGTTGCTGCAACAGGCCGCGTTTATGGATTGTGCCGCGGCATGCGAGGCATTGATCGCCAAGGCGCCGAATTTCGTTTCCGCTCGCAACAATTTGGCGGTTGCCTTATTTCAGGCCGGCCGCGTAGTGGACGCGGTAGCCGTAGTCGAAGAGACCCGCCGATTGCGCCCCGAGAACCGCTTTGCCGAATCAATCTTGGGGAAGCTGTATTTTCTGACGGGGCGTCATGACGAAGCCCATCAACTCGTCGACCAAATCCTTGTCAATCCGCCAACTCAGCAGGACGCACTCATCGCAACTTTGGAGATGCTGGCAATCCTAGGACGCGATGAGGACGTGGTTCAGCTTGCCGAATCAGCGGCCGAGCAAGACCGCTTCGATGGCTATTGCGAGGCCATGCGTCTGCACTACCTGGCATACGGCAAATGCCGGCTGGGCGATAAGGAGAGCGCGAAGGCGTTGTGGAAGCAATGTGTGAAGTTGAATTCTCAAGTGGGGGAGGCCCGCGAGAATCTTGCGGACTTGAAGGCGGGCGAAGGCAATGCCCCATGGGCGGCCTCGTTGGCCAAGTGGATTCCGACAGCTACCCGGCAAGCTGTGCTTGACGAGCTGCGTGGCAAAAAGAACCCTATTCTGGATCGTTTCCCAGCCGTTGCTGCGTTAATCCCGGCTCTGCTGGATCGCGGCGACGCGCAGGGGCGCGAAGTCGCCATGCGTCTGGCAATGACCGATGCAACGCCACCGATGCTTGAGGCGTTAAGCGCATTCGCGTTTGGCGGCCGGGGGACGGATGATGTCAGATTCCAAGCCTTGCAGTTCTTGCACCAGCGGAAGGTCATCGACGCGGGGCCTCACCGCATCTGCATCGGCGGCGAGTGGAAGGAAATTCGATTGCTCGCAGCGGAGATCACCAACGAGCCGCTTCCCTCCGATTCATCTCCTCGGGTGCAGGAGCTCATCGAAAAATCCGTCTATGCCTTGCAAGCGAACGACTTCAACACGGCGGAGGCGGCACTCTTGGAGGCGCTCGCCGAGAGTCCCGACGACTGCGTTGCCAATTACAACCTGTGCAGTGTATGGATTCGCCGCGACGGCAGCAAAGGCATGCGTGAGGCGATTCCGCGGATTGAGCAGTTGCACGAAAAGCACCCCGATTACCCGTTCGCCTCGATTGCGCTCGCGCAGTTTGCGGCGCAAAAGGGGAAGTTTCAGCAGGCCCACGAATTGCTCGCTCCATGCTTTCAGATGAAGCGAATGCATGTCTCCGAAGCAGTCGCCTTGTTCATGACACAATCGCAAATCTTTGTCGCACAAGATGACTTCGCCGGCGCCGAGCGCGCATATGACATGCTCTGCAAGATTGCCGACGAAGACGATCCGCAGGTGCTCCTGCTTCGCGAAAAGATTGACCAATCCATGCAAATGATGCGGCTGAAAAAACACATGTCCTGGTGAGCTTCGGTGGACGTGCTCCAAATGACGAGCTTTGGTCGTCAACGAGCAGATGTGACGACTGGCGCACGATCGTTTCTCAGCGGCCTTCCAAATTAATCACGAGCCGGCAGCCGAAGTCGTTGATGTAGGCGGTGACGGCATCGCCATCGCCCTCCGGATGGAAGAATTTGCGATACGCGCTGCGGGCATACTTCGCATAACGGAACCAAGAACCACCACGCAGCACACGGAAGCGCCCCGTTGCGGGACCTGCGGGGTCGGCCAACGGCGCATGGAGGTAGTAGCTCGCATCGTACCGATCGGCACACCATTCCCAGACGCCGCCGTGCATGTCGTACAGCCCCCAGGCGTTTGGCCGTTTGCGGCCGACATCATGGTAGAACGCTTTTCCGCCAAAGCCGGGTTGTCCGGGCCAGTTCATGTTTCCTTGATAGTAGGCATACTCCCCCAGTTGCCCCGCGTCATCGCCGAAGTGGTACTCGGTGGTGCTTCCGGCTCGACAAGCGTACTCCCACTGCGCCTCGGTAGGCAGACTAAAGCGATGCCCCTCCGCTTTCTGCGTCAGCTTCTGAATGTAGTCCTGGCAGTCGTGCCAGCTGAGCATGTTCATTGCCTTCGCGGGGCCAGTCATTTCATGATCGCCCCCCTTCGTCAGCTCGGCCAGACCCGCGTGTTTGCCCATGACCGCGTCCCACTGTCCCTGAGTGAGCTCATGTCTCGCCATATAGAAGGGCGTTGAAATGACAACTCGGTGCTGCGGCAGCTCGTCTTTGTCTCCATGGTCCGAACCCATTAAGAATGAGCCGGCGGGAATCAATACAAAGTCGATGTTCTGCTTGACGCTCAACGGGATGATCAACTCCTTGGGCAATGCCTGTCCCTCGGAAGTAAGTGTCGGCGCCCCGGCTTTCAGCGCCGCAATGACCGGCTCCGAGTCGACGCCGGGATCGCGTCTCTGCCGTCGAAGCTCGTCCTCTGGATCGACGGCCTCGGCAACTTGAGGAGCATCCTTCAGCCGCATCACCACACGGAAGCTCATGTGCGGATGCTGGTTCGAACGTTGAGTGATTCGCATTCGGTACGCGGAGTCGCCGCCCCAGCGTCCCCAGTCGAAAGAGCTGCCGCGAATAATTCGCCGCAGGTCATTCTTTTCGCTCTGCTGTGCCGGCCCCGTCGGGTCGTTCAGGGATGACTCTTTGTAGGAATAGCGATGCCACCAATCGGCAACGTACTCCCACATATTTCCGTGCATGTCATACAAACCGAATGGATTGGGCTCTCTCGAAGCCACACGCTGTGGGACGTCCAACTTCTGCAGACTGTTGGACCAAGCTGCGTGCTGAATCGCAGTCTTCTCGGCGACGCCGAGATCTCCGAAACTCCACGGTGTCGTTGTGCCCGCGCGGCAGGCATACTCCCATTCGGCCTCGGTGGGCAGGGCATACTCCACCTCCTCCTGGTTGCTGAGCCATTGGCAGAAGGCGACGCAGTCGTTCCAGCACAGGTGCATCACCGGCTCGTCGTCGTGCTGCTTGAAGTCTTTCCGCCATGCCATCGGCTTCCGCCACGTAGAGATTGGCGTGCTGCCCTTGTAAGGCACGCCGCTATTGAGGCCCTGCTCGGCTTCGGTCTGATAGCCGCTCGCTTCGACGAAGTTTCGGAACTGGCCGACGGTCACCTCGGCCTTGCCCATGTAAAATGGCTTGGTCAAGCGGACAGCATGCGCGGGCATCATCAACATTGACCACGCAATTTGTCCCCCGCGGCTCGATTTCAGCTTGGGATCCGCGTCGACCAGCATGAGCAGATTGTCAAATTGCTCCTCGGTTCGTCCCATCGTGAATTCGCCGGGTGGCAGCAAGGCGAGCTCCATGCCAATCGTGTTGCGGTAAACCGCCGGCCTGTCGAGACGGACTGCCCACTTTTGCTGGAGTTCCTTCGCCTGCTTCGGGGTAAACGGCGCCTTGGCGAGCCATGTGGTGTCATCGGCGATCGCACGCTGTCGGGCTGGAGAAACGGTATCGTTGGCAAGGAGCGGAATGGTGGGACTCGCCAACACTGTTGCTGCAGTCATGTAAAGAAGCAGGTCTCGCATCAGGCATTCCTCGAGGCTGGCCGTGTCAGGACAATGGGGAGGCACAACTTTCATCGTGACCCTTTGTCGACGTTTCAGAATGTGAGTAGGATCAAAAATCGGTCCAGATGTGTCCCGCGTGGGCGGAGCAGATTAGAACGCATGGGAACGCATTGGGAACGCATTAGTGACGCGTGAATACATTGTGGGAACTACTTGCCATGCCGTCGATTCCGTTTTTCCGTTGTCTTCTTTTCACTCTCGCACTTGGTGTCCCCGCGTCCGCTTGGGCAGAGGGGCCGCGCACCATCAAGGACCTTGAGTTTGCCGCAGTCGATGGGCAATCTTTGAAGCTCGATCTGTATCTTCCCGCGGCAGAGAATCCACCCTTGGTCGTTTGGATACACGGCGGTGGCTGGCGAGCGGGAAGCAAAGCGCGCTGCCAGGTCTCGTGGCTGGCCGACCACGGCTACGCGGTGGCGAGCATCTCCTATCGGCTTAGCAGCCAGGCGATCTTTCCGGCTCAGATTCACGATTGCAAGGCGGCGGTGCGCTGGTTGCGCGCATCCTCGAAGAAGTACGGCTACAGCGTGAATCGGATCGCCGTGGCGGGGAGCAGCGCCGGCGGACATCTTGCAGCTTTGCTGGGCATGACGGGCGACGTCAAGGAGCTGGAGGGCGCCGTGGGCGGCAATCTGGATCAAAGCTCGCGAGTGCAGGCAATTGTCGACTACTTTGGGCCCGTCGACTTTGTCCTGCGCACCAAATCCCAGCCGCACAAAACAACAGCCGAAGGGGCGCCGGTTCGCTTGCTGCTCGGCGGCCCCGCCGACCAGCGTGTCGAGTTGGCGCAATTGGCGTCGCCCGTTACTCACGTCACCGCCGACGATCCACCGTTGTTGATTTTCCACGGGCTCAAGGACAACACGGTCCTATTCCGGCAATCGCAGCGCATGGTCGACGTCTACACTCGAGCGAAGCTCCCGGTGATTTTGCAGACACTCGAGAATTCGAAACACGGCGGCGCCGAATTTTTTGAAGGTGGGAGGCGAACAGCCCTGCTGGAATTCCTGCAGCGGCATCAGCGCGAGCCGGCAGCGACTGACGGCAAGCCGGTCGCTGCCCCCTAACGCCCCAATGGCCCAATGGCCCAATGGCCCAATGGACCAAACGGAATCCTGAACGGCTAAACCCACTTCACCTTCTAGATCTAGGGCAAGCGTTCCCGAAACGAGCGAGCTGCTCACCGAGCTTCCGAAATGAATCGCACTACTGTCTTGTTTTTGTCAGTCTGTTTCTCCGGGTTGTTCGGAGCCCTGACGTCCGCCCAGACGCCCAAACTTCCGGAGCCTGCGGTTCCCGGCCTGCGGTACTACTATCCACCCGAGAAGGTCGAGCCCGAATTGCTGGAGGCTGATGTCTGTGTGTATGGCGGAACTTGCGCGGGAGTTGCAGCGGCGGTCCAGGCCGACCGGATGGGCAAGAGCGTGGTATTGCTGGAGTTCGGCAAACATTTGGGAGGACTCAGCTCAGGCGGCCTGAGCCACACCGACGGCGGCGACCCAGCGGTCTGCGGCGGCATCGCTCGCGAGTTCTACAACATCATCGGCCAGCGAAACTTCCGCCCCTCGCGCGCCGAAGCGGGATTCGAACAACTATTGACGAAGACGAGAGTGGAGGTTCGCAAACTCGCACACCTGGATCGAGTGACCAAGTCCGGCGCCCGCATCGTATCCATCACGATGGAGAACGGCCTCGAGGTGAGGGCGCGCCAATTCATCGATGCGACCTACGAAGGCGATCTGCTCGCCCGCGCGGGAGTCTCGTGGCACGCGGGACGCGAGGCCAACTCGGTGTATGGCGAGACCTACAACGGCATTCGCAAGCCGGGCACGGGCGGGCACAACTGGCCCGCGCGCGTTGATCCCTATCGGGTCGCGGGCGATCCCGACAGCGGCTTGTTGCCTCGGATCAACGATGATCCCGGCACGCCAGGCGACGGGGACAGCCGAATCCAGGCGTTCTGCTTTCGCATGTGGCTCACCAAGGACGATCCGCTGCCGTTTTCCAAACCTGCCGTCTATGACCCCGAGCAGTACGAGGTGCTGGCACGGCTGTTTGAGTCCGGGGCCGACCCGCGAATCGGCTGGAGCCTGGACACGAACAATCACCATCTGTTCGCCGGCGCCTATTTCATCGACTTTGTCGGCGGCAACTACGAATGGCCTGACGCAAGTTGGGCCAAGCGCGAACAAATCTACCAAGCCCACGCCAACTACCAGATCGGCGTGATGTGGTTTCTGACACACAGCGACCGCGTCCCGGAACGATACCGCGACCAGTTCCGCCAATGGGGCCTGCCTCGCGACGAGTATGTCGACACTTCCGGCTGGACCCACCAGCTCTACATTCGCGAGGGCCGGCGGATGGTTGGCGACTACGTGATGACGCAGCACAACTGCCAAGGCCGCGAGGTTCCGGCCGACTCCATCGGGCTGGCCTCCTACAACATGGACTCGCACCACTGCCAGATGACCATTGTCGATGGCGCAGTCCGCAACGAGGGCAATGTCGAGATCGGCGTGAACCCGTATCCAATCTCGTATCGCGCCTTGACGCCGAAACGCGCCGAGTGCACCAACCTGCTCGTCCCGGTGGCTCTCTCGTCCTCGCACATTGCCTTCGGCTCCATCCGCATGGAGCCGGTGTTCATGCTGCTGGGACAAAGCGCCGCGACCGCATCCGCACAGGCAATCGATGCGGGCGTCGCGGTTCAGGATCTCGATTACGACCAGCTGCGTGAACGGCTGCTCAGCGACGGCCAGATTCTCGAATACAGCGGGCCGCCGCGACGCGGTGGCCAGGCGGGGCTGGACCCTAAGCAATTGCCCGGCTTGGTGGTCGACAACGACGCCGCCAAGTTGACAGGGCCCTGGTCGCTCAACAACGTCACACATCCCCGAGTCGGCGACACCTACGTGCACGACGGCAATGCGGAGAAAGGCAAGTGTGTCGCCGCCTACACCTTCAAAATTCCCCAGCCGGGCCGATATGAAGTGCGCGTCAGCTGGCCTCCGAATCCGAATCGAGCCACAAACGTTCCCATCGTGATCCGCTTCGGACGCCAGCAAAAGCAGCTCTCCGTCAATCAGAAAGAAAGTGGCAAGGACGGCTTCAACTCGCTGGGGGTTTATCTTTTTGGCGGCGAGGCGGTCGTCGAGATCTCCAACCGCGACACCGATGGCTACGTCATCGCCGACGCGGTGCAGTTGATTCCGGTTCCCGACGACGCGCCCGCTCGCAAGCCGGTGAAGACCGCCGAATAGACACCTTTCAGTTCTACTATGGCCGGGTACGGGCGGATTGATTCTCGACGGTGGGCAGGCGACGATAGGTAGATTGTCCCCGCCCCGCCCCGAGACCAACATGTTCCACCCACGTTTTGCTCGATGGAAGGCATGCCTGCTCGCAACCTGTCTGGTAGCGTTCTCGGGCAGCAGAGCCTCAGCCGATCCGCCTCAACGGATCTACCTAATCGGCAATTCTCTCACCTGGGACACCACGCCGCGTTTGCTCGAGGGTGACGTCCAGTGGCACGTGGACTGCGGCAAGAGCCTGCCGTATATCCAATCGCATCCCGACAAACCATGCGTGAAGGACTCGACACTGTGGCCGTCCGCGTTGCGGGAGAAGCAGTACGATGTCGTCTCGGTTCAACCTCACTACGGCTCGACGCTCCAGCAGGACGTTGAGACGATCTCCCGGTGGATGGCTCTCCAGCCGCACGCAACATTCGTGCTCCACACCGGCTGGGCGCGACGACTGGAGCGTGCCGAAGAAGATGCGAGCTACGCGGCGCCGGATGAAATGCTCCACAGCCTGGGCTATATCCGAGCGCTATTGGCAGAGTTACGACGGCTTCATCCGGGGCGAGAATTGCGACAATCGTTCGCCCAAACATTGCTGGCGCAAGTCGCGGCTGACATCGATAACGGGCAGGCGCCCATCGAACAGCTCGAACACTTGTATCGTGACGCCATCCACATGACGCTCGATCATGGGCGTTACTTGATGCACAACGCCATGCGTCGTGCGTTGGGGTTGCCATACTCCGAGAAGGGATTTGCCAAACTCAATCCGCAATGGAAGACGTATCTGGACGGCAAGCTGCGGCTGCTGAAGACATCGACAACAGATCGGGAGCTGTTGCGACGTGTGCTTGCCCCGGACTTTAAGGGCACCGAAGGGGAGCGACGCTCGCTGGTTAACAAGATCTCCAACGAAGAGCTGCGAGCGTCACTCGCTGCCATGCTCCCACAGTTGGCGGAGGCCGTGGCGCAGCGACACAAATCGCTCAAGTTGGCGAGCGAGGTGGAGGCGGCGGGAGGCCGAGTCGTCTGGTCGCCACGCGGGCCCGCTTGGCTCTACTTGGCGACAGAAGATCAGGGGATGGAGCTGTTCGATGTCCCGACAGCGATTGACCTCTACAACGGCAACAATCCGCTCAAGGGACGCGGCGGCCGCAACGAACTGGTCACCGATCAGTGGTTGGAGAAGCTCTCCAATGCCGGGACCGTGCGGCAGCTGAATCTGGCAAACTGCGACGTTCACAGCGAGGGGCTTGCCCACCTGCAGGATTTGGTTGGACTTCGCGAGCTCAATCTAACCCTGACTTCGGTCGACGACGCCGGCCTGCGGCATTTGCAAGGACTGACCGAGCTAAGAATCTTGGGGCTCGCCTCCACGCAGTGCACGGGAACTGGCTTCCGGGACCTTCGCGCGCTGCGCAAGCTCGAGAGCGTCAACCTCCACTTCACCCCTTTGACCGACGCAGGTCTCGCCGAAATCGCCAGGATCCCGCTCTCCGATCGGCTGTGGTTCGCCCATACCCAATTCACCGACACCGGGGCCAAGGCACTGTCCGCGTTGACGAACCTCAAACGATGCGGAATTGGCAGTGCGAACAAGCAGAGCAGCGGCGCAGCCGTCGCCGCCTTGAGCCAGCTGCGGCTGGACGAGCTGTCGCTACTGGACAACCAAGCGACCCCCGAGGGGCTTCGGCACGCCGCGAAAATTCGCACACTGCGGCGGCTCGAAGTGGCTTACGCGCCGACAGTGACGGACGAGGAGTTGCCGTTGTTTGCGCAAATGCCTCGACTGCAGGAGCTGACTCTTGGCGGCGCGAAGTGCAGCGACGAAGGGTTGAAGGCACTGATCGAAGCGAAGACGCTGACGAAGCTTGTGTTGAAAGGGATAAAGGGGATCACGCCCGCGGGAGTGGAGCAACTGCGAAAGGCTCGCCCCGATCTTTCGATCGAATTTCAATGACGTTGGTGGACCGCAAACTTGGATCGCAAACTTGTCTCGCAAACAAAGGGTACGCCATGATCAATGAGACTGACTGCAAGTTGCTTCGCGTCGGAAGCCGGGAACGAGTCAGCGATACGGCACCTTGGCGCGCCCGCTCACGATGGACTCGCGGCGATCGGCGGCACGCATCGTCCATGATGATTCTGTTGACGGTCGCCATCTGCTGTCGAGCGGTCACGCTGTTCGCCCAAGTGCCATCTACTTCACCGCCGTCTTCGCCGCCCATCGAGACGACGGCCAAGCCGAATGTCCTGTTGATTATGGCCGATGACTTGGGGTTCTCGGACCTGGGCTGCTATGGGGGCGAGATTCAAACGCCGAATCTCGATCGACTCGCGGAGAACGGACTGCGGTTCACCAGCTTTTACAACACGGGGCGATGCTGGCCGACGCGGGGGTCGCTGCTGACCGGGTACTACCCGCATCAGATTCGCCGAGACACGATTCCGAATGTCGTCAGCGGCGGGCGAGGCAAGCGACCCGAATGGGCGCCGTTGGCGCCGGCCCTGCTTCGCCCGCTCGGCTATCGCAGTTACCACAGCGGGAAGTGGCACATTGACGGCATGCCGGTCGCGACGGGATTCGATCGCTCGTATTACCTCGGCGATCAAGGCCGCTTCTTCTACCCTCGGGTGCACTACCTCGACGACCAGAAGCTGCCTGCCGTCAAGCCGGACGAAGGCTACTACGGCACGACCGAGATTGCCAATCGGGCGATCGAGTTTCTCCAACAGCACCAGCGAGAGCACGCCGGCAAACCGTTCTTTCACTATGTCGCCTTCACGGCCCCGCACTTTCCCCTGCACGCTCTGCCTGAGGACATCGCCAAATATCAGGGCCGATACGACGCCGGCTGGGGCGAGGCGCGGAAGCGGCGATATTCCCGTCAGCGAGAGATCGGACTGCTGAACACGCCGCTGTCGGCAGTCGAGACGAACGTGGGACCGCCCTATCATTTCGCCGACGCATTCGAGATTCTGGGCCCCGGCGAGCTCAACCGGCCCGCTCCCTGGGATTCGTTGACCGAAGAGCAACGGCGATTCCAAGCGACCAAGATGTCGTTGCACGCTGCGATGGTGGATCGAGTTGACCAAGAGATCGGCCGCATCCTCAATCAATTGCAAGCGATGCAGGTGATGGACAACACCTTGATCCTGTTTCTTTCCGACAACGGTGCGAGCGCCGAGATCATGGTCCGCACCGATGGGCACGATCCCAACGCGTCGCCCGGCTCCGGGCCGAGCTATCTGTGTCTCGGGCCGGGTTGGTCGACGGTCAGCAACACTCCCTTTCGTCGCCACAAGACGTGGGTTCATGAAGGAGGCATTTCGACACCGTTGATCGCTCATTGGCCAGCGCGGATACGAACGGGCGGGAAGCTGTGCCAACGTCCCGGGCATGTCGTCGACATTGTGCCCACGCTGCTGGAGCTCTGCGGCGCAGGCGATAGCACAACCTTGGCGGCCGGCGCGCCGGCTCGGCCCGGGCAAAGTCTCGCTACCGAGCTGGTCGTCCCAGCGACGTCCGACCGTTCTTCGCCGCCCCCAACCGGCCGCGCTCTGTGGTGGCTCCATGAGGAGAATCGCGCGATTCGCAAGGGTGATCTGAAGTTGGTGGCGGCCAAGGGCGACCCCTGGGCGCTCTACGACCTCTCCACGGACCGAGCCGAGTCCCACGACCTGGCCAGCGAAAGGCCTAACGAAGCCAAGGACTTGGCAGCCCAGTGGGAGGCGATGTATCAGCGTTTCATCGCGGACGCCACCCGCTGACGAGATGTGATCACCTGGCCATGCCCTCTAGTATTCATCGGGCAGCAAGATCGTGGTGGCGGCGCGACAACCGTCGCCGTCGGCCGCCTCGGTAATGATCCACAACTTCACGCCCTCAAGCGTGTGATAGACGGACAACAAGCGGCCTCCGTCGCGCACGGCGGCGTCGTTAAGCCGCGCATCGCCTGCGCAAACATCGCCCCAGTCCCCGGCCGCGTGGCGCCGAACAAAATCCCATGGCGACTGCTCTGACCGGGAAAGTACTTCCAGCGCGCCCGGAGTGGCGACCAGTTGGCCGAGCTCGAGCTTGAGATCCATCACTCCCCCTCCCGGTTGCGATTCGAAGCACTCGTCGGGCGATGCGCGAGCCAAGCCGGCAACGGTGGTCACGGGCGCAGTTGGCGGAGCACCATCCAAACTCCACACTGCATCCATGTCGACGCCCGTCACTCACCGCGCCGGCTCAACTCGGCTACCTTCCCTGCAACAAGCTCATCACCGCCCGGGCAACTTGCCCCTCAGGAAATCCGAAAATTCTGTTTTGCAAACGTGTCGCAAACGGGTCGCAAACGGGTCGCTTCACGTTGGCCACCGCGATTCCGAGCCGCACAGTGGCGGCTTGACCAACCGCGCGGCTATAATGCCGAGTTCCTCACCCCTGCGAGCATTCGGCTCATTCCCATCTCAACCGAGGACGCACCGTGGCCTCATCGATTAGCTCCACCTTTCGCTCCAACTTTCGCTCCTGTTTTGGCGTCGGGTTCCGGCGATCTCTAGTGCTTGCCGTGGCAGCATTGACACTCGCTACTCCGACCTTCGCCGAGGATGGGCAGGTGCGGCGATTGGTGTTGATGGCCGGCAAGCCATCCCACCCCCCGCGGATGCATGAATTCAACGCGGGAGTGCAGCTGATGGCGAAGTGCTTAGCCGACGTGCCGGGTCTGCGGACCGACTTTCTGCTCAACGGCTGGCCACAGGACGAGCAGATTTTGAAGGACGCGGATGCAATCGTGTTCTATATGGATGGCGGCCAGCGTCACGAGGTGGTTCAGGAAGACGGCCGACGGCTGAAGCAGATTGAGCAGTGGACGCGTTCAGGCGTTGGAGTCGGATTTATGCACTTCGGTGTCGAAGTGGTGGCGGATCAGGCCGGAGGCGAGTTCAAACGCTGGATCGGCGGCCACTACGAGCATATGCATTCATGCAACCCGATTTGGGAGCCGAAGTTCACCCACTTTGCCGATCACGAGATCACCACGGGCGTCAAGCCGTTCCAGATCAAGGACGAGTGGTACTTCAACATGCGATTCGTCAACGACCAGCCGGGCATCGAGTCCGGGCAGTGGGACCGAATGAAGTTCACGCCCATTTTGGTCGCTGTGCCGTCCGATGACGTTCGCGATGGCCCTTACGTCTACCCCAAGGGACCATACCCGCATATTCAGGCGAACAAGGGCCGCGCCGAGGCGATGATGTGGGCCGTGGAGCGTGCCGACACCGAGCAGCCGGCGCGGGGATTCGGCTTCACGGGCGGCCACTTCCACGACAACTGGGGCGATGACAATTTTCGCAAAGTGGTGCTCAACGCCTGCGTGTGGCTGGCGAAGGCCAGAGTGCCCAGCGGCGGCGTCGAGTCGAAAGTGACGCAGGCCGACTTGGACGCGAATCTCGATCCCAAGCAACCACGTCGCAAAAAGTAGTCACGGCCTCCGCCGCCGGACTGTCACTCCTACCGCTTCCACCACTCGACGGTAATCTCTGTCCATGGACTCGTCTCCCTCTCAGCGGAATCGGCTCGGGCTGGTTCTGTTCTTCATTTACTTCGCCTTCTATGGCGCCTTCGTGCTGTTGAACGCCTACACTCCCGAGGTGATGGAGCGGTCGATCGGCGGATTGAATCTCGCGATTTGGTATGGCTTTGCCTTGATCATTGTCGCCTTGGTGATGTCGATGGTGTACGGTTGGCTGCGCCGCGGAGGGGACGCCTGATGATTTACGAACCCTCTGCCGTCGCTGTCGTCATCTTCTTTCTGTTTGTTGGCGTCACGTTAGGCCTGAGTTTCTTCCTCGGCCGCAAGGCGAAGTCGTCGGAAGGCTACTTCGCCGCGCACGGGCAGATCCCCTGGTTTGTGAACGGCGTCGCGTTCGCGGGCGATTACCTGTCCGCCGCGTCGTTCCTGGGCATCTGCGGCATGATCGCCTTTTACGGCTATGACGGCTTTCTCTACTCGATCGGCTATCTGGCTGGCTGGATCGTGGCGTTGTTTGTGGTCGCCGAGCCGATGAAGCGGCTGGGGAAGTTCACGTTTGCCGACGCGCTGGATGCGCGATTTCATTCGCGAGGCATTAAGCTGGCTGCGGGCATCAGCACGCTGGCCGTGAGCATCTTCTACCTCATTCCGCAGATGGTGGGCGCCGGCGCCTTGATCCAACCACTGCTGGGTTTCGAGCATTGGCAAGGGGTGATGATTGTCGGCGCCACCGTGATCGTCATCGTCGTGACGGCCGGCATGGTGTCGACGACCTGGGTGCAGTTCCTCAAGGGATCGCTGCTGGTGGTGTTCAGCGCACTGCTCACGGTGATCATCCTGGGCCGCGGCCTGGAGAAGCACGAGGGCGGCGCGGACGGCCACAAGTTCGCCTCCTATGGGCCATTTCCGGAGGCGTCCGCCGCCGAGGAGCTGGTGGCGGCGGTGCCCGGCGCCCAATTGCTGCCCAATGTGAACGAGTGGGAGGGAAAGCCTTTTGCACGGCTGCAGGTGGGCGACACACTTCAGCTCTTCTCCCGCGTCGAGAAGGACGGCACGGTCGAGTTCCGTGAGGCTCAATGGAGCCGCACGACCCCCGACGGCACGGTGTATGTCAACGGCAAGCCAAAGGGCGAGAAGCGGGGCGAGCCCGAACTGCACCCGGTCGGTCACATTGCCGAATTGCCCGGCGGCGTGGACTCCACCGGCCCGCTGGGACCAATCAGCTTTTTCCGCGCCATTAAGGGCAGCCAGATCGTGCTCTGGGAGGCGAGCGAGGCGATCAAGTCGTCCGATGGCGACAAGACCGTCGTTTACTACCAACGTCTCACCGACGGCAGCCGTGTGCTGCGCCCCGGCGAGCACCCGAAATTCCGCGGCATCCGCAACGATGACCCGATCGCCAGCCTGAACTTCGTCTCGTTGATGCTGGCGTTGTTCTGTGGCACCGCGTCGCTGCCGCACATCTTGATTCGTTACTACACCGTCAAGGACGAGGCCAGCGCTCGCAAAAGCACCATCGTCGGCATCGCCAGCATCGGTTTTTTCTACGTGTTGACCCTCTACTTGGGCCTCGGCGCCATGACCAGCGGCACCCTGGACGTGACCGATACGAATATGTCAGCTCCTCTGCTCGCCAAGAGCATCAGCGACACACTGTTCGCGGTCATCTCCGCCATCGCCTTCACCACCGTGCTCGGCACGGTGAGCGGGCTGATTCTGGCCTCCAGCGGCGCTGTCGTTCACGATCTGCTCAGCGGCTTTGGCGGCATGGAGCTCACCGGCCACCAACAAGTGCGTTTGGCCAAGATGGCTTCAGTCGTGGTTGGCGTGTTTGCGATCCTGCTGGGCATCGCCTTCCGCCAGATGAATGTCAGCTACCTCGTGGGCTGGGCCTTCAGCGTCGCCGCATCGGCCAACTTGCCCTCGCTGGTAATGCTGCTGTTCTGGCCCCGCACGACCAAGCATGGTGTCATCGCCGCCGTCGTGGTCGGAATGGTCAGCTCGCTCGGTTGGATCCTGTTGAGCGGTGAAACGTTCTCCAAAGTCTATGGACTGTCCGCATCCTCCGCTCCGGTGCCATTCAGCCAGCCGGGCATCATCACGATTCCGCTTGGCTTCATCACGCTGATTGCGGTGTCATTGATGACTCAGCCGCAGAGTCCGCCCAAGAAGGATTCGTAGAGTTCCGCTTGCCGGATCCGTTGTTGTTGAACGGCCTCCCGTCCTACCGTTGGATCACCCCGCCATTGGACGCGTTGCTGCTCCAATGCAGCACTGTCTTGCCGGGCTCGGGCTCCGGAATTGGGGGAGCGCCCGGAACGGGTGGAGGAATGAATCCTTCAGCTTGGGCTCGTGGCGCCGTTTGCCGCCACGCCGGATCGATCGGCGGCACCGATGCGGGTGACTGTGCGCGGCTGCGGGCAACTCGAGCCTGACGCTGATACCAACCATCGCTGCTCCGCAAGGGAGCAGCGGCTCCGTTGGCCGCCAGATTGCGTGGGGGCGAAGCCGGCACATTTAACCCGGCCATGGCCACGTTTTCGCCCGGCCTGGCAAAGGCCTGCGCCGGAGACTGCCGCGTTGCTGCGGGCGCCGGATTGGCGTTGGTCGACACTAACGCCTCACTCGCCGCGATTTCACGAGGCGGGCGGACCGCCATCGGGTTGCTGCCACCACCCACCCAGGCAACCCATTGCAGCTGCAAGTCCGACAGGCTGTTGAAACCGTAGTACTTTTGCGTCGTCGCCGTCCAGTTGTTGGTTTGCATCCCCTCGCCGACATAGTTGACGAATTTGCGTTTGCCCCCCTGAGCGATCAGGTAGTTGGCGACCGAATATCCCTGGGAATAGAGCGGCAGAATGTTGGCGGGGTACTCGCGCATCCGAAACATCTCGTTGAAGGGAATGCCTTCATCGCCCGTGAGGAAACGAATCAGCATCTGGTCGTGCTTGGCGCGTTCGGTCTGACCTTCCACGGTTGTGCACGCGCCTTCATCAGCCCAGCGTGGCAGCGGATTCTGAAAGTGCGTGGCGAACACCGTGTGCAGAATCTCGTGAGGCAGCACACTGTCGAGAA
The DNA here is from genome assembly GCA_020426845.1 of Planctomycetales bacterium. GTDB lineage: Bacteria > Planctomycetota > Planctomycetia > Pirellulales > Pirellulaceae > JAGQPF01. The sequence continues at coordinate 29,523 of JAGQPF010000203.1, forward strand.
TCCGCTCGGGCGGTCCCTTCACCTCCATCCGCCAGTTGCGCGGATGCCCGCCACCCATCGGGAATTCAAAACTTGTTTCGCCGGACGCGAGCTGATGCGGGACGACGCGAATCGGGCAGATGTCGGCCCAAGGGCCGAGAGGTCTTCCCAACCACTCAATCGCCAAGTCATTGCGAAACTGCTCGGCGGCATTGGCGACTTGCTGCGCCATTTGCTGAGTGGGGGCGGTGACGAGAAAGTGTTGCGTGCGGGCGCTTGCGCCCATCGAAAACAACGCACACACCGCCACAACGGTGCGCAAGATGCGAGCTTCCATGCTCCAACTCCATGTCTGGTTTTAGACGGAGGCCGTTGAAAACGGCTGTTAGGAATGCCTCCTGCATTCCTGAGGTCGAGACTTGCGTCTCAACCGCGATCGGGTCCTCTGCCCCCGCGCCACGCCGCCAGGCGGAAGCGAGGGATCAGCGAGTCAAAACGACACGGGGATGTACGACGGACTTCCCGTCCGTCACAGTTTTGACACGCTATTGAGCCCCGGCTCGGATTTGCAATGATCCATTGCGGAAAGATCGTTATGCAAACATCGAGCCAAATGGGGCCGCGTGGCGAATTCCTCCAGTGTTGCTCACGCTAGCGCGATAGCCAAAACTTCCCTGCCCAACACGGGATGGAGAAGGCCGTTGGACCGTCACACCTTGGCTTGAGGTTGGGGCAACTCGCGAAGTCGTGGCGAGCCACGAGGTTGCGATGGCGACCATCCTCAAGTCCCGAGTGCAACGGGGCACGCCGCGTTTGACGCCGCACTTGAAGAATTCTTGAGCAAAACCTGGGGAGGCACGCTCAAACTTCCGTTCGAATCACACTCACATGTAATTCTTACGCACACAGCGTAACCCACTTCCCCAAGATTCCCCTACCCCGATTCGTCGACCACAGAGCGATTTCCAGAATCGACATTCACCGAGGCGGCGTTCGCTCGAATCGCCGAGATCCCGACCCGTGTGCCGGCAGCGACCAGCGGTTCGAACTCGGGCAGACATTCGGCTTGCACGCGCTCGACCAGTGCTTTGGCCGCCGCCTCGTCTTCGACCAGGGCGTACACGGTGGGGCCCCAACTGCTCTGCCCCACACCAAGCACTCCGCGAGCTCGCAGCCACCGCACCAGCCCAGAGACGAGGGGGCCATTGAAGGGGCCGCCTTGAATCGGCGCAAAGCATTCTCCTGCGAGTTTGCCGAACTGGTGCAACGACTCGGCAAACTCCGCGAAGTCGCCGGCAGCGGCCGCCGGCAACAGGCGTTGCTCGGCCAGAGTCACCAATTGCTGCCGCCGAGCCGGCCCGATGGCAGGCAATGAGTCAAAGGCAGCCTGCTCCTGAAGACCACTGAGTCCGGGGACGGACGGCGGGGAGATCAGCACGAATCTCCACTGCGATGGCGGCAGCAAGTGGTGAGTCAATGGCGACAGCTGGTCTTCGCCGGCCGCTCGCCCTTGCTCGGCGATCATTCCGCCCAGCAAGAATCCATGTGCGCCCACGGCGGACCGCAATCCGCGCCCGACACTTGCCGCCAACTCGCCGGCATTGCCGGGACTCATCCCCAGCCACGCCCTCAGTCCAGCCGCCACCGACATGCCCAGCGCCGTTCCCAGACCGAGCCCTTGGTGTTCGGGCGGCGCCTCCAACACCTCGATCAGACACGGGGTTGGCAGAGAAGCGTGATGCGAAAAGAAACGGTTTCGGAATGACTCCACACGCGTGGCGTGGACTCCCTTGCATTCGAAATGCGAGCTTGCCGAAATCCGCAGGTCCACTTGCGGAGAATCGAGCATCGCCCCGACGCCGCCGAATTGCCTGCCTTCGCCGCCAAACGAAAACAGGCCAAAATGGAGGCGGCAGCCAGCTTGGACCGTTACCGACGGCATGTTCGACTCAAGACGGCAGAAGCGAGTGACCAACGCTACGTCAGCTCAGCGTCCGACCGAGAATCCCCAATGAAAGCCGGTGTGATGGTGCCGGTGACGCGGGTACATGGGCACATGCACCACGGGCGACACCTCGTGGACGATCACCGGAGTGGGGGCGACTGCGACGGGCTGAACTTGCGGAACGCCAGCCGTCTGCAGCGCCTGCAGCACTGCATCGCTCACGCCCGCCTGCCTTAGCATAATCAGATCGTTGGCGGTTGGCGCGCGTGCGACACCGTAAGCATTGATGTGGGTGGCAATGACCGCGTCACTGAGTCCCGATTGAGTCATCGCGATGACTTGTTGGTGAGTGACGGCGCCTTCGAACCGTTGGCCGACCTGCTGTTCGATAATCGCGGCGTTTCGCGCCTCGGCCTCGTCGATCGCGCCGCCCACGGCCGCGCCCGAAACCGCTCCAATCGCGCCGCCAATGGCAGCCGCCTTCGGATCTCGGCCAATGGCCGCGCCCGCGATCGCCCCGGTCACGGCACCCGCGCCGGCCAAGCGGTTCGCGTTGTACGTGCACCCGCTCAGCTGTAGAGCCAGCAGGGCGAGCATCGCCGTCGACTTCATTCGCCTCACTCCTTGAGTTGGGCCGACAAGGAATCCCGAAACTAAAGCGGGCTGGGATCGTCCCGCATGTCTTGACACGGGTCAAGCCCGCTTTTGTCGCATCGACCGCGTTGTGGCCTGGATTCAGAAAATCCCGCACGAATCCAAGAAGTATCGCTTCACTTCCTCGCCGGTGCGTGGCGAACAGCCCCGGAGCATGGGCGTCCTCGCCCGTGCGCGGCGAGCAGCCGCTCGGAGCGTTTCTAGCCCTCGTGAGGTGGGAAACGTGTCTCGGCCGGCGCAGAGGGGTTGTGCAGTGCTGCACGGGCGAGGGCGCCCATGCTACGCGGGAAACGTGTCTCGGCCGGCGCAGAGGGGTTGTGTAGTGCTGCACGGGCGACGGCGCCCATGCTACGCGGGAAACGTGCTTTGGCTAGCGCAGAGGGTTGCGCACGGTTGAAAGCAGCGCATGGGCAAAGACGCCCGGAAGCTCTGCAGCTCTTCCACCACACTGTTAAACTACCCAGGCCCCCGGCGCCGTTGGCATGGTGGGGGCAAGGGTGACGTCACAACACATGAACTCCGACGAGGACGAGATGGCGGACGAGCTTTTTTCCGTTTCAGGGCAAACCGTATTGATCTCCGGGGGCAGCCGGGGCATTGGCGAGGCGATTGCGGTGGGATTCGCTCGCCGAGGCGCGACGACGATCATCACCGGCAGGCACACGGAAACCTTGGCCGAAACCGCTCGGCGACATGAGGCCGACGGCGTCACGCTGGAAATCTGCGAATGTGACGTCAGCCAACGCGAGTCGATCGACCGTTGTGTTCGGGACACGCTGGAGCGATTCGGCAAGATTGACACACTGGTGAATGTAGCCGGTGTGAACCGCCGCAAGCCTTGCTTGGAAGTGACGGACGAGGATTTCGACTTTGTGCTCGATATCAACCTGCGGGGTGCGTTTCTGATGAGCCGCGAGGTCGGGCGGCATATGGTGGAGCGTCAAAGCGGCTGCCAGATCAATATCGCCTCGCTCAATACCGATCGGCCCCTCCACAGCGTTGGCCCGTATGCCATGAGCAAGGCCGCGATGGGCCATATGACACGCGTTTTGGCCCTCGAGTGGGGTGAGTTTGGCGTGCGGGTCAACGGACTGGCGCCGGGATTCATCCTCACGGACCTGACGAAGCAGCTTTGGTCGGACGAAAAAATGCAGCAATGGGGATTGGCCAACACGCCTCAGCGGCGGCTGGGGACGCCCGAGGACATGGTCGGAACCGCCCTCTTTCTGGCCAGCCCGGCGGCGGCCTTCATGACGGGGCAGACCTTGTTTGTCGATGGCGGCTACAGCGCCGGTTGGGCCTGGCCGATTCCTCCCGGCGGCGGACAATAACGGTTTTTCCACTGGCCGCGAACCGCGAGTTGGCCCCTCGACCAAACCTCGCCGGATGCGTATTCTTGCAACTATGAGCGACTCCATCCCCCAACCCCCGCCCGGCGAACCCGCTCCCTCCTCCGACAAGGTGCGAGTCGAATTCGCGTCACGAGTCAACCGGCTGCCGCCCTACATGTTCGGGCGGATCAACAATTTGCTCTACCAAAAGCGTCGCGCCGGCAGCGACGTCATCGATCTGGGGATGGGAAACCCGTCCGATCCGCCCGAAGACGTGGTCGTCAACAAGCTGATTGACGCCGCGCAGGACATCCGCAACCACGGATACAGCAAGTCCAACGGCATTCTGAACCTGCGCCGCGAAGTTGCCAGCAAGTACCTGACCCGCTACGGCGTGCGGCTCGACCCGGACAACGAGATCATCGTCTGCCTGGGGTCCAAGGAGGGCTTCAGTCACATGTGCCTGGCCCTGATGGGCCCGGGTGACACGGCGATCTGCCCTGCCCCCTATTTTCCGGTGCACACCTATGCAGTTGCCTTGGCGGCCGGCAATGTCATCGCGCTGGACGTCGCCGATAGCGATCGGTTTCTGTCCAACATCGCCTACACCTGCGAGCATCTGTACCCGTCACCGAAGCTGCTGATCATCAACTACCCGCACAACCCCTCGTCGGTGACGGTCGAGCCCGAGTTTTTCGAAGAAGTGGTGAAACTGGCGAAACGTTACCACTTCATGGTGATCAGTGATTTTGCTTACGCAGATGTCGCGTTTGACGGCTACCGCCCGCCGAGCTTCCTAGCCGCGAAGGGCGCCGTCGATGTGGGCGTCGAATTCACGACGATGAGCAAAGGCTACAATATGGCCGGTTGGCGAATCGGCTTTTGCTGTGGCAATCCCGAGATGGTGCGAGCGCTCTCGATCATCAAGGGCTATTACGACTACGGCATGTTCCAGGCAATTCAAATTGCCGCTATCGTCGCGCTCCGCGACACCGAAGCCGCGGTCGAAAAGCAATCGCAGATCTATCAAAAACGCCGCGATGTGCTCGTCGACGGGCTGCGTCGGATTGGCTGGGACGTGCAGCCACCCAAAGCAGGCATGTTTGTCTGGGCGCCGATCCCGGAGCCGTGGCGAAGCCGAATGTCCACCATGGACTTTGCGATGATGTTACTCGAGCAGGGCGATGTCGCGGTCAGCCCCGGCAGCGGCTTTGGCCCGGCGGGCGACGGCTTTTTGCGAATGGCGTTGGTGGAGAACGAAAATCGCCTGCGTCAGGCAGTACGCCACATCTCCCGTTGCCTCGATCAGAATCGCGGCTGATCGCCAGCGGGGGGCGACAACAGAGCACGCCTCGGCAACAAGAAAAAAAAAATGGAGGGCCTTTGCTCGCCGCAACAAAGGCCCTCCTTACTTGGCTGTCCGGACCTTGGTAAACCATTGTCCGGAGACCCACAGCCGTGTGATTAGGTATCGGAGCATATGCGCGATTCCTTTAAGCAGGAATCGACGTCCCGACAATCGATACATTGCGAACGACCCCCGCCCCGAATTCCAGGCCATACCATGCAACCGGCAAAACTTGCGCTCGAAGACGGCACCGTGTTCACTGGCTTTTCGTTCGGCGCACTCGGAGAAGTCGACGGCGAAGTGGTGTTTAACACGTCGATGACGGGATATCAGGAGATTTTGACGGACCCCAGTTACCGGGGGCAGATCGTCACCATGACCTATCCCGAGATTGGCAACTACGGCATCAACCCGGAAGATCTCGAGAGCGGGTTTCCCCGCTTGGCCGGCTTTATTGTCCGCAACCTGAGCCGCCGCCACAGCAACTTCCGCGCTCGACAACACCTCAGCGACTACTTGGCTGAGCACAACATCGTCGGCATGGCAGGCATCGACACTCGTGCGCTCGTGCGACGAATTCGGGTGCAGGGCGCGATGAAGGGTGTGCTTTCGTCAGCCGATCTCGATGACGCCAGCTTGGTTGCCAAAGCCAAATCCAGTCCCGGCCTGGTGGGGCGCGACCTGGTGCGTGAAGTGCTACCTGCCGGCATTACGCAATGGGACGAAGGGCTGAATCCACTGATGTTCGACCACACGCCCGTGCTGGACGAGCCCCGCCCCCATGTGGTCGCGATGGACTTCGGCATGAAGTGGAACATCCCCCGCCACTTGCACGACGTGGGGTGCCGAGTGACCGTGGTGCCCGGCACCACCCCGGCCAGCGAGATTCTCGCCCTTCGGCCGGACGGCGTATTTCTCTCCAACGGCCCCGGCGACCCCGAGCCGGTCGAGTACGGCATTCGCACGATCGCCGAGCTGCTCGGCCAGGTGCCGATGTTCGGCATCTGCCTCGGCCATCAGCTGTTTGCGTTGGCCTGCGGCGCCAAGACGTTCAAGCTGAAATTCGGCCACCGCGGCGCAAATCAACCGGTGCTGGATCTCGACACCGGCAAGGTCGAGATCACGGCGCAGAACCACGGCTTCGCCGTTGAAGAGGAAACACTGCCGCCCGAATTGGAAATCACCCACCGCAATCTGAACGACAACACGATCGCTGGATTGCGGCATCGGCAACACCCGGCCTTCAGCGTGCAGTACCACCCCGAGGCCTCGGCCGGCCCTCACGACAGCCAGTATCTTTTCCCGCGATTCCGTGAGCTGCTCACCGCCTCGGGAGTTTAATCGGGCTGATAGAGGGCATTTCAAAACCTTCCCTGGCGCAATCGAAGGCAGTTTTTCTGTTGGTTTTTTCAACCCGATTGCCGATCGGGAAGGATTTGAAATGCGTTGAAGCAAGCACACCGCTTAACGACACGTCCGCCGTTGTCGCGGTTTACTCGTAGTCCCATTTCAGCAGCCAGGGATCCTTGGTCTGCTTCTGAAACTCTTTGAGTTTGAGCTTCAGTTCTTCCAGCACCGCTGCGTGCAGCTTCTCCTCCGCCAGGTTCACGACCTCGTCCGGATCCGCCTCGAGGTCATAGAGCTCGAACTTGGCGCGATGGATGTAGTTGTGGACGGTCCGCTTGCCGTAATAGGCATCGGGCCCTTGTTTGTAAATCTCCTGCCACGTCGGCGCGTCCCATAGGTCCGAGGCAAACGGATAGGGAAGCCCGTGGGCAATGTTCCAGATCAGCTTGTACTTGCGAGTGCGGATGACACGCATTGGGTAGTACATCGTGATCTCATGGAAGGTGTGAGAGGCTCGCACCATGTCCCAGCCCTTCGGATCCTGCTCGTTGAGCACGCGATAAAACGACCGGCCGTGAAGATCGGCGGGGAGCTTCTCGGGCAAAGATCCGGCAGCGTCCAGAATAGTTGGCACCAGGTCGACGAGGCTCACCATCGCGTTGCAGACGCCGCTCCCTTGTTGAATGTCGGGGCTGCGGACCACCATCGGCACTCGCATTCCCCCTTCGTACACGGTCGTCTTGCCGCCGGGAAATGCCATGCCATGATCCGCCGTGTAGATCAACACCGTGTTGTCCCAATGTCCGGAGGCCTTGAGCTGCTCGACAAGCCGTCCGACGCCTTGGTCGATTCGCGAGCATGACTGGGCATACTGAGCCAGTTCGGCGCGGCAGGTCGGCGTGTCGGGTAGAAACGGCGGCACTTGCACTTCGTCCCGCCGATAGGTGACTTCCTTCACGCCCGGATAGCCGGTGGCGCCTTTGTTGCCGAACGCATTCGGCTTGTACCGATCGCTCTCCACCGTGCCGCCACCACGATGCGGGTCGGCGGTGCAAAAGTACAGAAAAAACGGCCGTTTGTCTTCGGACTTCAGAAACTTCTCGCAGTTGTCCGCCATCTGCACCGGATTGCGTGCGTTGCCGGGCAGCACGGTCTCGAACTTGTAGACCGACTCGGGCGCGACATGGTATTTGCCGATCCTCGCCGTGCGGTAACCAGCCGCCTCGAGCCGCACGGGCAGGCTCTTCACGCCGTCATAGCTGGCGAAGTGGTGATACGAATGCTGGTGCCCGTACTGTGCGTTGGCGTGATTGAACATGCCGGACAGAATCACCGAGCGACTGGCCGAGCAGCTGGCGGTGGTGCAAAACGCGTGGTCGAGCCGCACGCCCTCGGCGGCCAACCGATCGATATTCGGCGTCTTGATAAAGGGGTTGCCATAGCATCCGGTGTCGGGACTCTGATCGTCCGTCACAAAGAGCACGACATTGCGGCGAGCCTCCGCTGCATTGCCGTTCCCCACGATTGCCACGGCCACCAGGGCCACTGCGGTCAGCCAACGCAACATGCGAGTCTCCATCGATGAGCCGGCGCACTGGCCGGATTGCTGGTAGAAGAGCTGTGAAACGATGCGGAGTGTCATCGCAGCGTTGTCATCGCAACGAAGGCGCCCGCGAATAAGCAGCTGCATTCTTTTCGACTGCCGCACGGTCTGCAAGTCGCTCGAGGCGCGTGCGACAAAAAATCGGCTGGTGCTTCGTCAACACGAAAACGTTGAGTTGGCCGCCGCCCCAACCTCGTGGCTCGCCACGACTTCGCGAGTTCTCCAACCCCAAAACGAAGGCTTGGTAGGGCGGCCCTTCCGGGCCGCCAGCAGCGGTTAGCCCGTTGGCTGTGGTTGGTGCCATGCGC
>JAGQPF010000204.1 GCA_020426845.1 Planctomycetales bacterium
GCGGGCGATTTTGGCGTCCGGTACAGCGCGGGAACGAGGCGGTTTTCTTAGCTGTCAGCGATGCGTCGGGAGCGGGCCGGCGTTCTTCCACCGAGCACTATGCGATTTCAATACCACACACTTGCCGGCGACTCCGCGGTCAACTCGGCAAGCAGGACGTGATCGTGCTCGACAAGCTGGGCTCCGTCCCGGCCAGCAAGGCGGGCGCCGAGCCGTTGTTCGACGTGTTTGGTACGGCCTAGTATTACTCCGTTAACTATGGCGGTTGGAATTCTGCGAGTTCAGGGACGCGTTGTTCGCAGAGCGGGCAACGACCGCACCAGCAAGCGAGAAGTTGTTGCAGTTGCTGTCGCAGCAATGGCAGCGTCAGGCGCGCCCCTTTTTTGGCGAACGACGTCGGACGTGTTGCAGGAAGGCGTAAGCCAACAGGACTAATACGACGTGATGATGCCAGCCGCGCCACGAACGGCCTTCGAAATGATCGAGCCCCAACTCGTCTTTGAGTTCGCGGTAGCTGTGTTCGATCCACCAGCGACTCTTGGCGGTCGCGATCAACCGTCTGAGACTTGTTCCCGGGAGCAGGTTGCTGAAAAAGTACTTCGTCGGCTGCGGCTCGTCCTGGGGCCATTCGACCAAGAGCCAACAGGCGCCCAGCGGTTCCCGGCCGGCCGACAGCTTGTGCGCCGGGCGCACCCGCCAGGCGGCGAAGCGACTGGACATCTTCCCCTTGGTTCCCTGCCGCCAGGCGACCTTGCGGAAGTCGTGTGCATGCTCGCTCGCCCACTGTTTCACCGAGGGGGACTTCGCCCCGGCGCGAACCTTGCGGGGTCGACTTGGCGGGCGTCCGCGCCCCGAGGGCTTGGGAACGGCTCCCAAATCGGCGTCGGCCGCGATCACCTTCAGCGTCGAGTCGATCCCGACGCAGTAGGTCCAGCCGTCGGCGGCCAATTGCTCGCGAAACGCCGTCACCGTGCCGAACAGGCTGTCGGCCAGGACCGGGACGCGGAAGCCGTGTTCGCCGGCGCGGCGGAGCATCGCCAGCGCCAGCTTCCATTTCGGTTCGTATTCCACGTCGCCCGGGACGCCGACCCGCTCGCACCGCGGGCGGTCGTTGGTCCAAGCTTCCGGCAGGTACAGCCGAGCGTCCAGCCCCACGACGTTACGGTCCGTGGCGAACTGCAACGTGACGGCGACCTGACAGCTGGCGACCTTCCCCAGCGTCCCCGTATATTGCCGAGCCACCCCGACCGACCGCGTTCCCTGCTTGGGAAAGCCGGTGTCGTCGATGATCAAGCAGCCGTCCGTGCCGAACTGCCGGGCGATCCAAGTCTGCAAGCCATCCAGCACGGCTTGCTCGTCCCAAGGGCTCTGATTGACGAATTGCTGCAACGACTGTTCGTAGTCCGCGTCGCTCTGGTCGATCGCCTGCAGCCGCTTCGCCATCGGCTCGACGCTCTTGCGCTGGCCGTCCAACAGCACGCCTCGGACGTACGCCTCGCACCACCGCCGCCGACGAGGATGATCCAGCGTCCCGACCACGGCGTCCAGGAACGCCGACAGATCCTTCCGCAACTTCGTCAGCTTCCGGGCGTCCATAAAACCGATCTTGGCCGACTCTCAGAAAACAGCCAAGATCAGTTAACGGAGTAATACTAGGAATTGCGCACATTCCGTTGGGGCTGATCTCTGCTTGGTCGCTGGGCCGCAACGGGGGGAATCGTGGATCTCAGGCTCCGCGCCCCGTGCACGGAACCGCTTGCGAATCGCCCGCACCAACCGAGCGGTGCAATCCACCTGCTCGCAATCTGATCGTTGGCGGAGCC
>JAGQPF010000205.1 GCA_020426845.1 Planctomycetales bacterium
CGGGCGCCACGGCGGGCGACTCCGATTCGCCGGCCTTCAAAGCAGCGGCGCGCGAGTCGAGTTTCAACCCGCCTTTGTCCTTCTCGCCATGACAGCGAAAACAGTTCTCTCGCAGAATCGGCAGCACCTTGGCGTGAAAGTGCTCTGCCTGTTGCCGACCCACACCGGCCGAAGCCTGCAGCGCTGCGCTAATCTTGGCATCGACGAAGGCGTCGATCGGGTGTGGCGAGCCAGCCGAAACGGGCGGCTTCAGCTCGGCGCGGCGCCCTCGAACTTCGCCCCACTCGCGAGCGACTTGGTGGCGTTGCTGCCAAAACGGATCTTGCGAACTGGCAGCCGCGCGTCGGTTCGCATCATCAAGCTCTTGCAGGTTCGACTCGATTCCGGCAAGCGCCGACTCGATCGCCTCGTCGGTCAACGGCAGCGTGTCCCCCGCAGCTCGCAACACATGCATTGCATCGCCCGCGGCAGACTGCACCGCGACGCACAACTCGCCGGTTTCCGTCCGCAGGTTCTTGCCGCCGACGGCCAGTTCCAGCACCACGCGATGTCGCGCAGCCGCTTCTCCGCCGTCGAACTCTGCCAACACCTCTTGCTGGTGATAGCCCGCCACTCGGGCGCCCGGCAGCGGCGGATCGGCGAGCGGCGTCACGGGCTCCTCCCCATTGGGCGGCTGCTTGGTGATCGGCTCCGTGCGTGCGACCAGCTTGCCGTCAATCCAGAGACGCCCCAGCGCCCGAGCGCGCAGCAGCAGCCGCTGGGAACCGCTTGGCAGTTCGACGTCCGCCGCGATGCGCAGCAGCACGGGCGCTTGCCAACTGTCGCGGATGCCCCAGGCATCGTGCTTCAGGGGCAAGCGAGGCAAGAGGAACGAATCGCCATGCCAGCGCAGGGTTTCGGCAGGCCACTGCTCACCCTGATTGAGCCATCGGTCATGCGACGGCAGCCCCTCGGCGACGGAGAACAAAACCTGGCCCGCGGGAATCTCGCCGAGCTCGGGCATCGTCTCGGGCAGCGGCCCGACGATTCTCGGCCCGCCGACGCGATGGAAATGCGATGACATGCTCTTGTCATCCAACAGGCCGCGATGGATGGCGACTGCGTCGAGCCAGCCGCGAAAACTGTTGGCGGGACTGCCACCCAGCGACGAGCCGATCCAGACAGCATCGTCGTCCACCACGGGAGGCTTGGTGGTGGCGCCGCCCATGTCCCACACACCCTCGGTCGGCCGACCGTCAATCCAACCTCGCATCGTCGCCGGCTCGCCAAACCGATAGCCGACGGCGATATGGTGCCAGCCCGCGTCCGCGTCAAAGCCCAGCGACGAGGTCCAGCGGCGCCAATGGTCGGCCCCCGCCACGGGCTCGGTGGCAAAGAGAAAGCTGAGCTTGGCCACGCCGCGCTGACTGACAACTCGCAGCGCCCAGTTTTGATTGTCGCGAGCAAAGCGAGCGTTGCCGGTGCGGCCTTTGCCGATCACGTACATCGGACTGCCATCGCGCGGCTTCTCGAGCCGCACCCAGGCTTCCAGCGTGATGGCGTCGCCGTTGGCGAAATCGAACCGGCTCGCCGGTCCATCGTCATCGATCGCCAAATGGGCGCCATCTCCGTTGAGGCGCACGGCCATATTGCCGCTCGCGGCGTCGGGAAACTCCGGCGGTCGCGGCCCGGCCTGGTCGCGTTGGATGTTCCCTTGCGAAGTGAGCGGCGTGGCTTCCTCGGCCTCAAAGTCCCATCTCGCCACCATCGCAGGGGTTTGCGCGAAGGTTGGCAGGGGCGGAAGCAGCAGGGCCAAAGCGACGATCGTCGCAAGTTTCCCATTCATCGGCGACACGCATCGTTGGTGGGCGGGCGGGGAGGCGGGAGGTGAGCGTTACGTCCGGACTCCCGGACCATCGCTTCAACCATTGTAAACTCCGACACGGCGCGCGGGACTCCCTGGGGCTGACTTCCCCGCCACGACGAGCAACTGGCATCCCCCATCAATACCGCTCGTCCTCTTCCTCCAGGCCTTCCATTTCCGCGAGCGCATCGCAGGCCTCTTCATAAGTGGAGTAGAGGCTGTCCACCACCAGCGTGCCGCCTTCACGCGTCGCCACTTCCTCCGCCTGCTCATTGGCTCGAATCGGAACCACCATCAAACCGTCTTCCAGCTCGATAATTGCGAAGTTGCTCATGACCGCCTCCTTCGAACTACGGGTCGAGGATCGGCGCAGCGGCTGCGCCGGTCTGTCGGGTCTCGTAGCACAGGCTGCCAGCCTGTGTTGATTGGGCTTTTTGCCGCAGGTTACAGACTGGCACGCGCCACAGACTGTCAGCCTTGTTGGTTCGTCGCAGGCTGGCAGCCCTACAACAGCCCGACCGAAATCTTAGAGGGCAACTCCCGTGCCACAGTGGCCAGTGTCGCTGTGTCTCCGCGCCCGCGCAAGAATCTCCGGCAGCCAATCATCGCCCGGCAGGACTTCAAATGAGCGTGACGAGCCGTTGCATGTGCGAAAGGGGGCAGGCGGCGCGCCCTCAGCTGAGCGCGGAACGCAACGCGTCCAATGCGGCTCGCGGATCATCGACACCCGCCACCGCGTCTCCCACGGCCACTCGCCGGAAGCCGGCTTGGCGAATCGCAACGATCCGCTCCTCCGTGACGCCGCCGATCGCAAACGCCGGCAGCGAGATTTCGCGAGCCACGGCTTCCAGCAACTCCGGGCCGACGTAGTTGGCGAACGCTTTGGTCCGCGACGGGAAAACCGGCCCGCAGCCAATGTAGTCGGCGCCATCGAGGACCGCTGCGCGTGCCTGCTCGAGCGAATGCGTGGAGACGCCCACCAGCTGGCTCGCGCCGACGATGCGTCGCGCCTCATGGACGGGCAGTTCGTCCTGCC
>JAGQPF010000206.1 GCA_020426845.1 Planctomycetales bacterium
AAGCCCCGGCAGGGGCGACAGACGTTAGCCCCGAGCGCAAGCTCGGGGATCCATATCGCGCCACGCGCACAAAGCCCCGGCAGGGGCGACAGACGTTAGCCCCGAGCGCAAGCTCGGGGATCCATATCGCGCCACGCGCACAAAGCCCCGACAGGGGCGACAGACGTTAGCCCCGAGCGCAAGCTCGGGGATCCGCATCGCGCCACGCCAGTCAATCTGCGGCTCGTGCTTGTCATGCCAATGAATTCGGATTGAAAATGCGGCGCCGTCCTCGAGAAACCAGTAGTCCCGTAGAACACCAACTTGACGGTCCACTCATGGATCGTTACGACGGAACCCGGACGCTGATTATCTTGCGGCGATCCCTGCTTCATTCCATTGCCATCGGACCAACGAGGATCGCACCATGAGACTGCTGCCACTGCTGCTTCTATTCACTCTGTTTCCGAACCGACCCGCGTTGGCCCAAACCGAGCCGAAGGCCGCTTCCCAAGCTGAGAAATCTGAACAAACGCCACGACGGCGTGGAGGCTTTGGCGGGCCGATTGAGCTCGGGCCGGACGACAAGCAAGCATACCCTGATCCGCCGGACCGAATTGCGCAGAAACGTGACGGGATCGCTCGTGGCAATCTGGAAATGGTCGAATATGACTCGAAGTCCGTCGGGACCACGCGGAAGATGAATGTTTACACGCCTCCCGGTTACTCGAAGGAGCGGAGGTATCCCGTGCTTTATCTGTTGCATGGGATCGGAGGAGATGAAACGGAGTGGCAGCGGTTTGCGACTCCGGATGTTCTTTTGGACAACCTCATCGCGGCCGGCCAGGCCGTGCCGATGATTGTCGTGATGCCGAACGGACGAGCCCAAAAAAATGACCGCGCCACCGGCAACGTGTTTGCCGCCGCGCCCGCATTCGCAGCTTTCGAGCAGGACCTTTTGAAGGATGTCATTCCTGCGGTTGAATCTCGATATTCTGTGCAGGCAGATCGGGAACATCGCGCGCTTGCGGGATTGTCGATGGGGGGAGGGCAGTCGCTCAACTTTGGCTTGACTCACCTCGATACATTCGCCTGGATCGGCGGCTTTTCATCTGCTCCAAATACGAAGTCACCCGAGGAGCTCGTGCCCGATCCTGCCAAGGCGAAATCGCATCTGAAGCTGCTGTGGCTGTCCTGCGGCAATAAGGATGGCCTAATCCGCATCAGCCAGCGAATGCAGCGTCACCTTAAGGAGAACGGCGTGCCGCACATCTGGAACGTCGACTCTCATGGCCACGACCCGACGCACTGGCGCAACAACCTCTACTACTTTTGTCAACGGCTGTTTCAGGATGAGCGTGCCGAGAAAGCTGCGCCTTGAAGTCCATGATCAAGTGCTTGAAGGCGACGTGGGTTCGGCAAACAGTTGCGTGACGGCAGGTTTGGTGACTTTTCCCATCGCGTTGCGCGGCAGTGCATCGACGACCGCCAGCCTGCGTGGAATCTTGTAAGGCGAGATGCGATCTTTGCACCAAGCGCGAAGCGACTCGAGGTCGAGCGTTTCGCCGGGTTTCACCACAATCGCGGCCGCGACAGTTTCGCCCCACGTGTCGTCGGGAATGCCGACAATGGCGCACTGTGCGATGGCCAAGTGGTCCAGCAGTGACGCTTCGATCTCCAAGGCCGAAAGTTTGTAGCCGCCGCTCTTGATGATGTCGACGCTGCTGCGGCCCATGATGCGATAGTAGCCATCATCGAGCACGGCGATGTCGCCCGTCTTGAACCAGCCGTCCACAAACGACTCGCTGGTTGCATCGGGGCGATCCCAGTATTCGTGGAAGACATTCGGCCCGCGAACTTGAATTTCGCCGGGAACTCCGTCTTCCGTGACGGGCTCGCCGGAGTCCGATAACAAGCGGATCTCAACGCCGGGAAGCGGTTGGCCGACGGCGCCGGGGCGGCGTTCTCCCTCGTAAGGATTCGACAACGCCATGCCGATTTCGGTCATGCCGTAACGCTCCAACAATTTCTGACCAAACGGGCCTCCATCGCAGGCGACCCTTGTGAGGCCCGGTGGACCCGTCGGGCCTCCATCGCAGGCGACCCTTGTGAGGCCCGGTGGACCAGTCAACTCCGTCCACTTCTCATGCACGCTGGCCGGCAGGGCAGCGGAGCCCGAGATCATCAGACGCATGGCCGCAAAGCCTGCGACGATCGGCTCGCGTTGCGATGGCGGCATGGGCTCGAGCGCTTCGATCAACTTCACGTAGATCGTCGGCACCGCCATGAAGACCGTATAGGCATGATCGGCAACCCGCTCGAGAATCGTGTCGACACAGAATCGTGGAAAGGCCTCCAGCTCGGCGCCCATCCACAGCGCGCACGACATGATGTTGATGATGCCGTGGATGTGATGGAGCGGAAGGAACAAGGGGATGCGATCGTCTTGTCGCCAGCGCCACGCTTCGATGAGCGACTCAATTTGAGCCTGAATGCAAGCGTGTGTCGTCACCACGCCTTTGGGCTTGCTGGTTGTGCCGCTGGTGTAGAGGATCATCGCTCGGCGATCCGGCGACACCCGGGGCAAACGTGCGGCAGCTTCCGTCGGCAAGTCCTCGAGCACAAGGAGCCGAAGCTGGTGCTGCTTGCACAGGGATTCCAGCTTGTCCGCAACTTCGCGCGCGGCAACAACGGTGCTCGTCCGGGAATCGGTCAAGGTGTGCTCGAGCTCCTTCTCCGTAGCCGAAAGGCTTAACGGCACGGCGATGCCGCCGGCGCGCCAGATGGCCCATTGCGTTTGGACGTAACGTTCCCCGGGCGGAACCAGAAAGGCAATGCGAGCTTCGTTGAGATCGTCAGCCTGACCAAGCAACGATGCGGCAATGGACTCGGATGCGGCGAGCAGTTGCCGATAGGTCGTCGCCCCGCCATCGGAATGAACGGCGGTTCGGTCCCCGTGTGCGATCGCGCGCTGAATGATCGGTAGCGGTTGTTCGGGCATCGAGTCTCCTCAAGGATTGAATAGAGGACATTTCAAAAATCTCGTTGTAGGAGGCCTTTTTTTCTTCGGCAGGCGGCAGGCTAGGTTTAGGCACCGTTTAGGCGCCCAGCGCGGCACGGAGCACGATGTACACCACCGAGGGGCCCAGCAGGCAGCCCAGGCCCGTGTAGAACGTGGCTGTCATCGCGCCGTAGGGAACCAGTTTCTCGTCGGTGGCTGCCAGGCCGCCGGCCACGCCGCTGGTCGTTCCCATGAGGCCGCCGAAAATCAAAGCCGAACGAGGGTTGTCCAGGCCGATCCAAGGAGCAACCACCGGCGTCGCGATCATCACCAACATCGACTTCACCAGTCCGGCCGCGACGCTCAAGGCGATGACTTCACTGGACGCGCCCAGGGCTGTGCCCGTCACGGGACCGACAATATAGGTCGCCGCTCCGCCGCCGATCGTCGTCATGCTGACCGCATCTCGGTAGCCGAAAGCATAGGCAATCATCGCGCCGATGAAGAACGACGACAGCACGCCGACCAGCAGTGAGACGACACCGCCAATGCCTGTCTTGAGAAACTCATCCAGACGCACTCCGAATGCCGTCGCCACAATCGCAAAGTCCCGCAGCATGGCTCCGCCCATCAGGCCAATGCCGGCAAGGCACTCGATGTCCGCAATGCCCTTTTTCCCGTCGGTTGCCAGGCCGCCGAGATAGGCCAGCAGCAGTCCGACCAGGATGGCGATGGCAGAGCCATGCATGCGCCCGTGAGTCAGTCGCCGCGACACGGCGTACGACAGCCACACGATGATACCGACGACCGCAAAGGCGGTAACCAGCGAGTACTTAATCAGCACGGACTCCGTGGCCAGCCATAGGTCGTTCACGCCTCGTCTCCCCGGGATTCGGAGGCGGAGTCTGTGCTCGGCTGGCCAATGCCACTGATCAGCGGCACCAGCGCGAAGCTGACGATGACGACGACGACGCCCGCAAGGATGGCGATCGTTCCGCCCCTAACGGCCGCGCGAACGTTCTGGCTGGCCGCCATGGCGACCACGATCGGGATGTAGATGGAGCTCCAGAACAACACGCCGTTTTGCGTTGGCTTGGCCATGAGTCCCGCGGATTGCAGGCGTCCGGAGGCGAGAATCAGCAGCAGCATGGCGATGCCAACGCCGCCGACGTTGGCGTCAATGCCCATGGCAACGCCGATCAGCTTGCCGGCAATCAGCCCGCCAAGGAGGCAGATTGAAAGGAGGGCGGTTCCGTAAATTGCCATCGCGACTCCGGTGAAACAGACTGGGGAGACGCAGTATACAATGGCTGATTGCGCTGCAACGGCCCGGTCAGGCAACGGTCAGGCAGCGGTCCGATGATTGAAGGAATCCTGGCAGGAGATCTGCACCCGATGAGTCGCCCGATGAGTCGCCCTTTTCAATACTTGCTTGTTTTCGTGACGTTGCAGGCGGTACTTCACGCCGTCGCTGCCGGGCAGTCGCGAGTCACGATTGCGGAGCAGGCGGGGCAATGGCGACTGCTGCGCGATGGAGAGCACTATGAGGTTCACGGCGTGGGTGGCGATTCGCAGCTCACACGACTGGCCGCGGCGGGCGGGAACTCGATTCGCACGTGGAGCACGGACGGCTTGGGCGAATTGCTGGGCGAGGCGCACAAGCACGGCTTGACCGTCTGTGTCGGGATGTGGCTCGGGCACCAGCGGCATGGTTTCGACTATCAGAACGAAGCGGCGGTGCTCAAGCAATTGGAGGTTTGCCTGCAGGCCGTTCGGCAATACAAGGATCACCCGGCCGTCTTGCTGTGGGCCATCGGCAATGAAATGGAAGGCGATGGGAAGAACCCGGCGATTTGGTACGCCGTCAATCATATTGCTCGCGAGATCAAACGGATTGACCCGCATCATCCCACGATGACCGTGATCGCCGAGCTGGGTGAGGGCGAGCACAAACTGCGCAGCATCGAGCGGTTCTGCCCCGACATCGACATCATCGGCGTCAACTCGTACGGCGGGATTGCGACCTTGGCCGAGCGGTATCGAAAGTCGGCCGTCACCAGGCCGTACATCGTCACCGAACATGGTCCGCATGGCCCGTGGGAAGTCGGCAAGACACGCTGGGGCTCGCCGGTCGAAGCTTCCAGCACGGCCAAGGGCAAGAGCTACGCGGACGGCTACCGAAAAGCGGTCACGGAGCAGCGGGGGTTGTGTCTCGGTTCGTACGCCTTCTTGTGGGGGCATAAGCAAGAGACCACCGCAACCTGGTTCGGCATGTTGCTTCCGGACGGCTCACGGCTGGCCGCGGCCGACGCCATGACCGAAGCGTGGACAGGCTCGCCGCCGCAAAATCGCTGCCCGCGCATCACCTCGCTTCAGATTGACCGCAATGACCTCCTGAAGCCCGGTCAGCAAGTGCAAGCCACGCTCGCTGCCGACGATCCGGAGCGCGACCGACTGGATATTCAATGGGCGCTTCGGCAGGACGGAGGAACCATCGGCGTCGGCGGAGATGCTCAAGCGGAAGAGGCGGCTATTGCGGACGCCGTCGTTGCCAGCGGTCAGGCCGCCAAAATCACCATTCCAGCAGGTGGCGGCGGATACCGGCTGTTTGCCTATGTCCGCGACGGTCAAGGTGGAGCGGCTGTCGCCAATGTCCCGCTGTATGTGGACGCTCCGATCAAGCCAATCCCCGCTCCCAAAGCGACGTTGCCGTTGGTTGTCTATGGCGACGATACGAAGGCCACATACGCGCCGTCCGGGTACATGGGCAACACGCAAGCCATTGCAATGACGCTTGATTCGACGGAGCGACCGCGCGCGGGGAAGACGTGCCTGAAGGTCGAGTACCAAGCGGCTGACAACTGGGGCGGAGTCTTGTGGCAATCGCCGGCGCAGGACTGGGACGGATCGCAGCCCGGCGGATTGAACCTGACGGGCGCGGCGGCTGTGGAGTTCTACGTTCGCGGCGCGAGCGGCAACGAAAATGTGTCGTTCATGCTCGGCGTGATCGAAGGCGACAAGCTCTATCGGGACACCGCCAAAGCGGAGCTCAAAGACGTCCGACTGACGACCGAGTGGCAGAAGATGCGCATTCCACTGAACGGACGAGACCTCAGCCGCATCAAGACCGGCTTCGGTTGGTCGCTTGCCGGCCAAGGCAAGCCCGTCACGTTCTACCTGGACGACATTCGCTATGTCGCGGAGTAACGCTGAGCGGTGCGGGCGTAGCACACTATATCACTACCGGTCTTTCTGATTCCGCCTGCTCGGCTCGTGGTCGATTTTCTCTCGACGAATGGAGTCTTTAATCGCTTGCTGAAACTCGTCGCCGTCGAGGCCACCGGCCGCACGGCTCGATGACAGGAAGGGCTTTCGTCGTTGCACGGGCTCACCGCCAGCCCAGCGAAGATCAAAGAAGCGGGGGACTTCGCCGCTCCATGGAGCGAGCCTGGTTGAGGAAGGTGTTTCTGACTTTGCCCCGGACTGGAAGATGAGTTCCGTGATGCCATGCCAGTCGTCAAGCGTCTTGCCCGACGGATTCGCAAAGGCGTTCGCGGCTAGGGCAACGCGCTGACGGCCTGACTTGGCGAGCGGAACGAGTGCCGTCCATGTGTCCGGCTTTCTTCCGCTGTAGTTGCGCCATGAATCTGTCTTCAGCTCGACCGCGAGCGTGTTGCCGGCTGCCGTTGTTTCGATCTCGAATGACAGAGTTGCACCGCGAGGGGCTTCCCACCGCGGGTCGGCCAGCTTGCGAGTCGCCACCAGCCAGTGATGGCGATTGTTGATGTTCAGTGTGTACCAATCGTGGAATCCGCGAGCGAAATCGTCGATCAGGCGCTGCGGCTGCTCCGTGGGCTTGACTTTCGCCTCACGCAACGCATCGGGGTACGCTGCGCGGAACACGCTGAGTGCGAAGGTTTCGGGATCTCCCTCACGCCGTTGGCCTTCGCTCAGCCGGTAGTAGACATTCGCGAAGGCGAACAGCGGCTCGTCGAGGTCGAACACCGGGCACTCGGCCTCCCAAACGCCGCCTCTCACCGTCGCCCCGCCGTCGGCCCAGAATCGATTGCGAGGGTCGCGTTCATAGCCGTAGTACACATCCACGCGGTCAATCGGGAGTGACTTGTCCGGGCTGACGCGAAAGATTGGTATGCCGTTGTCCCGCTCGAGCGCCAGTTCGGCGGACGGAGACTTCGGGAATTCAAAGCGGTTCTGAAGCTGTGAGTCGAACCAGAGCGGCCGAGCGATTTCCGCCTCGGGAGTAAACCGATGATTCAGATGCGGCGCATACGTTGTGCGTTGGTTCTCGTGCGGGACGAGTGCCATTCCCTTTTCGACGAAGTCCATCGGTGCGTTGAAGTCGTTTGTCGCACTGAGGTAGAGAATCGGGCAACGGATGCGTGCCAAATAGGCCTGCCCGGCAATCGTTCGCTGAAACAGAGCGAGATCCCCCTGAACTCGCCGCGCCGATCCCGGCAGCCCCCACAGGTCCGTCTGGAGAAAACCGCTTCCGCCCACTGACGGTGATGCGGCTTTCACGCGCTGGTCACTGCCGGCAACCAAGCCCGTTAATCGACCGCCCATCGAATGACCGAAGACGCCGATCCGATTTGCGTCCACTTCCGGCTGTTGTTCAAGAAAGGTGATGCCGCGACGACAGCCGACTGTCAGCAAGAACCAGTTGTTGTTGCGGGCAGACGGAAAGGGATCGATCGTGTTGTCGCGGGGCAGCAGGTTCGAGTAGCCGCCGACATTGTTCTGTGTCGGATCGACCGCCCCCCAGTCGGTATTGGGATCGTCAGGCTGCGCGCCTTCCATCGGCCGTCCGCCCCAGTTGACGGACAACGTTGCATATCCTCGCTTCGCATATTGCTTCACGATCTGCAGGAAAGCCCGCTGCCCGCCGCCGTGCATGTGCATCACTGCCGGCAACTTCGTTCCATCCGTGGGGAATCCGTAGAACGCTGCCATCCTCGCTGGCTTGCCGCGAAAGGCGCCAATGGCATAGGTGACATACCGCAGCGTAACACCGTCTTCCTGCCACTCACGGACGACGCGCGCCTCAAGCGGCTCGGAACGAGGATCGTATCCGGCCCAGAGCTGCTCGACGCTTTGCGGAGCCGCGCTCAACGGCGGCAGCGAATCTCCGGCAACGGCCAGGGCGTTCACGGAAATCACGGCCAGGATGGACAACAGTCGTGTCACGATTTCTCCGTCCCTCACTTGCTTAACGGCGCAGGCCGGCTGCAGTTTTCTCCAACGTTGAAGATCGATTGGCATGCTGGCACTTTTGCGGGATGAATTGGGGGCGGTGAGTTGCTTCCCTGTATCGCTCGACTGGCCTCAATTGCCTCCTAGATGGGTGGCTTCCAGGAGAAGAAACGCGGAGTTGGCGGGACAAAATAATTGGGATAGAGGTTGTGCTTGCGACATCTCTCCGTCGCAAAATTGGTGCAATAAGAGCCGAGCCATACAATCTGATCCGCTTGGCGCAACGCATCGTGGCATGCTTCTGAATGGGCGATCACATCGATATAGCTCAGTCGCTGCGCGCATGGCGACGCTAACAGCTTGTTTAACCGGTTCTCATCCAACTCTCCCGAGTTCGAGTAGGCTTGAAGGTTGGTCAGCACAGGGAGGTTCGTGGCTTCGGCGAGCACATCAAGACACTCATCAAGTTCATCCGCGTTGAAAGAAAGTGTGTGAAGCCGCGAAAAGTTCTTGCTTTCGACCAGCGCCTTTATGCCCTCGGGTGTCACATGGTTGATGTTCAGTTCACACAGTCGATTGCACTTCGACGATCTGCTCAATGCGATCAGTCCGTCGCCGTCGTTAGGGTCTTGGCCGAAAGTGAGCGATCGCAGTCCTGCAGCATGAGGGGCACTGGCAAGGAAGTGGATGTGCTCACAGCTTATCCGATCAATGTGCAGTTCCCGCAAATTTGAGAAGGCAGAGTGCTCCACAAAGCGGCGGAAATGCTCCAGTGGCAACACTGTGTCGCCAAGATCGAGGTGCGTCAGTTCACCCCATCGGGACGCCGTGAGGAACAGCCTTTCGAATTGATCACTTCGGGTCGTGACGCGCAGACGTTGCAAGCGAGATTGACTCCACGCCCGATCGAACACGTCAGGGACGTTTCGCTGAAAGTCGAGATCCAGTTCTTGCAGGCGCGTCCAAAGTGAAGACCCTGCAAGAGCCGTCAGCCCGCGCGGCGTCAGCGCCGTCTGCCCCTTGAGGCAGAGGCACGTCAGTGAGGAACCCAAGTCCGACTCGACAAGCAGTTCCATCCCGGAGTCGTCCATGATTGGCCTGCCCCACAGGTTGAGGCTAAGTGCCCGCAGCTGCTGCAAGGCTGGTGGAAGCGGACCTCCGTGGTTGATCAACTCCGGAAAAGTCGACGGACCTAGGCCCTCCATGCTGTCGCCGGTGATGCAGAACGTGTCCAGATCGGCAAGATGCGGGGAGGCGAGCATGTCAAACAAGTCCGAGGATTCAATGGATGCTGAACGGCCGCCAATCCAGATCGTCCGCAACTGTTTCAGGAACTCGCACTCGGCAAAACTCTTCCCCCAACCAGGTTTTTCCTGGTAGTAAAACCAAATGAAGTCGATGGGGTGGTTGCCGAAGATGTCAGGTCCCCACTCGTCGATTTTGGCTGGCTGATACTGATTCAATCCAGACACAAATCCACGGCGAATCACCTCACGACGGTTCCAGTCCGCTCCGTGTTCATAGAACAGCCGTCGTTCTCGCGAGACAGCGTCACTCCAGCGATCATCAAAAGGGGACATTCCGTCCAGCTCGCATTGCAGGCGGATGAATTCACCGCGAATGTCGCCTTGAGCTGTCAGCCAGTCCGCGTAAGTCAAGCGAGGAGCGTCGTCGTGCGGGGCGGCAAGGACCTGCTGATAGAGTTCTTCTTCAGTGGGCATGGCGTCCATCCTCTGTCTGGTGTACAGCAATTGGGTAGGCCCGTTTAGGAATCCCGGCTCCACATCAACTCACGCACCCCAATCGGTGTTCGCACTGGTTCTGACATCACTCAACGTCGTCATCGCCATCGATTGAGCCAATACGGAGATTTGAGGCCAAGGGGTTTCTTGGTGGGACCGATTGTACGACGGACTTCCAGTCCGTCGCCCGTGACAGTTGTCGACGGACTGGAAGTCCGTCGTACAGATCACCGGTCGCGATAACGGCGTCGTGGACTGCGTCAGCCACTTTCCAGCTACGCGAGGCTCTTTGCATGGAGCCGACTCGCGGTCGCTTGTATCTCATCGGCCCGCTCTAATTTGCGAATCTTGTCGACGGGCAACGCGCCTTTTCCTTTGGCTGCTCCCCAAATCGCGCAGGCCATCGCGGCAATGGTGTCGGTGTCGCCACATCCCGCAATTGCGCTGTCGAGAACTGATTCAAAGGGGCCATCCGCCCCTGCCGCGGCCAAGTAAAGCGCTGTCACGACCGAATCAACGGCCGCAACGCCGTTTCCGAGCTCGGCCTTGATCGTTTTGGCATCGGGAACCGTTCGGTTGGAGAGCCAACGATGCGCGATGCCGAGTCGTCGTTGTAGTTCGGGCTCCCGAGCTACGGGCAAGCACGCGGAAACCACTTCATTTGCTGTCCGTTGAGTCATCGCGGTGGCAGTGGCAAGGGCAATCAAATAAGCCGCCTCCTGAGCGAGTGGATGCGCGTGCGTAATCATGGCCACCGCCTTGCTCTTCTCCTCGAGTACGTCGGGACTCCCGGCGAAATACATGCCGATCACTGGAGAACGCATCGCACCGCCGTTCCCGAATGATCCTCCCGGGTAGACGGACGTGGACGCTTCCCGCCAGGGAACACCGCGGCGAATCCGTTTGAGGACTTTGGCAGCACCTGACCCGTAACCGCGGCTCCACCGATAGCCGTTCGCGAACCGCTGACTGATGTCGTCAAGGTCGACATCGCCCCTGTCAATCAAGGAAGCGGCCAGGTCGAGCGACATTTGAGTATCGTCGGTCCAACGCCGTCGCCCGCCCTTCGCCGTTCCAATCGCCAGCCAAACGGACCGCTCGAGCCAACCGCCTTCATAGGGTGCTGCGAACGCATCGCCGAGCGCCAGCCCCAAAAGCCCGCCCTCAAATTGTTCCCGTGTCATGGCACGGTTCAACCGTTGAGTGCGGGAGAAGAGGTTGAAGTCCGCATCGTTGGCCGACATTTCCAGGCGTCAAAGTTCAATGGCAGCCGCAAGGCAGGTTCCTTTCCCGGGGCACAGTAACTCATGCGTAGCTCATGCCTATCCAAGCACGTCGTTGACGACGTGGCCATGCACGACGGTCAGGCGGCGTTCGAGGCCATTGTAGTAGAACGTCAGGCGCTGGTGATCGAGGCCCATCAAGTGCAGCAGCGTGGCGTTGAAGTCGTGGACCGTCGTCGGATGGGACGCGACTTTGAAACCGAATTCATCGCTCTCGCCGTAGCTGATGCCTTTCTTCACACCGGCGCCCGCGAGGAAGCAGGTGAACGCGTCAGGGTTATGATCGCGGCCGGTGCCGTTGGCCTGAAGAAACGGCATGCGACCGAACTCGGTGGCCCACACCACCAGCGTTTGTTCGAGCAGTCCGCGCTGCTTCATGTCGGCTAGCAACGCCGCGGTTGGCTGGTCCATGATCTCGGCTTGCATCGCGTGGGTTTCCAGGATGTTCGAGTGAGAATCCCAGTTGGTGATGCCATTGCCGCCAGCCGGGTCACTGCCGTTGAACAACTGAACGACGCGCACTCCCTTTTCGATCAGACGCCGGGCGAGGATGCAGTTCTTTGCGTACTGCCCGCGCAGCTCGCTGCCGCCTTCCACACCGTAGGCTTTCAGCGTGGCGGCAGTCTCACCGGACAGGTCCATGACGTCCGGCACCGAGGTCTGCATTCGGCCAGCAAGTTCATAGCTCGCGATGCGTCCGGCCAGATTGGCGTCACCCGGATACTTTTCGAGATGGTTTGCGTTCAGTCGCCGCAGCAAATCGATCGTGCCGCGATCGCCGGCGGCGGACAGAGACGCTGGCCGAGCGAGGTTGTTGGGCGGATTCTTCGCATTGAAGTCCGTCCCCTGGAACGCGGCGGGCAGGAAGCCGCTGCCAAAGTTGTTCTTGCCGCTGCGGGCGAGGCCGCGGGGATCGTTGATGGCCACGAATGCCGGAAGATCCTGGCATTCTGTGCCCAGCGCATACGTCACCCACGCGCCGAATGACGGAAAGCCTTCCATCGTCATGCCGGTGTTCATGAAGTTTTCGCCCTGCGGATGAGCACTCGTCTGAGTCGTCATCGCGTGGAGAAAGCACAGATCGTCCACGTGCTCGCCCAGATGAGGCAGCAGGTCGGACACCATCTTGCCGCATTTGCCTCGCGGCCGGAATTCCCAGAACGGCTTGGCGATGTTGCCGGTCGGCCCTTCAAACGTCACCTCGGGAATCCCGGGTGGTTTCTGACCGTCGAGCTTTGTCAGCGCGGGCTTGTAGTCGAACGTGTCCACATGGCTGACGGCTCCGGGACAGTAGATGACCAGAACCTGCTTTGCCGGCGCGTCGAAGTGTGCTTTCCGTGACGCATACGGATTGTTCGGATCGATGCGGGGGCGGATCGGCTCGCCATCGTTGGCCAGCAACCCGTCGCCATCAAGCAAGCTCGCCAGGGCCAGCCCTGTGGCCGACAAACCGGCCGTTCCCAGAAAGCCCCGGCGATCCAGAAGCCGTCGCCCCTGCAGTGTGAGTTGTTCAGGATCTGTCATGGCAGGAATGCAAATTCGTTGGAGTTGATGAGCGCCCGGCAGACGAGGGGCAGGTCATTCGTTTTCGCCAGTGCCAGACACGCGT
>JAGQPF010000023.1 GCA_020426845.1 Planctomycetales bacterium
CCTGCCCTTCACCATCCCCTCGAGAACCTGACCGGCTGATGAGCGACATTCTGCTGATTGAAGACTTGCACGTGAGCGTCGAAGGCAAGGCGATCTTGCGCGGCGTGAATCTCCGCATGCAGCGCGGCGAGACGCACGCGCTGATGGGGCCGAACGGGTCGGGAAAAAGCACGCTCGGCCTGGCCATCATGGGGCACCCGAACTACGAGGTGACGCGCGGCAAGCTGGAGCTCAATGGCGAGAACTTGTTGGAAATGTCGCCCGACGAGCGAGCTCGCTTGGGGATCTTCATGGCATTTCAACGCCCGGTGGCAATTCCCGGCGTGAAGATGCACGAATTCCTGCGGCATGCGACCACCAACGTTCGCAACCCCGACCGCAAAGAGGGTGAGGAGCTGATCGCGATGGGCGAGTTCCGCAAGGAATTGCGGGGCAAGATGCAGCAACTGCAGATGGATCCCGAGTTCGCGCGCCGTTACGTCAACGACGGCTTCTCGGGTGGTGAGATGAAGCGAGCGGAGATCCTTCAGCTCGCCATGTTGCAGCCGAAGTTCGCCATCCTGGACGAAACCGACAGCGGGCTCGACGCCGACGCCGTGCGATTGGCGAGCGAGAGCATCGCGGAGATCGGCCGGGAAAAGATGGGGCTGCTGATCATCACGCACCACGACAAGCTGCTGGAGCACAACCCGCCGCAGTTCACGCACGTGATCCTGGGCGGCCGGATCGTCGAGACGGGCGGACCGGAGTTGGCTCAGGAGCTCTACAACCACGGCTACGAGCGAATTCGGCAGACGTACCCGGAGGCGGACGCTCGCAACGAAGAGATGCGTCAGGCCGGCGACCCCGCCGGAGTCTGATCGCACGCGAAGTCCCGAGTTCGAATCGCAATTTTCCTTTGATCGAGAGCAGCGAAACCATGGCCACCGACGCGCCCGCAAATCAAATCGGCGAAATCAATAAGTTTGATTTCCACACCGAAACTCAGGGCGTCTTCAAAGCGCGCAAGGGAATCGACCGCGAGATTGTCGCTCAGATCTCCGAGATGAAGGGCGAGCCCGCGTGGATGCGCGACTTCCGCCTGCGGTCGCTGGAAATCTTCGAGTCCAAGCCGATGCCGAAGTGGGGCGGCGACCTGAAGCTCAACTTTCAAGACATCTACTACTACCTCAAGCCCACCGATCACCAGGGACGCACCTGGGATGAAGTCCCCGAAGAGATCAAGGAGACGTTCGAGCGACTTGGCATTCCCGAGGCGGAGCGAAAGTTCCTGGCCGGCGTCAAGGCTCAGTTCGAAAGCGAAGTGGTCTACGGCTCGCTGAAAGAGGACCTCGCCGAGCAGGGTGTGATTTTCACCGACACCGACACGGCGGTTCGCGAGCACGGCGACCTGGTCCGTGAGTACTTCTCCACGGTGATCCCGCCCGAGGACAACAAGTTTGCGGCGCTGAATTCGGCCGTCTGGTCCGGCGGGTCGTTCATCTATGTGCCGCCCGGTGTGAAGATCGAGTTTCCGCTGCAGGCCTATTTCCGCATCAATGCCGAGAACATGGGGCAGTTCGAGCGGACGCTGATCATCGTCGACGAGGGCGCCTCGATCCACTATGTCGAAGGCTGCACGGCGCCGATGTACAGCACCGAGAGCCTGCATTCGGCCGTGGTCGAAGTGATCTGCAAGCAGGGCTCCCGCTGCCGCTACACGACCATTCAGAACTGGGCCAACAACATCTACAACCTCGTGACCAAGCGAGCGATGGCGTACCGGGACGCCACGATGGAGTGGGTCGACGGCAATCTCGGCAGCCAGCTGACGATGAAGTATCCCGCCGTTTACATGATGGAGCCCGGCGCTCGCGGCGAGATTCTCTCGATCGCCTTCGCCGGCCGCCATCAACACCAGGATGCCGGAGCGAAGCTGGTTCATTGTGCTCCGCACACCACCGGCCAGATCATCTCGAAGTCGATCTCCAAGGACGGCGGCCGCAGCAGTTATCGCGGACTGGTCCGAGTGGAGAAAGGCGCCAAGCACGCGAAGTGCAACGTCGTTTGCGACGCGCTGATCCTCGACGACCAGAGCCGCAGCGACACCTATCCCTACATCGAGATCGCCGAGCAAGACGTGTCGGTGGGCCACGAGGCGAGCGTCTCGCGGATCGGCGAGGAGCAGCTGTTCTACTTGACCAGCCGCGGCCTCACCGAAAGCGAAGCCAGCACGATGATTGTCAACGGCTTCATCGAGCCGCTCGTGAAGGAGCTGCCGATGGAGTACGCCGTGGAAATGAACAAGCTGATCCAGCTGCAAATGGAAGGCTCGGTCGGCTAGCTGCTTAGTCGCCTGTTTCAACGGCCTCCCGGGCAACTCGAGCCTGTGACGATTGTGGTTTGGCCTAAGGCCAATGGCGCATGGCGCACCACCACATTGGCGCCTTTGTTTCCGCAAGTCAGCCTCCGTCCGTCAGCCTTTTACTTTGCTCCCTCCCTACCGCATCGGCAGGAACGTTTCGTGACGACCACCGCTCCCTCCTCCTTCACCGACGAGTCATTCGACACGTTTCTGGACGCCCGCGACGAGCCCGTCTGGCTTGCCGAGTTGCGGCGGGAGGCCTGGGCCAAGTTTCAAGAGCTGAACTGGCCCGCGCGAAACGAAGAGGAGTGGATGCGGACCGACATTCGGCTGTTCAAGCTCGATCGCTATCAGATGCCGGCCGGCGCGCGACCCGCTCCGCGAGCGCCGTTGAAAACCGGTGTCGAACTGGCCGGTTGGGTCGACGAGAACGGAGACTCCCGGTTGCTGGACGAGTACGCCGCCAAGGGCGTGGTTTGTTGCAGCCTTGAGGACGCGTGTCGTTCCCATGGCGATCTCGTTCGCGAGCATTTGTTCCGCCAGTTGCCGATCGGATACGACCGCTTCGCCGCCTTGCACGCGGCGTTCTGGGCCAACGGCGCCTTCATATACGTGCCTCGCGGCGTGACGGTGGAGTTGCCGCTGCATGTCGTTGCTTCGCTGGCCGACGGCCAAGCCGAGACGGGGCATCTGTTGGTGGTGCTGGAGGACGGCGCAGCCGCCACATTGCTGAGCGAGATGCACGGCGACGGAGGCGGTTTGCATTGCGGCGGTGTGGAGCTGTCGATCGGACGGGGCGCCAACCTGCGATTCGTCGAACTGCAGGAGTGGGGGCAAGAGACGTGGCAATTCGGGCACGAGTACGCCAGCTTGCAAGCCGACGCCAGCCTGCAATGGACGCTGGCCGCCATGGGGACTCGATTGGCCAAGGTCAATCAAACGGTGTCGCTGGCCGGGCCGGGCGCCACCTCGCAAGTCAACGGCGTGTTGTTCACCGAGGGCCGGCAGCACGTGGCCTACCACACGCTGCAACACCACGAGGCGCCGCATTGCCGCAGCGACTTTTTGTATAAGTCGGCTCTGCAAGACAAGTCGCGAACGGTCTGGCGCGGCATGATCAAGGTCGATCCGGTGGCGCAGAAGACCGACGGCTACCAACGCAACGATAATCTGTTGCTCAGCCCCGACGCTCGCGCCGACTCGATTCCGGGCTTGGAGATCGAGGCGGACGACGTTCGCTGCACGCACGGCTCCACCAGCGGCCGCGTCGACGAGGAGCTGCTGTTCTACGCGCAGTGCCGCGGGTTCACTCGCAATGAGGCGGTGCGAATGGTGGTCAGCGGATTCTTTCAACAGATTTTCGACCGCATCACGATCGAAAGCGTTCGCGACGCGCTGGGCGAGGCAATCGCCCGTCGCGTGCGAAATTACGAGTGACCTGCCAGCGAGCGAAACGCGATACCTCATGTCCGAGTTTGTGCGAGTGGCGTCGGTGTCGGAGATTCCCGATCCCGGCAAGGCCATGTTTGAAGTCGACGAGCGACTGGTGGTCGTGGTGCATGTGGACGGCCAGTTCCACTGCATCGACGACGTCTGCACGCACGACGGCGGCCCATTGGGAGACGGCGAGCTCTGCGGCCACGAGCTCGCCTGCCCCCGTCACGGCGCCAAGTTCGACGTCCGCACCGGCAAGGCCCTGACGATGCCCGCCACCGAGCCGACGGCTCGGCACGAGGTGAAAGTGGAGGGGGACGACGTGCTGGTGAAATTGTCAAGCGAGTCGTGACTATGTCGTCGAGCCTCGCACAACCACGCGCAACAGCCACGACAGGGGCGACAGATGTTTAGCCTCGGGCGCAAGCCCGAGGAACCGCGCAAGCCACGCGCAACAGCCCCGGCAGGGGCGACAGATGTTTAGCCTCGGGCGCAAGCCCGAGGAACCGCGCACAACCACGCGCAACAGCCCCGGCAGGGGCGACAGATGTTTAGCCTCGGGCGCAAGCCCGAGGAACCGCGCA
>JAGQPF010000207.1 GCA_020426845.1 Planctomycetales bacterium
AGTCGTTTCGCAGTTGATCGACCTGCAGCGGTGTGAGTCCGGAGTTGGAGAACATTCCGCGCTGCTCGCGGATGAACGAGAAATCGAAGTCCGGCGCCGCGGCTGCCATGCCTGTGACAAAGGAGTCTCGAAGCGTCTTGATGCGCTGCCGCATCTCCGCGAGCTCGTCCACCCACATGCCACGTAGCCGCTCATCGCCCAGAACCTGCGCGACCACCGAGGCGCCATGGCGAGGCGGGTTGGAGTAATTGGTGCGGATGCATGATTTGACGTGGCTCATCGCGGTCGCGCTGGCCGCAGCGCCATCGGTGACCACCGTGACGGCGCCGACGCGCTCGCCATACAGC
Organism: Planctomycetales bacterium; assembly: GCA_020426845.1. Taxonomy (GTDB): domain Bacteria; phylum Planctomycetota; class Planctomycetia; order Pirellulales; family Pirellulaceae; genus JAGQPF01. Next base: position 348 of record JAGQPF010000207.1, read on the forward strand.
GAGAAGTTTTTGGAGAATGAGCTGCAAATCAACGCTTCGGGGCAGCGGGCGACCACTTCCCGCAGGCCGGCCACATCCTGCTCGAGTCCATCGCCGAATCCCTGGTAGGCAATGTCGATCAGCGGCACCAGGCTGCGTTCGGCGAGCAAGGCGGCGATCTCCGCCCACTGCTCGGCAGTCGGGTCGATGCCCGTTGGATTGTGGCAGCAGGCGTGCAAGCAAACGACGTCGCCGGCCTTCATCTCGTCGAGGGCCTGACGCATGGCGTCGAAGTCCAGCGTTCGCTGCCGGGCGTCGGCGTAAGCGTAGTTGTGCACGTCGAGCCCGGCGGCGGCAAACACCTTCAAGTGATTGCCCCACGTCGGCGAGCTACAGTGAATCGCTGCGTTCGGCGCCACGGCATGGATGAAGTCGGCCGCCACTCGCAACGCGCCGGTTCCTCCCGGCGTCTGAGCGGTCGCGGCGCGCTGGACGTCCGAGCCGAGCAACAGCTGGCGAACCTGCTCGTTGTAGCTGGCCAATCCGTCGATGCCCAAGTACCCCCGATCCGCCACGCCGGCCAGCAGTTGTTGCTCCGCTTCGGCCACACAACGCAGTGCCGGTGTCGCCCCCGCGTCATCCTTGAACACGCCCACGCTAAGATTGATTTTCTCGGGCCGAGGGTCGGCTCGAAACGCTTCGGTGATGCCCAAAATGGGATCGGGAGGGGCGGGTTGCAGGGATTGGAACATCGAAACATCCACGACGAAAGGTGAATCTGGGAGGCCGTTGAAAAACACCGGATCCGGCGATCGGCTCAACGTTTGTCGGCTGAGTGAAAGTCGTTCCGAGCGATTCCCCGGCGGGGGGCTTTCAACAGGCTGTTGGGGAGCATTTAAAATGAATTACGTCCGAATCAGCCGCCGGAACCGGACTTTTCACGCAGTTATTCAAAAAGCGGGAAGCGGCCAACCCATCATCGTAGTGCCCGTCTCAAAATGCAGGAAGGGCCCGCGTTAAAATACACCGCTGATTTGCCAGTTTGCGAGTGCCATAACAATTCGATCCCTCGATTTGCGATTCCGATCCCTCGCTGACGCTTCGGGTTTCCTTTTGAAGCATGCCGGATTTGGGTTTCCCGATTGCCCCCGGCGGCGGTCGGATTAGTCTGTAACTTCGAGCCGTCGCCCCGAGGATGGACATGCTCCTGTTCATGATCACCCCAGGCTCTGAAGCGGACGGCGAAACAATGATCCAGCGGCGGAGTGGCGCTGCTGCCGGGGAAGAATCACGGATTGCGAGGTCTACCGTGTCGATGCGTCTTACTGCTCTCAGTCTTGCGCTCGCTGCGCTGCACATGCCCGCCGCAGCGTGTGGACAGGAGAGCAGCGAACGGACTTGGACAGCGACCACCGGTGACAAGCTAACCGCTCGATTCATTGAGGTCGTGGAGGGCCGAGTGCGGCTTCAGCGGCCCGGCGGCGAAACGGTGCGGATTGCCCTCGAAGCACTTGCGCCTGCGGATCGACAGCTGGCGACCAAACTGGCTCGCGTTGGCGCCGTGCCGTCGCTGGCCAATGCCCCAGTGGCGCCCGAGCGCTGGGAAGTCCCCGCCCTCACCGATGTGCCGGCCAACCGGCAGCTCAGCCCGTTCTACCGGCAATACATGGAATTCAATGGCGTGCCGATTGTCGCTGCCGAGGAGGTCAACCCCAAGGCGATGGAGGCGGCTCACTTTTGGCTGCAAACGATGATGGCCAAGCGTCCCGATCTGGTGCGAGAGCTCGCCGTCGCAAAAGTCCGAGTCGCCGTGTTGGGAGTGAAGCAGTCCCTGTCTCAGATCCCCGAGTACCAGGACAATCCGCGCGCAAAAGCGACGAACTTGCGCTGCCTTTCGGCCGACACGGGCCGCCCGGTTGTCACGGCGCCCGAGGAGAATCTGCTCGGCGCAGAGAATGACCCTAGCCGCGCCGAGCAACTGTTTGTTCACGAGTTTGCGCATACGCTGCACCAAGTGGCGTTGGCGCGCGTCGAGCCGAAGTTCGACGCCGATCTGTTGGCCACCTATCGCAACGCGATGCGAGAAGGCCGATGGCAGCGGACCAACGCGGCGACGAATCACGCCGAGTACTTTGCCTAAGGCGTGCAGATCTGGTTTCACGCCAACGCCTCCGCGGCAACGGCCGACGGCGTCAACGGTCCCGTGAAGACTCGCGAAGCGCTGAAGGAGCACGATCCCGAACTTGCCGCGCTGCTTGAGCGACTGTTTCCTTAACTTCGCCTAACCCAACCCAACGTAATCGAAACGGGATCGCCAGCGGCGTTACTCGCGAAACATTGCCAACTGCTTCGCATTGAGCTTGATTTCCAATGGCTCCGTCAGATCTTGCTCGCTGGCCGGAAACGCTGCCTGCAAATTCGGGTCATCCAGAGGCTTGCGTGCCGGAGCGTCTCCGTTGCGCGAGGACAATTGCGGCTGGTGCAAGTCCTTCACTGCGACATGTCCCGGCTGCTTGCGATGGATGTAGAACTTGGCCTCGCCGTTGGCATCGGTATTGTGAGCCACGGACCAGCCGCCGTCCATTGCGTGCTTTCGCCGCAACGGCACCCCTTCGATCGGCTGTCCGTCGGGCCCAACCACCTTGGCGATTACGGTGACGGACGGTTCGAACTCAAGCGGCTTCAGAGTGCGGGACTGGCCCTGTGGCAGTTGCACAGCTTCGCTGACGGCCGGCGTCCATTCGTCGTGGTAAGGCGAGCGGAAACGCAGCTTGAGATGCGCTCCAGCGGGCACGTAGACGGGCGCGCGCTCGTTGAGCTTCAGCCAATGGACGTAGCAAATCTCGTGGCTTGGCTTGTCCATCAGTGTCCGCATCTCATCCAGCCACGCGGGCTGCTCGCCTTCCTCAAACCGCCATTCGGCGGACGCGGAGAGATTGCCTCGTTTGGTGTCGTGCTTCAGCTCGACCTCGGCGTACGCCGCCGGAAAGAGCGGCAGCTGCCCGACGTCGCCTCGGTCCGCTTTGACCTCAATGGAGTAGACTCGCCGGGCAATCGGCAACGTGTCGCGCGAGACGGCCATGACGCCGTAGGCATTGCGATCGGGGTCGACAATCTCGAATCTCCCCTGTTCGTCGGCACGCACGAGCGACAACACTCCATAGTGGCGCCGGAGCATCGTCATCACCTCCCCCTCGGGCTTGGCTTGAGACTCGACTTGCTCGAGCAGCCGCCAGTCTTCCTCGCTGAGTGCGGCCAAGTTGTTGTAGGACGTGCTGGACCAAGTGAACACGAATGCCCGCGGCGCGGGCTCGCCCGTGGCGCCGTCGACTACCTGACCAAAGAATGTCAGCGGCGCCTGGCGTTTGAAGGTCAGGACTTCGTCGCTTTCGGCGTTGACCTGCAATGGCACGAACTCGATCCGCTTGCCGTTGTCGTAGTACTGCGCCACATACTTTCCGTAGGCCAGTCGCCGCCCGTTGAGCAAGTCGCTGGAGGACAATGCCGCGCGCGTGTCGCCATTGCCAAGAAATGTGACACTGATGTTGGTTAGTTGCGCCGCGGTCAGCGGCTGTCCTTCTCGCAGTTCGAAGCGAAAGGTGTGGCGCTCTCGGGCAGCGGGCAGTTGGATTTCATTGAGCTGGCCATTGCGATAACTGCCTTGGAGCGGGAAGCAATCGCGCCGCACCGGGTCGATCTCGAGTTCGTAAAACGACTGGGGAGGAATCACCAAGCCGCGCTGCTTGCCGCCCGGCAAATAGCGGTCGGGCAGATAGAAGCAGAATTCGCCGGACGCGTCGCTCACCGCCTGTCCCAGCGGGTCGGAGCCGCTAATCAGCCCCGCTCCCGAAGTCCGGACGTTGCGGCATTGGACGATCGCGCCCGGGACAGGCTTCGCTTCCGCGTCAAGCAGTCGACCGCGCACACAGCGGTCGTGCTGAGGCGAGGACTTGCTCAACAGCGGCACTCGATACACCTTGCGGCCGGGAAACAGTTTGCGTTCTTGTCGCCCCTCGGGGCCATGGACCCATTCGGGCAGTGTCTGTTGGATGCGGGCGACCCCGTAGTCGGGGTGACTCACTTCGAGCAGCGGCGACAGCTCGGCTTCTTCGTCCTTCAAGCCGAACTCGCCTTGGGAGGTGCAGAATCGAGGCGAGCCGCGCTGGGGATCGGAAGGGTCGCCGGACAGGAGCACCACTTTGGCATGAGGTATGAGTTGCTCGTTGGCGTCCACGATGACGTGCGTCATTGGCAACAGTTGGCCCAACAACACCTTGGCACGCATTGACCGCTCTCGGTCGGGGTCCTCCGCCGCGCGCTGCAATGTCTCGCGAGCCGCCTCGCCGAATTCGCGCAGTTCGCGCTGAGCCGCTTCGCGTTCGGCAAACTGCGGGTGGCCGAGTTGTTTGGCGAGATCGCGCAGCCGCGCCACCTGCTCCAACGTCAGCTCTTCGGCGCCAAGCGATCCGGCGACGCACCAACAGAATAGAAACATCGCCGCCATGGCGAAAATTCGGCGCCGTACAACCCTTGCGTCGTCGCGTCCCGTCGCTGACTCGTGATTCATGTCGAACTCCTTGGGCTGGCCGAAGTCTTCGAGTCGATGTCTGTGTGGTTTTTTCAACTGCAGCTATATGACGACGAAGATGGCGCCAACGTTTTCCCCCATTCGCGGCGTACACTCCGGCTCCCCCGGCAGGCCGGTGCCTCCCGACCGCCCTTACTTGGTCGGCTGCCGTTCGCGTCGTTTTTGCGACAAGGCCTCCGCTTCGTTGAACCAGCGTTCCATGCGTTGGCTCAAGTCCGCCAACTGCTCGCGGTGTTCGGCCGATTGGCTCAGGTCTTTCAGTTCGTGCGGGTCATCGGCCAAATGGAAGAGCTGGCGGCGTTCGATTTGCGGATAGTGGATCAGTTTCCAATCGCCGCGGCGAATCATCCGCTGATGGGTGCGGAAGTAGCCGTACACTTCGTCGTGGTGTTGCTTTGCCTCGCCGCGCAGCACATCCGCGTGGCTGACTCCGTCGATCGCGTGATTGGGGAGTGGCGTTCCCGTGAGCTCGCAGACCGTCGGATACAGGTCGCGAAGATAGATCGGCGCCAGGGACTCGCCGGCTGGAACGCCCGGACCTGCGATCAAGAGCGGAACGCCGATCGTGTGCTCATACATGTTCTGCTTGCCGCGCAGCCCGTGGCTGCCGACGGCGAGTCCATGGTCGCTGGTATAGATCACCAGCGTGTTGTCGGCGAGCCCTTGTTGCCGCAGCGCAGCGAGGATGCGGCCCACTTGCTCATCCAGATGGGTCACCACCGAGTAGTACGCGGCCAATGTCTGCCGCACTAGCAGCTCGGTGCGCGGCCAAGGCAGCAGCAGTTCGTCGCGACCGCGCAGATTGCCGTGATCGAAAGGATGCTCGGGAAGGTAATTGGGTGGCAGCGGCAAGCTCTCTGCTTGGTACCGATACTTCTCGCCTTCGGGAATCAACAGCGGATCGTGCGGCGCGGTGAAGTTGACATGGATGAAGAAGGGGCGATCACGATCACGCTGTTCTAAGATCTGAATGGCGGCGTCGGCAAAGTCGCGGCTGATGTCGGCCCGCAGGCCCACGCCGCGATCGGGATATTTCTCGCGGCCGTCGGCCGACTGAAAAATCCAGCCGCGGTAGCCTGTCACTTCATTGCCGCGCCAATCGCGCTGCGGGGTCCACCACTTGCTGCC
>JAGQPF010000208.1 GCA_020426845.1 Planctomycetales bacterium
GGGCACTCCGCGCGCGAAAGCCCCGGCAGGGGCGACAGAGGTTAGCCCCAGGCGCAAGCCTGGGGACCCTGGGCACCTCGCGCGCAACAGCCCCGACAGGGGCGACAGAGGTTAGCCCCAGGCGCAAGCCTGGGGATCCCGGGCACTCCGCGCGCGAAAGCCCCGGCAGGGGCGACAGAGGTTAGCCCCAGGCGCAAGCCTGGGGATCCCGGGCACTCCGCGCGCAAAAGCCCCTGCAGGGGCGACAGAGGTTAGCCCCAGGCGCAAGCCTGGGGACCCCGGGCACCCCACGCGCAACAGCCCCGACAGGCAACGCTGTGAAGCATTTCGATGACGCAAAAACTCGGGGTTCGTTGTTTCGGACCAGTCTGGCATTGGTCTGGGCTTGGCAGGAAACGAAGTATGTCACCAATGCGTTCGAACATGCGTTGGAGGTCTGTGACGAACTGGGAATGGGGAAGACCGCCCAAAGCTACACTTCGATGATGAAGCAAAGTCCTAATCCGCCAGGGGAATTTGCTTTTCCCGTTTTCCTTAGTCCAAGTCGACGGTCCATTTCCATTCTTCGTAGTCGTCGTACAGCGAAAACGCGAACTCCCGGTCGTAGTCGAGGTGGAACCCGTCGTAAAGAATGAAACTCACGCCAGTCATCATGCCGGGTGGCAGCAACGCCGCCATCTCGTCGCGTGGCGGCGAGGGCGCCCCCAGGTCGTCCATGCCGAGCACCGGCACCCTCATGGCCAACGGCATTCGCCGCCGCGCCGCCTCCCGCGCGAATCGGCGAGTGAATCCATCCTCGTCGATCGAGTCGAGCCAGTGTTCTCCGTGCGCCGCCATTGCCGCCTTGACGTCTCGGATCAGCGACAGATCGTCGTCCATCGCCACGCCCGGTGAATGGACGGAAGGCGACGAGGCAGCTTGGCCCGCCGCGGTTGAGTCAGACGTCGTCACATCAAGAGCCGCGTCGGGCGTTGCCCCGGCGACCGGGACGGGAATTCGCTCGATCGCCCATTGGAAGCCGGCCCTCAACAATTCGCGGCAGAAGCTGAAGTACTCGCAGACCTCCTCGCGTCCCATCGCGGACATGTCGTCCAACAGATCGACCGCGGGCCGCGCCACGGCGACCTCCCACTCACGGATCCGAATCCGCTGGTGCTCGAACACCTCCTCGAGCCATTCGATGGCGCCATGAAGTTGCTCGCGGGGTGTCGCGTCGTTCAAGTCGGCCCGCGGAGTGATGAGCCAGTCTCGGTGCGTTTCGACCATCCAGTCGTAGCAGTCATTCATATTGCTGGGCGGCTGTTGCTGCCAGCGGTCGCTCCGCACGACACCGATCACTCGCGCGGCGAAGTCACTCAGCAGGGCATCGCCATAGAGCACGCGACGATTAGCCTGGCAGCGCTCGACCGGCTTGCGACGCGCTTCGTTCGACGCGCTGGGCTTTGCGTGCTGGATCAGCTCCCACCACGGCGGCAGTGACACGGGCGCTGCCCAGCCTTCCTGGCCACGCGGGCCGGGGACGCCCTCGGTCACCATGTCGTAAACCGCGGTGCGTTCCACCTTCTGAAAGCGGCCGCCCGTCAGCACGCGACATTGCACCATATCCAGGCACACCCAACCCGAGGCCTTCCGCAACGTCTCGTCCGACGGCCGTTCACCGCGTTGCATCTGCACCCCCGACACTTGATCGGGCGTGGCCGGCGTGCGATACCGAGGCCACATCCCGGCGAGTTCGTTCCAGTCACTCGGGTCCTCCGAGACCATCGCGAACAAGGTCAAGGCGACGTCCTCATGGACACAGGCCGAGAGCCATCCGTTCTGATCGCGAATCGCCACAACCACGTCGGTCAACACCTCGCCGGACCTCCCCGGCATACTCGATTTGGCGCTCATTTGGCACTCCTTTTCTATGGCGGCAGTGTGCAGGCAGATGAAAGACGCCCACTGGCAGTCGGAGAACCCTTCGTCAGGCGACCAAGTGCTATGCCAATTGCCAGTTTCGACGACCTTCAACCGCCTCGTATCATCGGGCCCGCGCTCCATGCGCGCTGGCTCATTCGCATATCGCGGCAATCGTCTCCGCATCGGGCAGACATCAACAGACAAACGCATCTGCCCGAGCGTCCACGAACACCGCGTCGCCACGCACCGTCGAACGCTCCCATGCGTCCGCGTTGCCCGGCTCACTCCGCCAATCGAGCAAAACCCGCCCCGCTTGAGAACCCGCCTGACACACGGTTGTCACACCACCTCAACTTCGCACCGAGTCCATCGGACGCAAGCCTTATCCCGTTCCCGAACGCCAAGCACAATCGCATCCGGTTTCCCGCCATTCCCCAAAGCTCCCGCTGTCTGCGCAGCCCAGCAACCGCCGGAAGACACCGTCGTAACGAGGAAAGAAAGTTGTCGCCAAACGCCGCATTGTCAGTCGACCGCTGCACCGGAGCACCACCCACCTGCGGCAATTCGCGATAATGTCGTCTTATCACGACGCCCAAGAATTCGACCGCTCGATTCGCGACAAAGCCGCCACCGACGCCAACACACCGCAGAAATCGTTGACACCCACCGGATTATCCCGAAAAATGAGCCACGATTATCCGGACGTCCGAATATCGTTTTTCGTTATCAGCCTAACCTGCTCTTTCGTCGCACCGTAGTGTTTATCATGCGATCCAAAACCAAAAAGCTAATCCAGAGAAAGGCCCAATTGGTTCTCGCAGCCGAGCGTCAATACTGGGCAAGGCATGACGCTTTGGTTAGGAAGTTCGATCAGAATGCGGTAATCGCTGATGTCACCCCGATAGAATCTCGTCGTCTCGTGAGCCGAGTCTTCGGATTTCGCGACGCATGTGTGCTTGCGAGATATCAAGAATTGCCCAACTATGGCTTCCAAGTAATTGATTTCGATGCTTTAAGCAAGGACTGGGCGCAATTCGTTTCTATTCCAGTGGAGCATAACGGAGAAGTCGTTGAGCTCGCAGTCGGCCAGGTACTCGGTGGGGGTGTCTTCATAAACTGTGCCATCAGTTTAGGCGAATCTGAACCGATCAGAATCCCTTACCTCCAGCTTGTCCAATGCGAATACGGGGACAATCCCGACCTGGAAGACGCCGTTCACGACCTTTCGATAACGATTGCAGGTGCGTTTGCTGGCCTACAACAAGCGAATCAAGAAGATGTAATCCGGCTGCACACTGATTTACTTGCGGAGTTTAATCGCCTCCTTGATAAAACCGCGTCCGACAACTCGAAGGAAGAGGTTCTTCAGGTCTTTTTGAAGCAAAATCCAATATTACTGATGCCCAACGGGAGAATAATTCCGAAGCAGAAACTCGGGGAGGATTTCTGTACGGACTTTGTCCTAATTGACATGCTTGATCAGGGCCCCAAATATACCCTCGTCGAAATCGAAAAATCATCACACGCAGTTTTCACGAAATCTGGAGAGCTGCGTGCGGAAGTTCAACACGCGATTCACCAAACTCTGGAATGGGACGTCTGGCTGCAAAAGCATTCACAGTACCTTCGCGAAAAGCTCCCTGATTTTGAAACGCCTAAGTATATGGTTGTGATCGGCCGATCTACGGACTTCACCGATTCAAATCGCGACTTCATGCGAGCATATAATCGCAGATTGAACAACACCGAATTCGTTACTTACGATGACGTCGCTAAGAGGTTTGCCGACCGAATCGAAGCAATGAAATCTCATTTCGCGTCGGACAATCCAAAATCAAAAAGCTGATAACAATCCGTTCCACACGGAGCCGCGGGCCGCGCGGTTTCTGGAGTCAACGTCGTTCGCCGCGGCCCGGTAAACGGTACCGTTGAACTAAGCCGGCTCCGCCGGTGACATTCTCTCTATGGCGTGGCGCTTTGGCAACGTGTGGCGCTTTTGCCACGTTCTTGTGCGCAGCCCGAGGCTGGCCCGGACGGGCTGTTGTGAGACGCTTGAGCGGGCTCCCCCAGGACTCACGCCAGCTCGCCAATTCACCGCTCTGTTTCGTCGAGTTTGCTGGGCGCTGGCGATCCCGCACTGCATGTTTCATGAAGTGATGCCTTTAGGTGTCACGAACATGTCACATGAACTGCTCCGGA
>JAGQPF010000209.1 GCA_020426845.1 Planctomycetales bacterium
CGCTTCGAGACCGGGTGATCGACGGCGTCGTGTCCTTCGTCAGTACGGAAAACGAGCCGCGGACCAAGGACATTCGTATCTGGATCGACTTCGAAAACCCCGACAATCTCGTCCGGCCCGGCATGAAGGCCGGCGCGTGGGTCGACACGACGAACCTTCGATCGCACTGAACGTGGCGGCGACCCGCGTTGCCAACCCGCTCCGCCCGCGGGCAACCTTCCTCATTCAACTCGACAAGCAACCCGCCCTCTTCCATGGAACTCGCCGGGATGAACGCTGGCTCCGGCCAGCCACTGCGGCTGTGTCGCCGAGCGGATATCGAAACCGCTTGTCGACAAGTGCGCGGTCGCCGGCACTATGTGCTCAAGGACCCGGTGGCGTTGAAATTCCACCAGCTCAACGAGGAAGAGCATTTCCTTTGGCAACTGCTCGACGGGCGGCGAACGGAAACGGAGATACGCGATGCGTACCGACGCCGCTTTCCTCGCCAACGACTGACGCCCACGCAGCTTGAACAGTTCGTCTCGCAGCTGCATCGCGACTCGCTGGTGCTGGCCGATGCGCCGGAACAAGGGGAAGTGCTGCGCCGCCGCGGCCAACGGGCGACGCGCCAAGAACGATGGCGGCAATTCAGCAATCCGCTGGCCATTCGGCTGCCGGGACTCGATCCCCGTCCTTTGCTCCGCTGCCTGCGCCCGGTCGGGCAAGCCGCCTTCTCGACTCCGGGCTTCGTCGTCAGCGCCGCTTTGATTGCGGCCTGTTTGCTGCTTGCCGGCGCGCACTTTCGCGAGTTTCAGCTGCGGCTGACGGAGACTCACTATTCGCCTGCGACGTTCCTGCTGGCGGCTGCCTTGTCACTCGCGCTGCTCAAGGTGTTGCACGAGTTGGGGCACGCGTTGCTTTGCCAGCGGTTCCAGCGAGAATGTCACGAACTAGGAATGATGCTGTTGGTTTTCACGCCGTGTCTCTACTGCAACGTCACCGACTCGTGGATGCTGAGCGATAAGTGGAAGCGCGCCGCAGTCGCCGCCGCCGGCATCTGGGTCGAGTTGGTGCTGGCCGCCGTTGGCGGCGTGCTTTGGTGGGTAAGCGAGCCGGGACTGTTCCACACGCTCTGTCTGCATGTGATGGTGATCGGCTCGGTCAATTCGTTGTTCATCAATGGCAATCCGCTGTTGCGTCTCGACGGTTATTATGTGCTTTCCGATTTGTCCGAGTTTCCCAACCTTGCTCAACGCTCTCACCAGGCGCTTTGGGACCGTTTCCTGCGGCTGCTTGGCGCCGAGCCACAAGAGCTGGGCGAGTCCGCGGCGGATCGCCGCTGGCTCGAGACGTACGGAGTGCTATCGTTGGCGTATCGGCTTGCGGTCCTCGCGGCGATCCTCACCGCCTGCTACCTCCTCTTGAAACCGTATCGAATGCAATCGCTCGCTGTGTTGATCGGCATTGCGGCAGTGGTGCGGCCCGCGGCCAAATTGGCTGCGGACGCCGGTCGTGCCTGGCAAAACCCGTTGGCTCGTCGCAATTTCTCGACAAGGCGATTCGTGGTGACGTCCACCATTGCGGCGACCTTGGCGGCCGCCGTACTATCGGCACCATTGCCTCGCTCGATCAGCGGAAATGCGACCGTTCAGTTTGACGACGAACGCGTGGTCCGCGTGCAAGTCGAAGGACGTCTAATTCAAGCGGTGGCCGAAGGCGCCGAGGTGCGACAGGGCGACGTAATCGCTCGACTGGAGAACGACACCCTCCGTCGACGCCTGGCCGATCTGGAGGAACAGCGATTGCAGTTGCGTTTGCAACTTGAAGAACTGCAGGCACTGCGAGGCACCGACCCGACAGCAGCCGATCGTGTCCCGGAGCTAACGGAACAACTGGCCGGGGCCGAGCGTGAACTCCACGCGCGCCGCGCCGATGTAGAGCGGCTCGTCTTGAAGGCGCCTCGCAGTGGCGCCGTGCTGGCGCCGCTCCAGCGCCCCGAACCCGACCCGGATGACGGCCAACTCCCCGGCTGGGCCGGGACTCCGCTGCAGCCTCGGAACCGCGGCAGCCTGTTGGAGCATGACACGGAGATCTGCCGCATCGGCGACCCACGCCAGCGTTGTGCCATCGTTCGCGTGGATGCAGCCGGAGTCGAAGCCGTGGCGCCAGATCAGCCGGTTCGTCTGCAGTTCGCCACGACGCGGGGAGTGCTAACGGGACGAGTCGCTCGCATCGCCCAACGGGCGACCACCGCTCGAGAACAAACCGGCGTCGCGCTGGATCGAGCGACGTCGTTCGAGATTCTCGTGAAACTGGACAACCCCGAGTTCAATGCGCCACATGGCTCGAATGGCGTCGCTCGCATCCAGGTCAGCTCGCTATCGCTCGGTGCGCGCTGGGGACGTTGGTTGGCGCGGACGTTTCGACGAAACGTGTGAGGTCTGTCGGTTGGGAACCACGAAGATCACGAAGACCACGAAGTGAGCACGACGGAATTGACTTGACGTCTGAGATCTTGGTCCAAAATCGAGAGAGTGAGTCCTGCCTCGGACCGTCTGAGCAACATCATCGAGCAACTTGATCAGTCTGCCCCGTAGATACAGGCGTACAGAGACGCGGTAATTAGCGACTGGAACAAGGGAAGGTCCAACCCTGGGAGCCCGTCGGAAAACAGCGGATTTTCCTGCGGCCCGATGACTAGGTGGAACTCTTCGGAGTAGCTATGCCGATCTTTGTGGACAGTCAATCTGTGGCTGTATGACAATGGATGACCAGCAAATGTCACTATCACACCTCCCCCAAGGAGGCAATCGTGTGCGGGAAAATCACCATCCAAACGAAGGATGATGTCGCTCACTACACTGAGGAGACACGCTGTGCTAGCGAATGCTTCATATTCCCCTTGCCCTCGCCAAGGTTTGAATCTCAAGATTGTGCCATACCCGCCCATCGCCTCCTTCGATATCACTGAAGTAATGTAAACTTTAGAGTAGTTGAAATCGAGAACTGGCAGCATCGCTTCACCCTCGCACCATTGATCTGACTGACCCCGCGATGGTCCCCGAAGGCGACCCTACGCCAAGAGGAAGCCGATCAACTAGGTGGCTATTGGAGAGAACCCCGGCATCCTTGAATACGGCACTACGGCGCGCTGCCTGTGCGAATCTCACGCTGGCGAACCATGACTCTTGCGAGCTTCAATGGCGCTTCGCGAACATCTGTTCCGCCCAGCGGATGAAATGCTCGATGTTGGGCGCATCGGTGTGTCCGCCGTCGTGTTGACGCCAAGCGAGTTCGTTGTTGAGGAGCCCTTCGTTCACGGGCGGCATCCGCTCCTTGAGGTAGTCATCACTGCGTCCGAGGTCGCCTGCGCCGAGTAGCCGATAAGCGGGCTGCGCGGCGATCGCCGCCATGAAGCTGCCGTGCTGGTCGAGCCATAGCGCATCGCCTTTCTCCGGAATGCCGTAGCTGATGAACGTGAGCCGCGGTGCACAGAGCGCGATCAGTTGATGTGAGTCAACTGGCATGTCAGCGGGAGTCTTGCTGCCGAAGGAGCTCTCTTCCGCCGCGTATTTCAAAAAGTTTCCGGCCATCCAGTGATACTCGCCGGAGCTTGCAAGCGTCTCGACCGCCTCGCCGAAGTTGCGGCGGTACAAGCTGGCGCCGCCTTCGCCGGACGATCCGATCAGCACCATGGCGAAGCGTTGGTCAAACGCCATCGTGACGAGAGCCGCTTTGCCGTAACGCGACACGCCCTCAATGCCGACCCGCTGGCCGTCGACCTCTTTCCTGGTGAGCAGATGGTCGAGACCGCGCGAGGCGCCCCAGGCCCACGCGCGCAGCGACCCCCAGTCTTCGGGCCGGCGCGGCTGGCCGAGATTGCAAAGTCCGATGATGCCGCGCGTCAGCCCCATGCCGCGCTTGGGCTGATTCGGATCCGGATTGCGGCCAAAGCTACGAAAACCGCCGGAGTCATCCTGCACGGAGCCCGGGTTGAGTTTGGCAAAGCCCCAGCCCGCTGCGAGCAGCCGGCTTTCCGATGTCGGGCCGTTTGGCCGCCGTCCCTTGAGCCAGGGCGGCTGGGGACCAAAGGGAACGCGTCCAAACATCATCAACACCGGCGCAGGTCGCGCAGCCTCCTTGGGCAGTGTCAATGACATGTCAATGCGCACTTCGATCTCGGGACATCTTGAGTTGTCGACCGTGCCGACGAGATGCTGCTCGACGGACATCACATCGCCGTAAGCGCGTTCGCGAGTTTCGACAATCTCCCACTTCACGTCGGGAACGTGCGCTGGAACGCGTCCGAGAATCTCCCGCTCAAAGGCTTCGACGATTTCCGGTCGTCGCTGCTTCCACCATTGCTCCGATGTAGTGACCGCATCGCCGCCTTCGAGTTTCAACAATTCCGGCAGCTCGGGATACGGGTTCGCTTTGGATTCGTCGTAGTTGGCTGCGTTGGGTGAATTGGGGTCGCCGCTCGGGCCACGCCTCAGCTTCGTGATGCCAAGCTGCTCCAACATGTTGCGATGGTCTTCGGCCGTCGTGAACACGACCGGCGCGGGCCGCGATCCAGTCGGAGAATCCGGCGTTGCGGGCGACTGCGCCAAGGCAGCCAGAGAGAGCGTTTGCGACAGCGCGGCCAACGAAAGCAGGCAGATGGAGAGTTTCATGATCAGGTGTTTCTCGGTGTGGCCCAGCGGCCAGCAGGCGTAAGCAGAGCCGGGGAGGATTCTCCCTTGGCGAGGCTCCACAGGAGTTAGAGGACATTTCAAAAATCTTCCCTGGCGCAATCGACGGCAGTTTTTCTGCTGGTTTTATCAACCCGATTGCTGATCGGGAAGTTTTTGAAATGCGTTGTAGAAAAGTGCGACGAATTCGCAAGATTATCGTACGTTGTCGGCCAGCTCAACGAAAATTCTAGCCGTGTCGCAGCCTTGGACATTCTAGTTTGCCTGGGTTACGCTGAGTGCAAGCTGAAGCGGCGCCGCTCCCATGCCGATTCAGACGCCCCCATGCCGATCCACGTCCCATGCAGACCGCCTAGGAAGAGATGATGCACCGCCTCATGAATCGAGTTTCCCCAGTTTGCGTTGCCTGTTTCGGGTGGCTCGTCGTGACCGCAACTGTGGCTATCGCGCAGGATGCTCCCCGAATACTGGATGCTCGTGGCAAGGAGACGCAGCGGCTCGAAGTCGGCAGCTCATTCGGCGGCTATCGCAACACTTTGATCTTCTACACCTTCAATCAACAGAAGGCGGTGTTGCGTGTGCTGATTGACAACAAGGACACGAAGTTCCCTGTGTCGGCCGTGCTGTACGTGTTTGCCGACGACGTCACCGAAGACGGCCTGAAGAAATGGCTGAACAACCAGCATTCGGACGGATTGTTTCCCGAGGTGCCGGAGCCTGTCGGCACTCATAAGATTCCATCCATGTCATGCAAGGCCACCAGCCACAAGCTGGTGGACCACACGAAGCAGCCGTTTGGCGAATACGACAACTACACGGTCTCGATTCAGTTGGCTGATCTCAAGCCGATCGCCAAGTTCCAAATCAAGGACTTCACCGACAAGGCAACGGTCCACATCAAGACCAACTGAGCGCCCTACGATGCGCGTGTCGGAGTCTTCCGAACCGATGGCAGGCTACCAAGGAAGGCCCCAAAACATGCCGGTCATGATGGCGCCTTGGGCAGCGGCAGGGCCGAATTGCAACGGGCGCCTCTGGGGTTCAAAGCCGTTGACGCCCGGCAGGTAGGCGTAATCCGTGCCTACTCCTTGCCTGGGGAGTTGGACGCGTGACTTGTACGGCAGCACGGCGATGGTGCCGAAAAAGTGCGCGGCCGAAACGGCTGGCTGAACGAGGGGGCGGCGCATGCCGTAGCGTTCCAGGTTGGCCTCTTCAAAGTAGAGCGGCCAATGGCAGAATCTCGCGTGGGGCCGCAGGATCGTGTGCTCCCACGGCCTGGAGAACGGCGGGCTCGTGTACTCGATCTGGTCCGCGTCCTCGTGGGCGCTGAACAGGTGAGGCAGCGATTTGGAGTCCGCCTCGCTGAGCCGCACATCGATGTCTACTTTGCCAATCGGCGTGAATTGGCCAAACCGACGAGCGGCCTCGAGCATACTACGCTCGCGAGGCGAAAGGGCCGGGGCGGGAGCGGCGGATGGCGCGGGAGCGGGCGGTTCGGCAGTTGCATCGCTTCGCTCACTCGCGCCGGGAGTGGGAATCTCCTCGGCCGCGGGCGGCTGTAGAAACGCGGCTGGCGGCTGCGCGTGCGCGGTGGCGGATAGAACGGTTGCCCCTAGCAGCATGGCCCAGCATCTGGTCATCGTCGGCTCCGAGCAACGGAACAATCGGCACTTGTCGCACTAGTGTCTTCGTCCGCACGGTTTCTCCAGGTCAAAAAACCCTGTTTTGAACGTACAGATCCCGGAAAGACTGGTATCCTTACTACCGGAATCCGCTCCCTAATCCAAAAAGTTTGCCTGGGCTCGCTGCCTTCCAAATCGCGCGATCCAAACGGCATTTTTCGGAACGAGAACAGGACAGCTTCAACCTGTAGAAGCGGAAAAGCCGAGTAACAACAACGTGTATGCCAATTGCGTGTTGGGGGCTGCGCGTCCGTCAGCCACCTAAATGAGTCATCAGGCCTCCATCGCTGGCGACCCTTGAGGCCCGAGCCCGAGTCAGTTATCGGACCTCCATCCCAGGCGACCCTTGTGAGGCCCGAGTCTGTCGACCCAATTCGACAGGAAGTCTCGAGGTCATCGCGTCCTGCAACAGGGAAACCTTCATGGCATCGCTGATGGAAATCGTTTCCGCTTGGTTCAGACAGGGATGGCGTCGGCGCATTGCAGAACGACATCGGCGGCAAGAGCGAGAGGGGCGAAATCCCACGCCACGGCTGCGAACGGTTCGGCTGGAAGAGCGACGCGTGCTGTCGGTTCCAACCATCACCTCCCCTAATACAGCCTCGGTCAACGAGAACACGGCGGCGGTGTTGACGTTGACGGCCACCGACAGCGACAAACCCAAGCAGGACATTACCTTTTCGATCACAGCCAACGGGGCCGACTTCGCTCAGTTCACCATCGTCAACGATAATGAGTTGCAGTTTACCGCAGCGCCGGACGCGGAAAATCCGCTCGATGCGAACGCTGACAACGTCTACATCGTCGAGATTCAAGCCCTGGACTCCGGCGGCGAGAGCTCGACGCAGACGATCACAGTCACCGTGTTGCCTGTCAATGAGACTGCCCCGGTCTTCACGTCGCTGCCCACGGCGACCATTGCCGAAAACAGCGCGACCGCACACACTCTGACGGTGACGGACGCCGATGCGCCCGGCGATACGATTACTTATACGCTGGCCACTGGCGGTGACAACGACCTGTTCGAGATTGTCAACGGCAATGAGCTACAGTTCCGGGTTTCGCCGGACTTCGAAACGCCACAGGACGCGGACACGGACAACATCTATCTCGTCTCCGTGACGGCGAACGACGGTGTTCACGATGTGACGCAGCCGATCGCGATCACCGTCACCGACGTGAACGACTCGCCGGTGTTCACGTCAGGCACCTCCGTGTCCGTGCAAGAGAACAGCGTCGGCACGGTGCAGACGTTGGCAGCGACGGACCAGGACCTGCCCGCGCAATCGCTCACCTTCTCCTTGACGGCGAACTTGGACAGCGCGTTATTTCAGCTTGTCAACGGTAACGAGCTGCAGTTCATTGCGCCGCCCGACCGAGACCTGCCGGGGGACGCAGATGCGGACAGCGTCTACGACGTCGAGGTGCAGGTTTCCGACGGAACGGCCACCACCACGCAAGTCGTGCATGTGACAGTCACGGGGTTGAACGACAACACCCCCGTCTTCACATCGGCGACCACGGCCTCGGTGGTGGAAAACACTCAGGCAGTTCAGACGCTGGCAGCGACCGACGCGGACCTCCCCAGCGCGACACTGACGTTCTCCCTGACTGCCAGCGGCGACAACGCCTTGTTTGAAATCGTCAGCGGGAATCAACTGCAGTTTCGAACGGCCCCTGATTTTGAGTCGCCCGGGGACGCCGACACGAACAACGTCTACGTCGTCGAAGTCCAGGTGAGCGACGGATTGTTGACCGCCGCGCAGACTGTGCTGGTGACGGTCACGGGTGTCAATGACAACTCGCCCGTCTTCACGTCGCCGACGATCGCGTCGGTAGCCGAGAACACGCTGGCGGTGCAGACATTGAGCGCGACCGACGCCGATTTGCCCGCCGACACGCTGACCTATTCCTTGACGGCCAGCGGCGACAGCAGTTTGTTCGAAATTGTCGCTGGCAATCAACTGCAATTCAAAGTGGCGCCGAATTTCGAATCTCCCTCGGATGCGAACACGGACAACGTGTACTCGGTCGAAGTGCAAGTCAGCGACGGCGCCACAACCGTCACACAGACGATTCAGGTGACCGTGACGGGCGTCAACGACAACTCGCCCGTGTTCACATCGGGAACCACCGCGTCGGTGGCGGAGAACGTCGCCACCGTAATGACGCTGGTTGCGACGGACGCCGATCTGCCTGCACAGACAATCTCCTATTCGGTGGCGACGACAGGCGACAGCGCTCTGTTCGAGGTGGTCAACGGCAATGAGTTGAAGTTCAAGGTCGCACCGGACTTCGAGTCGCCCGCAGACGCGGACACGAACAATGTTTACGTGGTGGATGTCATTGCCAGCGACGGGTCCCTCACGACGACCGTGACGATTCAAGTCACAGTGACCGGCGCCAACGACAACAGCCCGGTCTTCACCTCGTCAACGACCGCGACCGTCGCGGAAAATACGGCCAGCGTCGTCGCCCTGACCGCAACGGACGCCGACTTGCCCGCGCAGGGAATCACCTTCAGCCTCGGCGCCAGTGGCGACAGCGCTCTGTTTGAGATCGTCAACGGCAACGAGCTGCAATTCCGCTCGGCGCCCGACTTTGAGTCACCGGGCGATGCGAACACCGACAACATCTACGCCGTCGAAGTCATCGCCAGTGACGGATCGCTCAGCACGACCCAAATGATGCAGGTCACGGTCACGGGAGTCAACGACAATAGCCCCGCGATCACTTCATCGTTGACGCCCAGTGTCGTGGAGAACACAACGGCGGTGCTGACGCTGACGGCGTCCGATGCCGACTTGCCTGCGCAGACCGTGGGGTTCTCGCTGACCGGCAGCAATGACAGCGCACTGTTCGAGATCGTCAACGGCAACGAGCTAAGGTTCCGCACCGCGCCCGACTTTGAGGCGCCCGGAGATGGGGACGCGAACAATGTCTACCTCGTGGAAGTGATTGCCAGCGATGGCTCGTTGAGCACCACACAAACGCTGCAAGTGACGGTCACCGGCGCCAACGAGTTCGCGCCCGTGTTCACCTCGCCCGCAACGGCGACCATTGTCGAGAACAATGCGTCGGTGCTGACGCTGACCGCGACCGATGCGGACCTGCCCGCGCAGTCACTGACGTTCTCGCTGGGAGCGGGCGGCGACAATGCTCTGTTTGAGATCGTCAATGGCAACGAGCTGCGGTTCCGCGCCGCGCCGGACTTCGAGTCTCCGGCGGATGCCAACGCGGACAATGTCTACGAGCTGACGTTGATCGTCAGCGATGGCGCCCTCTCCAACACTCAGACTGTGCAGGTCACTGTCACTGCCGACAACGACAATGCGCCCGTCTTCACAAGCACCTCGACGCCAACGGTCGCGGAGAACACAACTCCGGTCGTGCTGCTGACAGCCACAGACGCGGACTTGCCCGCGCAGTCGGTGACGTTCTCGCTGGGCGGATCGGGCGACAGTTCGCTGTTTCACATCGTCAATGGCAACGAGCTGCGATTCCTCACAGCCCCGGATTTCGAAGCCCCTGGCGATGGAGACTTGAACAATGTCTACGACGTGGAGGTCATCGCCAGCGACGGCGCCTTGTCCACCACACAGATCGTCCACGTGAATGTTTCTCCCGTGAATGACAATCTGCCTTCGTTCACATCCAGCGTCGCGGTCAACGTGGCCGAGAATGTTCAGGCGGTGCAGACGCTGACAGCGGCCGATGCCGATTTGCCGGGAGACACGCTCACCTATACGCTGACCGCGGCCGGCGACAGCGCCCTGTTCGAAATCGTGGGCGGGAACCAGCTGCAATTCCGCACGGCCCCGGACTTTGAGTCACCGGTGGACGGGGATGCCAACAATGTCTACAGCGTGGAAGTGCAAGTCAGCGACGGCACGTTCTCCGCGACTCAGACAGTTCAAGTCACGGTCACTGCGGTCAACGACAATTCGCCGGTTTTCACGTCCGCCAACACCGCCTCCGTCGCCGAGAACACTGCGTTCGTCCAGTTGCTCTCCGCCACCGATGCGGATCTGCCCGCCGAGACTTTGACGTTCTCCCTGACGGCCGCGGGCGACAGCGCACTGTTCGAGATCGTGGGCGGGAACCAGCTGCAGTTTCGCAGCGCCCCGGACTTCGACAATCCCGGCGATGCAAACTCGGACAACATCTATCTCGTCGAAGTGGTGAGCAGCGACGGGCTGCGCACGACCACACAAACGGTATCGGTCACCGTCACCAACGCCAACGACGAGACGCCTGCGATCACCTCCAGCACGTCAGTCAATGTGCAGGAGAACACGGCGAGCGTGCTGACATTGACTGCCTCGGACGCCGATCTTCCCCCACAAGTGCTCACCTTCTCGCTGGGCGCTGGCGGCGACAGCGCCCTGTTCGAGATCGTGGGCGGGAACCAATTGCAGTTTCGCGCGGCGCCGGACTTCGAGGCGCCGACCGATGCAAACCTGGACAACATCTACGAAGTGGAGGTGATTGTCAGCGATGGACTGTTGAGCTCGAGCGTGACTGTCTCGGTGACGGTGACCGCGGTCAACGACAACACGCCCGTGTTTACCTCTTCATCGACTCCCACGGTGCTGGAAAATCAGACGGCCGTGATCACGGTGGTCGCTACCGACGCGGATCTACCGGCGCAAAGCATCAGCTATCGCATCACAGGCGGGGCGGATCGCAACGATTTCCGCCTCAACGGCCCGAACGGCGACCAGCTCGTCTTCTTCTCCGCGCCGGACTTCGAGTCGCCAAACGACGCGAATGGGGACAACGTCTACGAGGTAACCATCGAAGCGAGCGATGGCAATGGCGGTGGCAGTCTCTCGGTGACTCAGACGCTGTTGGTCACCGTGTTGCCGGTCAACGAGTTCTCTCCCGTGTTTTCCTCGAGCGCCACGCCGAGCGTCGCGGAGAACAACCTGCTGGCCCAGGTGCTGGTCGCCACCGACGCGGACGCCAGCGGCCCCGGAGTGACATACTCCATCTCCGTCGGCGGCGATTCGTCGCAATTTCGGCTGGTTGGAGATCGACTTGAGTTTGTCACGGCGCCGGACTTCGAAGCGCCGACCGACGCCGACCACGACAACGTGTACGAAGTCGATGTCATCGCCAACGACGGCCAAGGCAATTCGACGGTGCAGTCGATGCAGATCACCGTGACCGCCGTGAACGACAATGCGCCGATTTTTGGGACACCTGCGCTGGTGACCGTCTTCGAGAACAATCCGATCGCCACCGTGTTGACCGTCACGGACGCCGACGCCCCAGCCCAGACTATCACGCTGAGTATCAACGGCGGCGCCGATCAAGCACTGTTTCAGTTGAACGGCAATCAACTGGAGTTCGTGACGACTCCCGACTTCGATGCGCCGCACGACGCCAATCTCGACAACCTCTACGAGGTGGAGATCCTGGCGAGTGACGGCCAAGGGCTTTCCACAGTGCTTGTCCTGACCGTTCAGGTGTTGGGCGTCAACGACCATGCGCCGGTGTTTGTCTCGCCGCAGCAGCAGACCGTGCTCGAGAACAACGCGTTCGTGCACACCTTGGTCGCCACGGACGCCGATCTGCCCGCTCAGGCCATCACCTTCACAATCGCAGGCGGCGCAGACTCGGGCTCGTTCCGGATCGTCGCGGGCAACCAACTCGAGTTTGTCACGCCGCCGGACTTCGATGCGCCGACCGATGCAGGCGGAGACAATTTCTATGACGTCGAGATCCTGGCGGACGATGGCAACGGCCTGACCACCCTGCAGACGGTGCGCGTCGAGGTTCAAGATGTGAATGACCTTGCGCCCGCGATCCCGGCGGGACAGCAGTTCGCCGTCGACGAAAACGCCGCCAATGGCACGGTGGTGGGCCGAGTGAGCGTGGTGGATGACGCCGCAGGCGCCTATACGTTCTCGTTGGTGTCCGGCAACGCAAATCTGACATTGGGCCAAAATTCCGCGTTCAGCATCAATGCAAACGGTGATGTGATTGTCAACAATTCCGCGGCCCTGGACTTCGAAACCAGCGCCCAATTTGTGCTCGGAGTGACCGTCGCGGATGGCGCGCTAATTTCTCCGGCGCAGACGATCCAGGTCAATCTCACGGACCTTGTCGAGGCTATCACGTACAACACCGTCGGCGCCGTGGTGGCGATCACGGAGGAGACCGGCACATTGCACCTGCGCGATGGCGTGGGCGCGGACCTGATTGCGCCTCACGTGTTGGCCAACGTCAGTCAAGTCACCATCAACGGCGTCAACACGAGCGTCAGCGTGCAAGGCGCCGCGATCCCGATTGGCGGCGTCAACGTCAATGGCGGCGGCGCACTCGACACGCTCATCGGTCCACAAGGCGCGGTGAACACCTGGACTTTGACGAGCAGCAACAACGGCGACATCGACGGCAACATTCGCTTTACGGGCATCGAACGCCTGCAAGGGTCCGGCGCGGACCAATTGACCGTGCAAGTTGGCCCGTTGAACACCATCCGGCACGGGGCAGTGTCCGGCGACAGCGGCAACTTCGATTTCGATTTCGACCACGTCAACAACGTCGGCGTGGTTGACCTCACTTATAAGGGCATGAGCGATGTAACGCTCCAGCCCGCATCCGTGCAGCATCTGGTGCTCGATCTATCCGCCGGCAACGATCAAGTCCAGCTGACACCGACCACGCTGACGAGCTTGAACGGGACGTCCGCTCAGTTGACGTTCGCCGAGCCAGTCGTGTCCCTGATCGTCCGCGGCGGCAATGGCGACGATGCCATTGCTCTGACGAGTCCGGGCATGATGGTGTTGAATTCGAATGTTCGGATTGAGGACACTCTGGGCGTGGATGGCTTGGATGTCACCTTCCAGGGTCCCGGCAATTTCGCCATTACGGGCGACCTCCAGCTGGTCGCCGATGACGTGCAGTTCCTTTCGTCGGTCACGGCAGGCCTCATCGACGTCAAGGCCGGAACGATCGTCGATCAAACAGGCGGCCCGGGGCTTTTGACGAGTCCCACGATTCGGCTTGCCGCAACGGAGAACATTGGCGAGGCGACCAACCTGCTCGATGTGTTGTCGCCCGCCGTCCAGGCCGTCACAACGGGGCTCGATCCAAACGGCGCGGGCATCTATCTCCAGCTGCACACCAATGGCGGGGCAATAACGCCGGTCTTTAACGGCAGCACGATTAACAGCGACATCCATGTGGTCAGCGGAGGCGACTGGACGGCCGGAACGATTTCAACCGCGGGTGACAACTATATCGCTCTCGTAGGCGTCGCGTTGGATATCGCCGGCTCCGTGTCGACGTTGGGCGACCTGTCGCTCGCCGGCGAGATTACCGTCTCGAGTGCCAGCCCCACTGCGCTGCAGGCGGATGAGTTGGCCGTGGTCTCTCTCGGATCGATTGGCGGCGTGAATCCCTTGCCGACCGCGATCAATGAATTCGCCGCTCTGACCCGTAGCCCCGTGGTCCGCGTCGCCAATCAAGGCGTCTTTGAACTCGGATCAATGGACGTGCTGGTGGACAACGCCGGAACCTTCCTCACGGTGACGGGCATTTCGGCCAATCTTGGCACCACGCAGCTGATCACCGTCACGCCGCAAGTCACGACCTCGCCACCGTCGGGTGTGGCAATGCCAGTCACGGGCGGTGAGGCGTTGATCACCATTGCATTGGCGGATCCTCGGGCCACAGGTCATTTCGTGGGCGTGTTTTGGCCCACGAACGGGCGGCCCGTCGCCGAAGTGTATACGGGACTGCCGACGACGACACCGACAGGCACCTTGCGAGCGAATAGCGCCGCTGTGCGATTCCCGGCGACCTTCGTGAACAACCCGGATCCCAACGACCCACTGGCCCCCGTGCTGGTTCCGTTCGAAGTTCGTTCGCCGGCAGGCATCGAACTGCTGGACGCCACGGATCCCAACAACCAGGTGCTGCTAAGCAATCTGTCGGGGAAGTTAGTCTTTCAAATTCTTAGCTTTGGCGTGCCGGCTCAGCGCACAACCGGAGCCATCGTCGTCACCGAACAGGAAGTGGCGACGCCCCTGCCGGACCCGCTGCCGGTGACTCCGCCTCAGCTATCCGCGCCGACGCCGCCGCTGGCGTTCATGTCGGCGATCAACAATCAATCCCTCGAAGTCGTCCGGAAGTTTGTGTTGCGGATTGTCGTCAGCGAAGAGGACTCCAGTCGCGAGCTGGATCTCCTCGAGTTCCGCTCGCAAGTGCCGCTCAAGGAGCTATTTGCCGATCTCCCCAACAACCATTACCGGCTATACCTGATCGAAGGCGATGTCGAGCTGCTGATTAAGGACTTCATCTTGGAGAACGGCAAAGAACGTGATCAGGATGTGGCCGGGGAAACCGAGGACGTTGTGACCCAAGTCCCCGAGGGCGCCGACCAGAGTCTGCCCGCCGTGGAGCGCGGCAGATCCAACGGCGACGTGAATGCCTCGGCAACCAGCGAAGTCGCTGACGAACTGATGCAGCTGGACCCGGCGGCCGGAGCGGCCTTGGCCGGCGTTGGCATGGCAATTGAGGAGGCGTTAGGAAGGGACGAGCGACGGCTGGGCCTCTTGGCGAGGCTGCTCCGCCGCGCTGACTCGCTGCAACGAGCGGCTGGATCGAAAGGCGGGGATTGAACGGATGCTTGCGTGCCCGTTTTGCGGCGGTGACTACACCGAACTCGGCTTGGACCAAGGACGCTGCCGCTTGTGCGGAGGTGTTGTCGCTTGGCAAGACGACGCGTTTGACCATGCGCCGTCCCCGGACGAAGCAACGGACCAGGCCACAGACGCGGCGGCTGGTCCCGGCCCGGACCGCGACATGACCGCGGCCTCCGCAGCCTCGGCCTCCGATACGGATCATTCGCTCGAGCACCGTGGAACCGTGCAAACCGGCTGGGTTCCTCCCGACGCCGAGTTGAGTGGAGACGATCCCGAGTACCGCGGCACGATTCGCACCGGGCAAGTGCCCGACATGAAGGACGACGCGGAGTTCCGCGGCACCATTCGCACGGGCCAGGTGCCCGATTCCCTGGACGATCCCGAGTACCGCGGCACGATCCAAACGGGCCAAGTTCCGCCGCTGGGTCCCCGAGGGCCTGCTGGCAAGCAAGGCGGCAAGAGCAAGACGTCGCAGCGCAAAGCGACGCTGAACGACGCGGACTCGGCACATCTCGACAAGATGTGGCGCCACACGTACACGCCCGAGACACGCAATGGCGCGACGCTGCAGCAAAGCGCGGCGGCCAAGGCCGACACACACATCGTGGTCCAGCGGCGCCATGTGCATGGCATCGAAGATGCGAGATTCTCCGGCGACGGCCAAGCCGACTATCAACTGGAGAACGTGATCGGCCAGGGCGGCGTGGGCATTGTTTTCAACGCCCGGCAAGCGTCGCTCGATCGCAACGTCGCGGTCAAAATGCTGCAGCCCGAGCAAAACGAGGACCGCCAGCAGCGCGAGAAGTTCTTATCGGAGGCGGTGGTCACCGGCGAGCTCGAACACCCGAACATCGTGCCGATCTACGATCTGGGGCGCAACCAGAGCGGCGACCTGTTCTATTCGATGAAGTATGTCCGCGGCACTCCCTGGTCGGATGTGATGCCGCGGCTCACACTGGCGGAGAACCTGGAGGTCCTGTTCAAGGTCGCCGACGCGATCGCCTTTGCGCATTCCCGCAGTGTGATCCACCGGGACATCAAGCCCGAGAACGTGATGATCGGCGACTTCGGCGAGGTTCTGGTGCTCGACTGGGGAATCGCCGTCTCCACTTCGCCGGACTTCAAGTCGGGGCTGCTTGGCGAAACCGGCTTGGGCGGAACGCCCGCGTACATGGCTCCGGAGATGGCGACCGGTCCAGCCTACAAGATCGGCGTCCGCAGCGACGTCTACCTGCTCGGCGCCGTGCTGTTTGAGATCCTGACCAATAAGCCGCCGCATACTGGGCGGGGGATCCGCGAGTGCTTGAAGGCCGTCGCCGCCAACGAAATTCAACCCACGAACGTCACCGGCGAGTTGATGGACATCGCCCTCAAGGCGATGCGAGCGCGGCCCAACGAGCGATTCGGGGACGTGCTTGAGCTCAAGGAGGCCATTCGCACCTACCAGTCCCATTCAGAGAGCATCTTTCTCTCCGAGCGAGCTCGAACGCAGCTGGACCAGGCGCGAGAGCGCGGCAGTTATGACGACTATGCGCAGGCGATCTTCGGATTCAATCAGGCGTTGGAGCTTTGGCATCGCAATCAGCCAGCGATCGACGGCGTCGCCGAGGCGCGGGTCTCTTATGCCGAGCAGGCGCTGAGAAACGAGGATTACGATCTCGGCATCTCTTTGTTGGACGAGCACAACGACGCGCACGTCGGCTTGCTCAAGAAAATGGAGGCCGGCCGCCGAGAGCGCGTCGGGCGGCAACGCCGTCTCCGGGCCCTCCGCAGCTTTGTCGTCATGCTGATGGTGACGCTGCTCGGCGGCGCCTCCATCGCCATCTACGTGTTCTCCAAGCAGGCGGCTGACCTGCGCGTGTCACAGGCAAAGGCGGTCTTTCAGAAGGGAGAGGCGGACAAAAACGCCACGAAGGCGAGAAGCGAGAAGGCGGCGGCGGATGCGGCCAAGGCGCAGGCGGTGTCCTCTGCGGAGCGTGCCGAATCAGCGCGGCTCGAGGCGCTTTCCGCGCAAGCTCGCGCCAACATGGAGGCCGACAATGCGCGATTGCAGGAGGCCGTGGCGCATGTCAGCGCCTATCGGCTCGCCATGGGACTCGCGCCGCGGCATCTCGAACAAGACAACTTCGGCAAAGCCCGCGCCATTCTCGAAGCCGAGCAAAACTCGGTGCGCCGCAAACTTCGCCACTTCGAATGGGGCCGGCTGCAGCACCTGGCGACGCGACTGGACATCGCCTATTCCGCGGAGCTCGGAAACGGCAGCGACGCGCAGCTCACTTCTGTCGACTGCGACCGAACGGGAGACCTGATTGTCGCCGGGTCACGCAGTGGCCAGCTCTATGTTTGGCGCATGCAGCCTCAATTGCGGAGGCGCGTCGTCGAGCTAGGTGAGCCGGCGCAGGCGATCGCACTTTCGCCCGACGGCACGTTTGTGGCCGTGGCGCACGGCGACGCGGGCGCCGTGGATTGCTGGGCCCTGCCCAACGAAGGGGAGCCCACCGTCCTCCGCCGATTTCAGCCGCACGAGAAACGCGTGAATCACCTCGAGTTCGCTCCGGACGGTCGCTCCGTGTTGAGCTGCTCGAACGATGGCACGGCGTTGGTTTGGGACATCGAGTCAGGACAGGTGGCGCGGACCCTACGCGGACATTTGGGGCCCGTGAACGACACCTGCTTCTCGACAGACGGCCAATGGATCGCCACCGCCAGCGACGATGGCACCGCCCGCGTCTGGAGCTCTCAGCCAGGCGAGCCCACCATGGAGCTCGAGCGGTTTGAGGGGCACGCGGGGCCAGTCTACTGCGTGGCTTTTGACCGCGCCGCCGAAACGTCGAACTCACTGCGCGTCGTCTCCGGCGGAGAGCAGCTCATGGCTTGGTCCAGCCGCGCCAAGGAAATCATGGCGATCGCCCGCAGGAACAACGACACGCCCCGCGAAGTGTTTCTCAACGTGCTGGTTAATTCGATCAAGTCGCAGCGAGCGGGCGACCCCGCGAGCCAGCTCGTGGCCACGGATAACAAGGAAGCGTTGAAGGCTGGACTGGACGGGTTGCTCCACTGGGATTGGCAGCGGCTGGATTTTGTCGGCCACAGCTCCGCCATACTCGACATCGGTTTTGTAGGCGGGCAGCTCGTCAGCGCCGGACAGGACAATACGATTCGCGTCTGGGACGCGCGTCTCGAAGACGGACCCGGCGCCGGCGCGGTCAGCACCGAATCGACGCGCAACGCCGCGGCCTCATCCCGGCTTATCAAGACCCTGGCAGGACACGGCAGCACCGTCACTTCGATGTGCTTTCCGCGCGAGCTGCCCGACGAGATCATTTCAAGCTCCTACGACCGCACCGTTCGCCGCTGGGAAGTGTCCAAGTACCAACGCGTCAGGAACCTGGACACGGAAAACTCGACAGAGGTGACCGCGTCGGCGCTAACCGACGACTCGCGCTGGCTGGCCGCGGCGTATGCGGACGGTGTCGCCAAGCTGTTTGATGTGAGCAACGATCGGCTGCTCGCCACGCTGGATGAGGGCCATGAGTACTTGACGTTCAAGGCGATCTACTTCGATGGCGGCCGCAAAGTGCTGACGGTGGGCGGCGATGGTCGCACCGTCGTTTGGGACACTTCTCGCGGAGTCGAACTGCAACGACTGGATCGCACGGGCTTTCGAGGGGTCGCGGCGCTGGCTGACGATGAACGCCTGTTGGCGACCGGCAGCGTGGGCAACACCGTGCAGCTCTGGGACTTGCCCACCGGAACACTCCGGGCAGAGGCATTGAAGCAAGAGGTGGCGGAGCGGCAACAGCGATTGCGCCAAGTGATGCCGCGCGGCGACAAGGAGTCTGAGTCGGCCTACGACGCGCGCGTGTTGCAACGCACCCCCGATGTTTCCGCAATTGCCTTTTCTCCCGACGGTCGATACCTGGTCGTGGGCGACACCACCGGCGATTGCTGGATCTGCGACCCCAACAGCGGCGCAGTGCTCGACCAATTCCGCGCACATCAGCAGACGGTCAACGCCATTGTCTTCCTGCCGGATCAACCGCTACCCGTTCTGCTTACCGCCAGCGACGATCGCACGGTGGCAGGTTGGCGCCTTGAGCCCGGCTCTGAGGGAAGCCCGGGCGACGCCGGCGCGCAGACCGTGAAGACCGTGAAGGCCGTGGAGATTCCTCGGTCCCGTCTGCCCCATCCACGCGGCGTGATCCTGCTGAAGGCGGCAAGCCAGCCCGCCGGCGGCCTCGCGATCTTCACGGTCTGCGCGCAGCCCCAAACGGTCGCGACCACGGCAAGTCCGGAACCCAAGCTGGCCCCCAGCAAGATGGAAGTTCGGCGCTGGCGTTGGGACGACCTCGGTCAGCCGGAACGGACGCTCGCAGTGACCGCCGATCGAGTGAACTCGATTGATCTCGATCAGAGCGGCGGCGAGCTGCGGATGTTGCTGTCTTGCGTGCGGTCGGGAGAGACCGAGCTGAGAGAGTGGGATGGCGAGTCCAACGAGGCGCCGCTGCTATGGAGCGACAATCGGCGCCGAGGCCTGATTGCGACCGGGTTGTTTAGCCGTCCGGACCCCGGTGTGTTAACCGTCGGCGGCAGCGGCGCCCGTCGTTGGTCTCGCGTGCTCGGGCAGCGAATGCTCAGCTTCCGGCCTCACGGACGGCTGACGGACATCGGTTTCCTGCCGCCGACATGGGGGATTGAGCAAGCGGGTGATACCCCTCGACTCGCCCTCAGAAACGTGGCCGAGGCGAACGCGAGTCCACTGGTTTACACTGCCAGTGTTGATGGCTCCATCAAGATCTGGCGCACCGACGAAGCGACGGCCGACAGTCGTGGCCGGGCGGTCTGGCGATTGGAAGGCGGCCAAGCCGACGACCAGGGCAAACGCGGACACCTCGGCGGCATCACATGCGTCTCGGCAGCAACTCTCGGCGGCCAGCCAACCCTGTTGACCGGTAGCACCGACAGCACGGCCAAGTTGTGGCAACAGGCGCCCAACGGACAGTGGCAAGTCGTGCGCACTTTGGCGGCCCATGGCGGTCCAGTCCGTCAGGCGTTCTTTCTGCCCGGTTCGCAACATGCGTTGACTGCCGGGGATGATCGTCGCGGCCTCATCTGGAGCTTGAACGATCCGAACCTTCCGCCGCTCGAGCTAGCTCAGACTGGCGGCGAAGGAGCAGGACATGAGGGCGCCATCCTCTCCGCCGCTGCCTCCGCAGACGGCCGGTGGATCGCCACGGGAGGCGAGGACCACGCCATTCACCTCTGGGACGCGATGCCTGACACCGATCCCTCCCGGCCAAGTCCGGCGGTGCGGCATGTGGCAAAGCTCGTAGGCCACTCGCAATCAGTGCTCGGACTAGCCTTTTCACGCGATCGTCGCCGCCTGTTCTCGTCGGCGGCCGATGGTCTCGTGCAAATCTGGGACCTCGACGCGCTCGCCACCGATGCCGACGGCGCCACCGATGCCGACGCAGCGGGCGCTGTCCAGGTGTTGCTGTCGTTGTCCGCACAACAAGGCGCGGTTAACCACGTGACCCCGAGTTTGGACGGCCGTTTTGTGACGACCGCTCACGGCAACGGGGCGGTATTGGTCTGGGACAGCGTCGACCTCCCTCCGGCACTGCTGGTGCCTGGCAGCTTTCTCACTTACGAAATCGTCAACCACCCCCAGTTGCCGGTCGCCTCTCGCGCCGTCGTCAGCGCACCGACGCTGTTTCGGCCCGACGCGATGAGGTTAGTGGTCCGCATGAAGGATCCCGACGAGAAGTGGCAGGAGAGGTTGGCCATGGGCGGAGCCGGCGGACACCTGCGCATTGACGACCACGTCATCAACTACCTCAAGGCAGACGGGCAATTTCAAGCAGTTGGCGAGATCATCGACGGGGCATCGGACCGGCTCGAAGTGCGGTTTCAGGCTGCCGCAACGCATGACGCCGTAGAAGCGGTGCTCCGCAGCGTGACCTACGAGTGCCGAACGCAACTGGAAAGCGACGACACTCGGACAGTGCTGTTTGAACTGCTGAGTGAGGACGGCGCCTCGATCGGCAATCAAGTGCCGGAGCAACGATTGATCTCATTGCTCGCGCCGGAGCGAAGCGGCCAGTAGCAGGGCTGTGGCACAGGCTGGGACGTGGCACAGGCTGCCAGCCTGTGATTGAATCCTGGTGCAGGCTGACAGCCTGCACTACTTTTCCGCTACTCTGTCAGTGGCCGATAGTCCGGATGGCCCTCGGGGGCATAGAGCCTCCGCGCCTTGGAGCGACCTCCGTTCCAAATGTCGTACTGCGGATCGGCGTGCTTCGCGAATGATGTCGACAGTCGCTCGCGCAACTCGCGCAGCGTCCGCTGGTGCTCGGGCTGCCCGGCCAGATTGAATCGCTCATGGGGGTCGTGTTGCATATCGTACAACTCGGTTGGACCAGCGGGCGAGCGTCGCTCCACATACTTCCACTGCTCGGTCCGCAGCGCGCGACAGCCCTCCATCTCATACAGCACTTCCGTCTCCCACGGAATCGACTCGCCGACCAGCGCTTTGGCGAAGCTTCGTCCCGGCAGCGGACGCTTGGGTCCGCCGGCTTCGCTGTCTTGCGGCCATTGAGGGATCCGGTTTCGCAGCCCCAAGTGCTCGAGCAACGTTGGCAGGAAGTCGTAGTTGGCAACCATCAAATCCGAGACGCCTTGAGCGACGGCGCCGGGCTGCCAAAAGATGAACGGAACGTGCATCATCAAGTCGTGAGCTCCCAGCGGTCGCGTGTGATCGCCCATGCCGAACAAGCCGTTCTGGCCTCCCATCCAGCCTTGGTCGCCGGCGAACACCACGATCGTGTCACGCTCCAAGCCATGCCTTCTCAGCGTGTCGAGCACGACACCGACTCCGTCATCCACGGCGCTGACTTCGGCAGCCACGCGGCGAATGCTAACGGGGTTGTTGTGATAAGCCTTGTTGTTGTATTGCCAAGGGTGCATCGAGTCGCGAGGAAAAGACAGCAACGGCTTGTCGGCATAGTATTCCGCATGACGATTCTGCGCGGGCCTCAGCAGCAACGGCCCCAAGCAGTAAGGGCCATTGTAGGCCAGGTACAGAAAGAACGGCCGCTCACTGTCCTTGCTCTGCTCGATGAACTTGACCGCATGGTCTGTCCAGAGATCGGTCATGTACTTGGGAGTCGGCTTGATCTGCCCGTCTTCAATGATCTCGTCGGTGTACATGTTGGAGGTTGAGCCGCGCGGCATCGTGACCCAGTAACTGAAGCCGTCCTGCGGCGTCAGATTCGCGCCCAGGTGCCATTTGCCGCTGAGCCCGCACGTGTATCCTTCCGAATGCAGAATCTCCGGCAGCGTCTCGAACTCCCGCAGCACATAACGGGCCTCGGGTCCGATCATGTACTTGTTATCGAGAAACGAGTGGACGCCATGTTGGGATGGCAACAGGCCGGTCAAATAGGTTGCACGAGTCGGGGAGCAGACCGGGTTGCTGCTCATCGCTCGTGAAAAACGCATGCCCTCGGCCGCCATGCGGTCGAGATTGGGGGTGCGAATGTCGGGATTGCCGTAGCAACCGAGCGTCCAGGCGCCGTGGTTATCCGTGAGAATGAACACCACGTTCGGACGCTTCGGCTTTGCGTCCGGTTCCTGAGCGGACGACACTCCGGTAACCAAAGCCAGCAGCACCAAGGGCCAGAGCGACTGGCGGAGCCTACTTCTTGCGCAATGCATCACGTTCCCCCTCTGCTTCATCGTGGCGCTCGTCGTCAACGCTCACCGAGGTCGATCACATTCGGCGCCAGACATGCAGTTCATTGCAACAACCCGGCGTGTCCCGTCTTGGTAGAGGGCATTTCAAAAATCTTCCCTGGCGCAATCGAAGGCAGTTTTTCTGCTGGTCTTATCAACCCGATTGCCGATCGGGAAGTTTTTGAAATGCGTTGTAATATCCTACCTCAAGCGACGCCTCGGCTGGGCGAGTCGCGGCGCTGGCCCAGCTCGTGATTCGCCGGGATGTTATCCCGCGACGCGAAAATAGATCATCACGGCGGCCGACAGCGCCAGAGCGACGCTCAACGCAACGCCCAGCCGCGATGCGCGGCGAAAGCGTTCGGAGCCGACCAGTGTGTCCCGAGACCACTCGATCATTTCCTGCTCTTCATGCAGTTTGTCGAAGATTCCCCGGACAAACGCTTGGCGATCCGGCGTGGCGCCCGTGGCGGCAAAATAGCAGCCGCTGAAGGCGATCGAGGTTCGATGACGCTCGGGATCGTGGCCGAAGCCGCCGATCAAGATCTGCGTCAGCCGCGTCTTGAGCATGCAGCGAACCTTGCACAGCAGCCCATAGAGCCGAGTGTTGCCGGCGCGAGTCAGCGCATCCTCCTCGCGGAAGAGCGTATAGACCCAGTCCTCGAAGGCGCCGCAGACATGCGCGCTGAGCGCTGACATTTGGTCCGAGGTGGCTGACTGACAGACGTCGAATTTCTGTCCGAAACGCTGTGCGCTCGCCATTTCTCGGCCCACTCGCCGCACGAGCTCGCGAAATCCTCGTTCCATCTCCAATCCAGCCACAAGGCAGGTGACGGGGCAGCGCAAGCCAAGGATTTTCTGGGCGACACTCACATCGGAGCGGACGGCGGACTGCAGCTGCTCAATCTCCGTGGGCGGACCTTTGACCAGCGCGAACGGCAGCAGTGTCACGAGTCCGTTGATCGGACAGACCGGCTCACGCGCGTGAATCAGCAGTTGGCACAGATACTCCAACTGTTGCGAACGCTGACCGGCTTCTTGCGGGGAGATCACGGCAGGCCCTTGATCGCCTACGGGAACCGTAAATTCGCCAGCCATCGTGAGCCGCGTTTGGGATTGCGTCTGCGTCGACTCGGCCTCCGCGGCGCGCAGCGCAGCCGAAGCACGGCCGCCCGACTTGGCAGCCTCTTTGGCCATAAACTGATCGAGCATAATCGTGCCGCGTGGCGAGTCCGGCTCGGCCGAAGCAGCGACAGACTCCTCCTCCAACGACTCATCGGCCGCCACCAACGGCGCGTCGGAGCTTGAGGCCACATACGCTTGGTAGAGCTCGGGCAGATGAGCGCCAGGCCGAGTCGGCGTTGCCCGCCGCTCCTTCAATGCCGCGAGTGCGCTGATCCAACTCGCCTCCGTCGCAAACAAATAGATCGCGTCCGGGTTGGCGTACCAGTGCAACGGGGCAGGGCCTTCAGGCACGCCCGCCACACGAAACCCGCGTCCCGAGGCGCTCACCAAGGCCGCCTCCTGCTCGGTGCCCGACGACCCCAGCAGCAAGTAGATCGGCGTCGCGCCCAGCTCGATGCCGTTCTCGCGCAGCGCGTCCACGCCGGCCTGCCAGGCGTAATCGATCTCGGGGAACGGCGACGCGTCGCCCTCGAGCCACAACCGAAGGCCGCGGTAGGCGACATACGGGATCGCCACGGCGAGCACGGCCACGCCTGCAACCCATTGCGTCGAGATCAGATGCCGCCAGGGCCCGTTGTTCTTGTCCATCCAGAACAGCGTCCAGGCGACCACCACCAAGAGCAGCAGCACGAAGAACAACACCCACGCCGCCTTCGCCGGAGTCGACATCCGCCGCGGGCTCGTCGCCAACCAGGCGACGGCCTCCTTGAGCTTCGACCAGATCCCCTCGGGACTCGGCGGCGGCACTTGCGAGGCGGCCTGTGTGGTCACATCCATGCTCATCGTGGCAATCCTGGCTGATGAGTAAGTGGCGATTTCAAGGGAAGGTCGGCGCGATCAAAACCAAAAGAGCAGCGCGTTGATTGCCGCCAGCGAGACGGCCGCCACCCAAGGCCAGACGACGCGCTCGCGCGTGAACAGCGGCGGCGCACCGTGCATCTCCAGTCCTGATCGAGCCAGCGCGGGCCGTCCCTGCCCGAGCCGGATCGACATCGAAATCTGTTTGGCCCAAGTCTGCAGATCCGCCGGAAGCCCGTGGGCTTCGGTGAACATCGCTGCCAGATTCGCATCGCGGTACAGTCCGCGAAACCCAAGCACAGCACAGACGTAAAACACCTCCAGCGCATCGCGGCCCTCCAGATGCGACGCCTCTTGGGCCTTGACGTAAAAACGCTCGTTGCAGAGCCGCGTTTTGAACAGCTCGACCTCGAGCACGTTGTTGCTCCACCAATCGCGGCCTTGCCATTCGGCGTCAACCAACATCTCGTCGGTCCACGACACCAGCGCATATTTCGCCAGCTCCCATTGCTGGCTCTTGCCCATCATCGCCTCCGCCTGATCGAGCAGCGCAATAATGCGAATCTGCTCCTCGGAGGCGTTCGGCTCCTGTCCGTCTCCGATCCGATCGAGCAGGTCGAGCACGTGGAGAAAGATGGGGTCAACGGATTGTGCGAGTTTGGGCGTCATAGCTCCGCCGGCACCGCGAACAGGGCGAACTCCAACGCGACGTTGTTGCCGCGAGACGACACAACCAACCGGCGCTCTCCTTGCAGCCGGTCTCGATTGACGATCAAGCTGTCCTGCAGCCGCATCGCCAATGTCTGAGTCTCCTGCACGTCCCGCCACGCGGGCGAGTCCTGCTTGGAGACCTCGAAGTAGACCCACTCGGAACGCGAAGGCAGAGCTCGAACGTTGCGATCGAGAGGCCGCAAGTGAATGCCCTCGGCGCGATGCCGGAACAAGATTTCAACCTGCCGGCTGCTGCCCAGCTTCCAGTCGAGATTGCCGGGAGAGAGCAAGTCCAGGCACTCCTTGGTTGTCAGCTCGCCTTTGTGCACGCCGATGTACCATTCGAAATCCGAATTGAACCAACGCGGCTCGAGCGAGATTTGCATGCCCAAGCCGACTCCCACGAAGTAGCGTTGCTGGTACGAGTAGTCGCGCACCGAGTTGATCCGCTGCTCGATCCGCTCGCGGAGCAGCGAAAAAATGCTGTGCAGGTCCTCGTGGTTGTAGGCGGGAATATCGGGCGGGCGACGATCGGGACCGAAGATCGACAGCTGGCCGAGCACACGACACATTTCGGTGTAGGCCGTCAGCGGGTGGATGCCCTGCGCGAACGCCAGCACCGACAGCGTGCTAAAGGCCGTATTGAGCTGGCTCAGCATCAGGATCCGCTCGAGGTCGCCGGGGTCCTGGCTGTCCAGTCCGATGCCACGGTTCATCAGCTGCTGGCTCATCACCTGAATCTTCTGCCCGATGACATCGTACGTCGCCCGCACAATGTCCCGCCCGAGGCCCGGCCAAGAACCGATCGAGAGCAGAGGAGGAATGTAGGTGGTGTCGAGCTGCGGCTTCGCCTCGCCATCGCTGGCGCGCTTGATCTGCGCGATCGGCAACAGCTCGTAGCCCGTCAGGTCCTGTGTGGAGAGCAACAGCCGGACGTTCAACGCGCGAAACTCCACGAGCTGATCGTTGCCGCCCTGGCTTTCGTCCTGCACCGAGAGCGATGTCTCCACGAACCGCGTCGGCTCGGCAGCCGACTCGCTGACATTGGCGCGGCCCATGGTCAACTTGGGGATGCCGAGATAAACCCGCAACACGGATGTCTCTTCAAACGCCTCGTTCATTTCGACGCTTGGCAGTCGCGCCTCGGCAATCGCCTGCTCCAAGTCCAAGCGGTCCGGCTCCTGGCCCACTTGGAGATTCACCAACGTCCCGTCGCGCATGCGGGCTTGCAGTCGGTGGAGTTGGAACTGGTGGTTCGCCAACGCCTCGGGACTGAACTCCAGGGTCATCAGTCCGTAGTGATAGGGCGTGTCCCACTGATGGGAGGTCTGCAGATGCTCGGACCAGGAGCGTTCCGACGCCTGAAGGTGTTGTGGGCGAAGAAACAGCCCTTCGTACCAATGAACGGGTAGGTTCTTCATCGATCCCGGGAATCCTTTCAGGGAAGCTTATTCATTCAGCCACCGCGCCACCAACGCGCCACGATTGCGTCATTAACACGCGTCGAAGAGCGCTCGCAGTGTTTTCCACGGCCTCTCGGGCGAGCTCGCAGTCAAGGAAGCGAGGACCACGCTTCGCCCAGGACGCGCATCGTGCGCAGTTCATCGTGCGCATTAAGCTAGCGATTTACGGCGACAGTGTCGACAGACAAATCCGAGGCCCGTACGTCGCTCCGTCGCGGGATCGCGTGAGCGGAAATCAGCCCGGCTCGCCCGGATCTGTGGCCGCAGGTGGCTCCGGCGCTGGCTCAATCGCCGCAGGAGGAGCTTCCTCGGCCACAGCCGCGGACGGCTCCGCCGCGGGGGGGGCTTCGGCTGGCTCGGGTGCCGCCGCCGCGCCGCCATGAAAGAAGTCATCCACGGCGCGGACCAATTCCGACACGCTCAGCGGCTTCTTGAAGACCGCCATCAGGTCGAGGTCCTTCGCCAGATTCTGCAAATCCACCCCGCGTTCGCCGCACAGCACCACCATCGGCATGTCCTTGTGGCGGCGGTGCTGACGAAGCCCATCACACACGCGTGTGCCCACGGAATTGCTCATCGTGTAGTCGGTGATCAGGGCGTCATACCCCTTGTCGATCTCATCCCAGGCGTCACGGCCATTTTCGACCGTCGAGACTTCGAAACCGGCTGCCGTGAGCCCCGACTGAATCATTTGGGCCAACGACCCGTTGCCCTCAACGACCAGGAGTTTTTTAGGTGCATCCGACATAGCTGGGCACTGCAAAGTGGGCCTCGCTGAGGCCAAGGGGTCACAAACCGAGATCAACCTTAAGTGTAGCGGGAAGATTGCTGCGCAGGGTTTCTCAAATCGGCGAGATCCTCCCCCTCGGATACATCGGCCATCGCTTCGCAGCGGGCCGCGGCAATGCACACGGGAGGTGCTGAATTCCCAGAAAGCTTGCGGGTTATGCCCCGTGGCAGGGATATTCCGATGCGGGGGGCGGCTCGATGTGTCGCGAGACAGCGCAGGCGCAACCGCCGTCGAGCGTCACCGCAGCAACAGCGCCTTTTCGCTCAGCAGGCTGAGATCGTGCTCGATCAACTGCTCAAGCAGTTCGTCCTCGATCCCGTCGACCGTCTTCCCGCCGTTGTCGACGACCAGAGTGCCGCTGGCCAGCAGTTCTCGAAAGGCGAGCAGCAGGGCGCGGCGGTCGTGAGTCCCGTCCAGCAACCGGATCAATTGAGACTGGGACTCGGAGAGCTGGAGCATCTGGTGCCGGAGATTGGTCACCAGCGCGTCCGAGCCAGCGGCAATCTGAATCCGGGCCAGCGGGCTGGCAAAGGGATGGCTGGAGAGCTCGGTCTGGTATCGAGGAGGCTGACTGCGCAGCTCCACCAGGTCGTTGGCATAGAGCTCGATGATCGTGCTGCCGAGCTCTTGACGCTCCTGCTCCAGCCCGGCGGCACTGCGCATGACGGGACCACCCGCACGACGCACATCGGCCAGTGACGCGAGCTCGTCATAGCATACCGTGCCGGGCCAGCGCTCACTGAGCTCCACCAGCGCTGCCTTCACCAGCGAGTGGCCCACCCTAACCTGCCGCCCGTCCGGAGACGAGAATTGCTCGTCGCCGTGATGGCCGATGTCACCGATCGGCCCTTGGGGACGAAGGTTGCTGCCGACATGCAGCCCTTGCAATTTGCCGAAATGCAGGTTGCGGTCCAACGCGACACTCTCGCGACAGAGCAGTGAGCGGCGAAAGGTCCGATTGCGGAGGAAGTCCAAGTACTGCTCGGCCTGCACCAACCCGACGCCGAGCTCCTTGAGTGTCTCCTCGGCCTGTTTCGAAAAGTTGCCGGGCACCATCTCGCTGAGCTGCGTCTCGCCGACATACTTCAGCCCCGCTTGCTGAGATCGCTCGACAAACTCGTGAAAGAAGACGGGCGAGTTCTCCTCTTCAAGGTGCTCATGGTACAGGTACGAGTCGGCGCGGTTGCGGACGATCTCCAGCTCGCGAGTCAGCAACGAGTGATAGGTTGGGTCGCCGGCAGGCCCCGCGCCGATCAAAAAATCCAGCAGCGCGCGAGCCTGCTCGACCTTCTTTTGCGGGCTGTCGAACTGGCGAGCGTGATAGCACATCATCTGCCGCACCATCCCCCGCAAGAACCAGCCGGGGTTGGTGTTGTAGCTGATATAGGCCAAGCCGTTCTCCGTCAGCTGCCGCGCGCAGATCTCCAGGATCCGCTGCTGCACCTCGGGCGGGACCCACGAGTAGACGCCGTGACAGATGATGTAGTCGAACGGCCCATCGTCCTCCGGAAACTCCAAAATGTTCTGGTGCCGCAGCTCGATGTTGTCCAGTTCGAGCTGACGAATCAGCTCCCACCCCGACTCGAGCTGCCGTTGCGAAAGATCGATGCCGACGAATCGGGACTCGGGCGCCGCCACGGCCTGGGGAATCAAATTTCCCCCGGAGGCGCAGCCGAGCTCAAGCACGCGACAGCGGGCGGCATCGGGCGGCGTCATGCCGAACAATGTGCCGACGGCCGCCAAGTGATCGGGGTGCGTCCGGTCATACGGATGGCTATCGTATGGCAGCTCGTCGTAGCTATTCATGCGTTTTCATGGTCTCGGAAAGTGCGTGGAAAGCCCCACGCCATCAGCCCTCGCTGTCGGATTCCGCTGCCGGCTCCCAGGGCACTTCGCCGCAAGCGATGGGCGGTGCAAGATCGAGGAATTCATCAATCGCGCCCATCATGTCCTCGCGCAAACCGGCGGCAGTCGCCAATGCAGCCGTGGCCATGTGTCCCGGCAGGGAGGGGTCGGGCGGCAGGGCGGGCAATTCGGCCGGCGCCATGCTGCCGCCGGTCCAGGAGGC
>JAGQPF010000210.1 GCA_020426845.1 Planctomycetales bacterium
GGCAGCCTGCACCACGACAATTTCGCGCCCGTAGCACAGGCTGCCAGCCTGTGAATGTTGTGGTCTTGAACGCAGATTGCAGGCTGGCAGCCTGCACCACGACAATTTCGCGCGCCCGTGGCACAGGCTGCCAACCTGTGAATGTTGTGGTCTTGAACGCAGGTTGCAGGCTGGCAGCCTGCACCACGACAGGCTGGCAGCCTGGCTCGCCACACTTCTGGCTGAACCCGGGAATCTGTGATAGTGTGCAGTTTCGGGCAAGGCACAATATCATGGGTTTCCACGGCGGCGCAATCTCTCTGGGAGGGGCCGAGGCTGCCGTGCGCGACACAATCTACGAGGTGCCCGATGCGGTTCTGTTTGTCCAGTGGCTTGGCAATCTTTGGTTGGGTTCTCTTCGCGTCTCCCGCCGTCACGTGGGGCCAATCCAACACGACGGGCCAGATGAATCCCGCGGATTTTCCCCAGCCGTTTTTCTTGTTGGCGCGTGATCCCGCCATCCACGATGAGCTGCAGCTGAGCGCTGAGCAACGCGATCGTCTGTTGCAGGCGTCGTATCAACTGGACGCGGAGTTTTGGCCGCTGCGCGGGGGAACTCGCGAACAGGCGCTGCGCGGGCTGGAAGGATTGACGGCGCGACTGCGCGAGGCAGCGACGAAGGTGCTCAACGAGACGCAGATGCGCCGGCTCGAGCAGATTCAACTCCAGTTTGCCGGCTTCAACGCGTTTCTGCAGCCGCAAGTGGTCGCGTCGCTGGGTTTGACCAAGTCGCAGCAAGCGGACATTCAGCGCGTGCTCGACAAGTTTCGCAAAGAATATGGCGAGTTCGAGAAGCGCGCCAAGGAAGGGGAGGACGCTCAGCAGCTCAACACGGGCGTCGAGCGACTGCGTTCGCAGCTGCGCAGCGATCTGGCCGGGCTGCTCAGTCAGCGGCAGAAGCAAAAGTGGCAGCTGCAAATCGGCAACCCGGTCGATCTCTCTAAACTTGGCAAGGTGAAGTTTCGCGCGCCGGAGCTGGCTGGCGGTCCGTGGCTCAACAGCCCATCGCTGACGTTTGAAGCACTCCAGGGACGTGTCGTGGCGATGCACTTTTTCGCTTTCCAATGCATCAACTGCCGCCGCAATCAGCCTTGGTACAAGGACTGGCACGCCGACCTGCAAGACGAAGGGCTGGTGGTGCTCGGCATCCACACGCCCGAAACGGCCACCGAGCGTGACGTTGCGCTGGTGCGAGAGAACGCCAAGCAAAACGGCTTGGCCTATCCCATCCTGATTGACAACGATAAGGCAAACTGGTCGAGCTGGGGAAACTCGATGTGGCCGACGACGTACCTGATCGACAAGCAGGGCTACGTGCGGTATTGGTGGCTCGGCGAGCTCAACTGGCAGAATGCCGGCATGCAAGAGCAATTCAAGAGTCATCTTCGGGAACTGCTGGCGGAGTAGAGGCCTCGGGCGTTCGCTGAGGCAATGCAGATTCCATTCCTCTGTTCGGTTGTAGATCGGCGGAACAGCTTGCGTTTTCCGTGTTGAGACGAATTAACTTGGAACATGCTGCCGTAGCCGTTTTGGGCTGCGCCATTCTGTGATGAACTGAAAGTTCGCCGTATTTGGGGGCATTGGGGCGCTGGACTTCCACCGCGTAGGCCCGGTGAACCGCCGTCATCAACCACGCTCGATGGAATCCCGTTGCGCGTTGGTTGGAGCTTCCCGCGAGGGACGCGGGTGATCTGTCTTGCTCCCCGCGATGATAAGTTCATCAACTCGATGCACAATCTGCGCAGATCTTGCGCGCCCCTAACGAAATATCGCTAAACATCACTGCTCTTGTTGTTACGGAGATGCTCGGAACCTAAGCCATCAGCCGCGCGCAATCCACGCCCAATCCACGCGCAATTGCCCGGCAGCGACAACAGACAGCCCCTGAGCGCAAGCCCGGGGAAGAACAAGGTTTCACGAGGAAACGGCTGCAAACGGATGAAAACAAAGCGGTTTTCGAGCGTGGTGTGCGTTGTTATGGCCAGTGTCCTCGGGTACTGGGGTGGCGCATTCCGCTTGTCACTCGAAGGCGCGAAGGCAGGCCCGGCCAGCGAGGCGGCCACAGGACCGCCGGAGTTGGCGGCGCCCACGCAACGCCGCTTGCTGGCGCCGTCGGCCGAAAGCGTCCGCGAAATGGTCGCCGTGTTTGCCGAGCGCGATCCTTCTCATCCTCTGACTCGTCGCGAACGCCAGCATCTCGAGGCTTCACTTGCCGCTTTGCGGCAGGTGAAAACCGCGCCGGCTGCGGGCGTGCCGCGCGAGTTGCGGGCTGTCATGCTGAGGTCCTTGGGGCAGTTGGAGCGGCTCTCTTACAACCGCGCCGCCGAGGTGGAATGTTGCGACCAAGCGCTTTCCCTGTTGATGAGCGTCACTGCCCCGGGCTCATCGGTTGCCCCCGAGCTTCCCTGCCTGTTCTTGGAGCTGGCGAATCAACGAGCGTCTGCCTTGGCGCTGACCGGAAAGTACGAGCTGGCCTTGCAGTCGATTCGTCAGTCGCTGGAGACGGCGGTCAGGTGGGGCAGCCCGTCGCTCGACTCGCAGCTTGGCATCCGCTTTCTGCGGGCCGCGACGACGGCTAGTTACAACCTTGCCATTCTCGGCTGGCGATTGGAGGACTCGGAGGCCGCGATGGCTCATGCCAAGCGGCAGGTGGAGCTGACATTTCAATTGCGGACACTGGATCCGCGCGAGCCTGAGTATATTGCGTGGCAGGTCGACGCGATGCAGTTGTATGGGCAGCTCAAAAGCGCCGCTGGCCAGTTCAGGGAAGCGATTGAGGTTTGTGACGCTGTTGAGGAACTGGTGCAGGATTGTCTGCAGGCGATTCCGGCAGGCGCGGCTCAAGTTACCGAGTTTCGTTTTGCGTTGAGTTGTGCCGAGCAGAATCGCCAGCGTTTGGCGAAGGCAATGGGCGACCAGTGGATCTGGCGGCCGATCCGGCTCGAGTCGGGTGACATGGTGCCGTTGTCCTCGTTGTTGCGAGGCGAGTTGCCGGGCGACTATGAGCCTCAAGAGACGCTGGTGCTGGCTTGGAGCAGCATGCCCGAGGTGCAGCAAACGCAGCGCGCCATTGCGCTGGCCGCATGGCAGAGCGTGCAAGTCGTGATGCTGGTGTCCAACGAGCGGTCGAGGCGTGAGGCGGCGGCCGCGCTGGAGCGCGACGGCCTGCCGGCGGGCGGTGTCGAGTTTCAGCACATGGAGTATGACACGCCCTGGATTCGCGACAGTGGCCCGCTGGAATTGGTGCGTGGCGGGACCACGGTGTGGCTCGACGGCGACCTGCCGCAACAGGACCGATCTGCCGACGACGCGATTCCGTTCAGCTTGGGTGCGCCGAGCCATGCGGTCCCGCTTCGCACGTCGTTGACGTTGGAGGGCGGGAATCTGCTCGGCAACCGCCAGTTTTGTCTCGCGACCACGCGGATGCTGATGCTCAACGGCCAGCAGGGCATCGATGAGCCCGCAGTGCGTCACGAGGTAAACCGCCTGTTTGGCGCGCCGGCCGTGTTCTTGGCGCCGCTGCAGGGCGACCCCGTGGGGCACGTCGATTGGTTCGCGACGTTTGTCCGCGACGACACGTTGGTCCTCGCCGACGCGGACCCGGCGGATGCGGTCAATCACCGGCTGCTGAATGAGCATGCCGAGCGGCTGAGCAAGCTTTCGCTTCGCAGTGGTGAGCAACTCCGGATCGAACGCATTCCCCTGCCCCCTCGGGACGGCAACTTCTTCGGCAGCTACAACAACGTCGTGTTTGCCAATGACTTGCTGCTAGTGCCGACCTATCCCGACATCTGCCCCGAGCTTGATGTTGTGGCGCTGGAGACCTATCGTCGGCTGCTGCCCGATCACCGCGTGGTCGGCATTCCCTGCACGCAGGTCGTCAAACAACGCGGCGCCCTGCACTGCTTGACCCGCAATCTCACGCTCCGCGGCGCCTTCCCTCGCGCCGTCAGCGCCACTTCCGAGTCGTAGGAACGCAGAACGGTCGAGCGGTGTGAAGCGTGCTGGCGAAAAATCGCGCGGCGCCGCTGCAAAATCCGCCGTCTCCCTATCCGGCCGAACGGTGGCGCAGAATCTTGGACCGCGGGCGATTGGTTTTGCCGCCCCGCCAAGCCACGCGCACGAGTCTCCGGGTTCGCACGGCGAAAGCGACACATTGACGCCGTCTTTCGCGAATATTCCGTGGGCGATTGGGGCAGGACTTGGATGTGATCGACGCAGTTGTCTCCTATTCGCATGGAGCAACTCAACTTTCGCGTCGGCACTCGAGCCGAAGACGCAGAAGGATTGGCACAGTTTTCGCGGGCGGGCATGGAAGTCACGCACAAACTCGTTCGGGAGACTCCATGTCCACAGTCGAACAGCAAACGTCCGCATATTACGGAGCCACAGCCGGGGCGATCATTGGCGACTCGTTCTATGTCATTGGCGGCAGCGGCGCCACGCCGCCTCGAATGGATTCGCTGCACGTCATTCCGCTTGCAGCCGGGAAGACGCGTCGAGTGGGGCCCGCAGTGCCGACACCCCGCAATAACGTCGTGGCGATCGCCGTTGGAGACCGAATGTACACTCTCGCCGGGATCCTGTCCGGCAATGGTGATTCCAAACGCGACGGGCCTTGCGACGTAATGGAGGCCTTCGACACTTGCGACCATACGTGGCATAGCTGCGCGCCGCTGCCCGCTGCTCGAGTGAAACCCGGGGTAGCCGCGGTTGGACAGGTGATCTACGCGTTGGGCGGTCGGGAGGACGCGTTGGACGCGTCGACGATTTTCGCCTATGACACCGTCGCGGATCGTTGGTCGCAGGTGGGGCGTCTGCCATATGCCGCCCGGCACGGCGCGGCATGTGCTTTGAACGGCAAGGTTTACTACAGTGGCGGCTTCACTGCCGGTCCGGATCGAGGCAAGTTTCAGCGGGCGCTGTCCGTGTTTGATCCGGATAGCGGATCGGTCTCGCTGCTCGCTGATTTGCCGGCTCCGAGAACGGCTCATGCGATGATTGCGGCCGGTGACGCAATCTTTGTGATTGGCGGTGTGGACGAGAGCAAGACGCCGACCGCCGATGTGTTTCGATATGACATCGACCATGACATCTGGAACGCATGCGAGCCGCTGAGTTCGCCACGCGCTGTGTTTGCCTGCGGAGTCTTGGGTGACGAGATGCGAGTGGCCGGTGGATGGCGCCGCATGGGCAAAGATGCCAACGACAGCGATCAACGCTATTCCCTTGGCTGACCATGCCGAAGCAG
The DNA here is from genome assembly GCA_020426845.1 of Planctomycetales bacterium. Classification (GTDB taxonomy): domain Bacteria; phylum Planctomycetota; class Planctomycetia; order Pirellulales; family Pirellulaceae; genus JAGQPF01. Next base: position 5,291 of record JAGQPF010000210.1, read on the forward strand.
TGGTTGGCGCCATGCAGCAGATGCATGCGAGAATCGAACTCTCACTTCTCTTGGGGAGCCAAGGATATGCGGCAGGTTCGCGTTTGCCCGCGATGCAAGACGCGCGGCTTCACGTTGGTCGAATTGTTGGTAGTGATCGCCATTATCGGCATTCTGGTGGCACTGCTTTTGCCCGCGGTGCAAGCAGCGCGCGAGGCGGCGCGTCGAATGCATTGCACGAATAATTTGAAGCAGATCGGACTGGCGCTCCACAACTACCACGACACCTACCGCACCTTCCCGTGCTACGAGTTTCTGGACCTAGCCCATTGGAGCGGCCATGAGTACAAGGCGGGGTGGGCCGTGGCCTTGATGCCGTTTATCGAGAAGGACGCCTTGCACGAGCAGTACAACGACAACTACACCTGGGCAGCTCGGGAGAACGCGCACGTGGTTGCACAGCGTTGGGCCGCCTTTGAGTGCCCGTCTACGCCCGGAGGTACGCAGCTGATCAAGTCCGATCAATTCCCCGCCGAGTACACGGCGATCAATCCGGATGTCCAAGGCTGGTCGTCGGACTATGCCGGAAATTGCGGACATCGAGCGAGTTTGCTGCTGCCGGCCGAAGCTAGGGACAAGGACTTGCGCAAAGGCTTCTTCTTTCGGACTTACCCCGTTGAACCCCAAGCGTTCCGCGACATCACCGACGGGACGACAAACACCGTCGCCGTTTGGGAATCAGCTGGACGGAGCCGCGTGTATTTGTTCGATCGCCCTTGGAGGGACTCCGCCGGCGCCCCGCTTAAAGTGTCTCCCGACAATTGCGCTTGGGCCTCCGGCAACGCCTTTTGGCTGCAGAGCTGGAGCCGTGACGGCGCGGCCAACGGGGGCTCGTACGTGATCAACGCCACCAACCGCAATTCACAGCCCTACTCGTTCCATCCCGGCGGCATCAATGTTGTGATGGCCGATGGATCGGCGCACTTTATCGCGGAGACCGTGAACAATCTGGAATTCATTTACGCGCTCACGGCGCAAGGCGGCGAAGTCATGGGCAATGGAGTGATCAACTAATGGCCGTGGCGCAACTATGGGACTCTGTCATCACAGCCACGATCATTGTGCTGGTCGTGAGCAGCGTCGGCTGTGAGGCGGAACATGCGATTGCCACCTTTCCCGTCTCGGGGACGGTGAGCATCAATGGGGAGGCGCCTGTCGGCGCAATTGTCGGCCTTCATCCGAGCGATGGAGACTTTGACGAAATCGGCAGCCGGCCTGCGGGACAAGTTGGCTCGGACGGAACATTTAAGGTGTCGACCTTCGGCATCCAGGACGGAGCGCCCGCCGGCAATTATCGAGTGACCGTGTTTTGGCCCCAGTATCCCGGTCGAGACGATCCAGGCGAAGACCGCCTGCGAGGCAGGCTGGCCCTGCCGGATCAGTCGGACATTATGGTCAGCATCACCGAGGGTGATAATACGCTCGATCCCATTGCCATCGACAACGTCAGCCTGCTGCCGGGGGCAGGCGTCGCAACGAATTAGGTGTTTCGTGAGGGCGCGATTGATTTGCTTGAATTCTCGGGCCCACCAATGATTGGCGTCCTCCCAGTCCCCGCATGACAAAGAACGTCGTATGAAGCCGCTGCACATCACCCTTGCCTTGTGGGGCTGCGTGCTGACGGTGGTGCTGGTCGGATGGTTGGGGAGAAGCAACGGGGCCCTTGCGCCGCCGGGCGGCATGGAGAAACGTGGCGAGAATTCTCAACCAGGACGTGCCAGCCCGCAGCGATCCGTGGCCAGGGACTCCCGTCACGATGATCCTCCCGGTATTGGCGCGACTCCATTGGTCATCGAGGCCGCGGGGGATCGTCTGAGGGTGACGCACCAATTGGGCGCCGTCTTGGCGCCGCGCCAGCCCACTCGGGTCTGCAGCCTCGCCTGTACGGACGAGCTGCTTGCGATCGGCCTGCGTCCAGTTGCCGCAGCTTGCGCCAATGGCAAGTTTCCCGATTACCTGAAACGCTGGCTCACTGGTGTGACCAGGATCAATCGTCTGATGGGAGTGGCACAGCCTGACTTGGAAACGTTGTCCGAGGCTCGCCCCGAGCTGATCATTGCTTCGGCGGGCGATCCGCAGACGTATTCGTTGCTGAGCAAGATTGCGCCAGTCGTCGTGCTTGCAGACGACGGCGCCAACCATCGGCAACGCGTTTTGGATCTCGGCAAGCTGTTGGGGCGTGACCAAGTCGCGATCGAGCAGGTGGAACGCTATGACCGTTGCGTTGCCGAGTCGCGCGCCATCCTTGCTGACCGCGTTGGCGACGCGCGCGTGGCGTTCTTCCGGGTATTTGGCAAGCAGCTCTACATTCACGGCCATACGCGCGGCGGCATGCTCATGTACGACGAACTGGGGCTGAGGCCGCCGACGCTGATCGCCAGCTCGCCGAAAGGTTATGCGCTCTCTCCCGAGTCGCTACTGCAGTTGGACGCTGACCATATTTTTGTCGCGGCGGAGGCTAACGCCGGGGCACAACGGTCGTGGAGCGGTGTGTTGTCGCATCCAGCTTGGGGACGTGTCCCGGCGGTGAAGTCGGGCAACGTATATCCTCTGGCGGAACAACAGCAGTGGCTTCATCCAGGATTCCTCGCGCGGGCTCGGATGCTCGACGAGATCATGTCCGCGTTGGCGCCGGATGTCCCACGACTGCCGACGCCCAGCGCTCGGGCCGCTGATTGGCAGGCGGCGCGGTGATGCGAACAGCAATTCGAGATGCCCACCGCGAGTCTTCGCGGCGCTATCGCATGGCCTTGGTGTTGGGTGCTTCGTTGGCGGCGGCCGCGGTTTTGCTTTCGGTTACATTAGGGCCGGCCGAGGTTAGCAGACGGGATTACTGGGCGGCGCTGACTCAATACGACGACGCCGTTGATGGGCAATTCGTGGTGCGCCAGATGCGTTTTCCCAGGGCAATCGTTGCCGCGATGGTCGGCGGAAGCCTGGCCACGGCCGGCGCGCTCATGCAAGGCGTCACGCAGAACCCGCTGGCAAGCCCGTCGATCATGGGCCTGAGTTCCGGGGGCACACTCTGCTTGCTTGTCGGGATCCTAATGAATCCTCGGCTCGATTACAGCCAATCTGTTGCTTTGTCGTTCGGCGGGGCGTTGCTGGGGTATGTCGTCGTGTGTGCTGTGGCCTTGCTCTCCCGTGGCGGCGTCACGCCAACAGCGTTTGCGCTGGCAGGAGCCGTTGTGTCGGCTGTCTTTGCGGCCATCACGCACGGGCTGACGATCTGCTTCGGTCTTCACGACGAGCTGCTGTACTGGACCGTCGGCGGCATTTCGCACGTGACGTGGCCTCAGGTGTGCTTCCTGGCGCCGCTTTGCGTCGCGGGGCTTGGCCTGGCGATTGTCCTGGCGCCGACAGTGAACATTCTTAGTCTAGGCAAGGAGGTCGCGGCGGGCTTGGGGCAGCGCATGACTCGCATTCGTATGGCCGTTGCGTTCGCCGTTTTGATTCTGACTGCCGGGGCGATCGCCGTCTCCGGCCCAGTCGGCTTTGTCGGGTTGATGGTTCCGCACGTATCCCGGAAGTTTGCTGGCGTCGACTACCGGCGGATTCTTCCGTTGGCGATCACCTTCGGAGCGCTCCTGACGATGTTGGCCGACTGTGCGGGGCGCTTGCTTCCCGGCGGCCGCGACCTGCCGCTAGGGATGTTCACGTCGTTTATCGGAGCGCCATTCTTCGTTTATCTGGCGCGTCGCCGCAAAGTTTCGACTGCGGTGGATGGCTAGGCGATGGACGGGTCCCAAAGAAATCTTCGCGTTCTGGTCGCCGTGTTGTTGACATCAGCCTTGGTGTGCATCTGCTTGGGCAGTCGCTCGTACTCTCCCGCGCAGGTGGCACGGCTGATGACGGGGGCCGGCGACGAGACGCAGCGAATGATTCTGCTAGGCTTTCGGCTGCCGCGAGTGTTGTTGGCCGGGTTGGTTGGCGTCGGACTCGGAGTTTCGGGCCTGTTGATGCAGTGTTCGCTGCGCAACGATCTGGCGGATCCGGGCATGATGGGCGTTTCGGCCGGCAGCAGCTTGGGGATTATGGCTGCGTTTGTGTTGGGCGGGGTGATGTCGCCCTGGACCTTGCCCGCGATCAGCATGCTTTGCGCCATGGCCACTGTGTTGCTGGTCTGCCTGTTGGCTCATGAAGAGCCTGCGCCGTCGCCGACTCGGCTGCTGCTCACCGGTGTCGCGGTCAGCGCGGCGATCAGCGCGGCGACACTTGTTGTGTCGCTGCAAGTCGATCGGCGGGCCTATGCGCAGGCGGTGGCGTGGGCGGCGGGTAGCTTTGCCAAGTCGGATTGGAATTACGTGACTGCGCTGGCGATCTTTCTTGGCCTCGCGCTACCGGCTCTTTGGTCGCTGCACGCGATCATGGATGTGCTGCGTCTGCGCGACGACGCCGCGACTGCACTGGGAGTTTCCGTGCCGTTCTGGCGGATGTCAGTGTTGTTGGCCGGTGTCGGCACAGGAGCCGCGTCGATGTCCGTGGTTGGCAGCATGGCCTTCGTGGGCTTGCTGGCGCCACATATCGGCCGGCGACTTGCGGGGCCGAGTCACAGTCGCGCGTTGCCTGCGTCCGCTCTGGTCGGCTCGACTGTGGTGGTGGTTGCCGATACGCTGGGACGCACGGTCTTTCAGCCCGTTGAGGTGCCGGCGGGGGTGATCGCCAGCGCGCTGGGTGGGTGTTACTTTCTGTGTCTGTTGATGACCTCTCGAGGATAGAGCCGTTGAGTGCCCTGGATCGTCCCGTTGCGCGCCTCCGCGCCCAAGACCTGACATTGGCGTATGGCGAGACAGCCGTTGTCGATCGATTGTCCCTCGAAGTTCCCACAGGCCGGATTACGTCGCTTGTGGGGCCGAACGGTTCGGGTAAGTCGACGCTGCTCAAAGGATTGGCGCGCTTGCTGCAGCCGGCCGGCGGCGCAGCGTATTTGGACGATGGCCCGATCCATCGAATGAACACGCGGCATGTGGCGCGTGAGGTTTCGGTGCTTGCGCAGCGGGGAGAGGCACCCGACGGGCTGACCGTACGGGAATTGCTGAGCTATGGCCGCTTTCCACATCGCAACTTCCTGGGATTCGCGAATCGGAATGACGAGCAAACGATAGAGCGAGCGCTGGATATCGCCGGCGTGACGCACTTGGCGGATCGTCCGATCGGTGGCTTGTCCGGCGGCCAGCGGCAGCTGGCTTGGATCGCGATGACATTGGCCCAGGACGCGCCAATACTGCTCTTGGACGAGCCCACCACGTTCTTGGACATGGCGCATCAGCTGGAAGTGCTGGATCTCCTGCAACAATTGCAGGTCGAGCACCACCGGACGATTGTGTTGGTGCTGCACGACATCAATCTGGCCGCTCGCTACTCGCATCGGCTCGTTGCACTGCATGCCGGGACGATTCGGTACCAGGGCTCGCCCGAGGAGGTGATGACGCCAGCGATGCTCGGCGACGTGTTCGCCGTGGAGGCCTCGATCCTGCACGACGATGTGCACAACTGTCCTTATTGCATCCCGCTCCGACCGCTTCGCGACTAAGGACGACGCACGCCGGGGATTGTCCCGTGATATTTCGCTTCTGCCTCTACGGACTGCTGAAGAATCAGCGATACTTTGCGCCATTCTGGGTGCTTGCGTTCCTCGACAAGGGCCTGTCGTTTGCGACGATCGGCTCGCTGATTGGCGTGCGCGAAATCAGCGTCACGTTGCTTGAAGTTCCCACGGGAGCGATCGCGGACACCTTGGGGCGGCGTTGGGCGATGATCTGCTCGCACTTGGCCTATGTCGCCGCGTTCTTCACATTTGCCTTCGCCGACAATCTCGCCGCGTTGTTCGCCGGCATGTTTGCGTTTGCCGTTGGTGAGGCATTCCGCACCGGCACGCACAAGGCAATAATCTTTACCTGGCTGAAGAGTCAGGGACGCGAGAGCGAAAAGACCGAGATCTACGGTCGCACTCGCAGTTGGTCGCAGATCGGCAGCGCGCTCTCGACGGTGATCGCCGCATCGCTGGTGTTCGCACTGCAAGATTACACCGCCATCTTTTGGCTGAGCGCCATTCCCGCTTCCCTGAACGTCGTCAACTTTCTCGGCTATCCCAAGGAACTCGACGGCGCATCTCGAGAATCGGCACGCTTGGGCAGCGTGTTTGCGACGATCTGGCAGGCGACACTCAGTTGTTTCCGCTCGAAGCAGCTGAGTCGTCCGATTGCTGAGTCGATGGGGTTCGAGGGCGTCTACACGGCGAGCAAGGACTACCTGCAGCCTATCATTCAGCAGATGGTGTTGGCAATGCCGATTCTGGCGGCCTGGGACGCGACTCGGCGAACGTCGATGTTGGTCGCAATCATTTACACGTCGCTGTACGTGCTATCGAGCGTCGCCTCGCGTCGCGCAGGACGGATTGCCGAGCGCCTGGGTGGGAACGTTGCCGCCGCTCGCACATTGTGGCGGTGGTTCGGCATCGCCTATTTCGTTTTGCTGGTGGGCACACTGGCAGGGTGGCACATTATGGCGGTCTCCAGCTTCGTCTTGCTGGCAGTGCTGCAGAACATCTGGCGTCCGATTCTCGTCTCCCGAGTCGCGGATCACGCGGATGAAGCCGCGTTGGCGACCGTGCTGAGCGTCGAATCGCAAGCAAAATCGCTCGGCGCCGCCATTGCTGCGCCGATAATCGGGCTTGCCGTCGACCTAGCTTCGCCGCACTATCAATTTGTGCCGATTGCGGGTCTTGGAATTCTTGTCGCCGTGATGATGGGCCGTCGGTGACGTTTCGGCAAGGCGGTGCGAATTGAGCAAGTGCTGTTTTATTCTCGTCACGTGCTCCGCTTGGCGTCCATTTATTGAAGGCTGAAGGCCTTCCACAACGTGGCCTGGGGTGTTGCCGGCGCAAGCCCAAGGAGCCCTCGCCTTGTGTGCCCCGTTACGTTGAGGAAGGCCTTCAGCCTTCGACATGTTTCCCGCGCCGCGCCATCATGTCGGAAACGCCGGCACGCAGCACCCGGGGCGATGCCCCGGGCTACGATGATTAAGGATACGGGGCTTACCTGAATCTACGCGCCAGCCTTTCCCCGCCCCCATCCGGCGTAAGCCCGGGGCACCGCCCCGGGTATGCCGCGTGACGATCTTTGACGAAGGCCAAAGGCCTTCATCAACGTAGCCCGGGGCATCGCCCGGCTTGCGTCCTTGGCTAACGTCTGTCGCC
>JAGQPF010000211.1 GCA_020426845.1 Planctomycetales bacterium
CGTCGCCCTCGACGAGCGTGACATCGTTGATCGAGAGTTCGGCTGCGTCGTCGTTGAGAATCGTGCCGACGCCCTGGTTATCGGTGATCGTCACCGCGCGTCCGCTGGCGCCGAGGTTCGAGAGGTCGACAAAGAATTGCTCATCCAGTTCGACCTTGTTGTCGCCGGTGACCTGCACGGTGATCGTGCCAGAAGTCGCTCCCGCGAGGATCGACGTGCCGGTCAGCGGCAGGCCCGTGTAGTCGCTGTCGCCGGTGGTGGCCGTGTCGTCCGCGGTGGCGTGATCGAAGGTCACCGCCACGTCGACGGGATTCGACAGTGTCACGGTGAAGTTGAACGCGGTCGTGCCCGCGTCGCCCTCGACCGCCGTCACGTCGTTGATGGTCAGCGTCGCCGAGTCGTCATTAACGATCTCGCCCACGCCCTGGTTGTCCAGCACCGTCACGGCGCGGCCGCCGGCGTTTAGCGTGGCGTTGATCAGGTTGACGAAGAACTGCTCGTTGAGCTCGACGGTGTTGTCGCCATTGACGGTCACATCCACCGTGGCGGTGGTCGAGCCGGTCGTGAACGTCACGGTGCCGGAGGCCGACAAATAGTCGCTGCCCGCAGTGGCCGAGTCATCGGCCGTGGCGAAGTCGATCGAAACGTTGGTGTCGACCGGAGCGGTCAGGTCCACCGAGAAGCTGTAGGTCTGCGTGCCCGCGTTGCCCTCGTTGGTGGCCAACACGTCGCCGATCGACAGCGTCGCCGAGTCGTCGTTGAGGATCGTGCCCAAGCCCTGGTTGTCGAGCAGCACGACGCTGCCTGCGTATCCCGGCAGCAACACGAGGCTGGTGAGGTCCAAGTGCAGGGTTTCGTCAAGCTCCACAATCCCGTCTGTGATCGTGGCTACGTTGACGTTGATGGTTTGGTTGGGACTGATGCCGGCCAGGAAGCTCAGCGTGCCGGAATTGGCAGCGTAGTCGTTGTCACCGATCAGGGCGGTCAGGTCGGCGGTGGAGAAGGAAACATCGAACGGGGCGTCGACTTCCGCGTCCACCGTCACTGCGAACACGAGGGTGCCGCCTTCGGTGACCGAGACATCGTTGATCGTCACGTTGGCGATGTCGTCGTTGACGATCACTCCGGTTGCCTGCTGCGTGGCGCCAGCGAGTGAGACGTTGCGCGTGCCGACGATGGCCGGGAAGGTAATGGTCGTCAGATCAAGCGTGAAGTTCTCGTCCAGCTCCACTTTCGCGTCATGATTGACCTCGACCGTGATCGTGCCCGACAGCGCGCCGGCCGCAATCACGAGATTGCCCGAGAGGGCGTTGTAGTCGTTGTCGGCGACCGTGGCCGTGCCGTCATTGGTGTTGAACGCCACCGCGACGTCCGTGTCGACCTCGGCGCTGAGATCCACGGTGAACACGTAGTTGGTGACGGTGCCGCCGGTGCCTTCGTTTTGGCTGATGGACACCGAGCCCGGCGCGAAGGCCAGGGTGGCGGAGTCGTCATTGAGGACGTCCGCATCGGCTTCCAGAAACGCGCCGGCGCCGTCGAAGGTCACGTCGCGGCCGCTCGCGGCGAGATTCTCGAGACGCAAGATGAATGCCTCGTTGGCCTCCACCTTGCTGTCGGCGATCACGTTGACCACCAGCGTCTCCGAGGTGGCGCCGGAGAGGAAGGTTGCGAGTCCGCTGATGGCGGTGAAGTCGTCGCCATCCACGGCCGTGCCGTCCACGGTCAGGTAGTCGAGCGTGACGTTGACATCGACCGGGTTGGAGAGCTGAACGATAAAGTTGTAGGCAGTCACACCGGGGCCGGCGATGGTGCCTTCACTGACAGCCAGGATGTCGTTGACGGTCACGACCGCATTGTCGTCGTTGACAATCGTGCCCAGGCCCTGATTGTCGAGGAACGTCACATCGTGGGTGGCGCTGATGCTGACGTTCGAAAGGTTCATTAGCAACGTCTCGTCCAATTCGACGAGGTTTTCCGCCGTGATGGGGACGATGATTTGCTGCGTCTCGCCGAGAACGCCGGCGAAAGCAAGCGGTCCGCTGACCGCCGTGTAGTCCACTCCGGCGGTGGCGGGATTGGCGCCGCCGATGGCCGAGGCAAAGTCGATGGTGAATCCGGTGTCGACGTCGTTATCCAGCGTCACGCTGAAAATCAACTGTCCGCCGGCGGTGTCTTCGACGAAGCTGACGTCGTTGATGGAGAGCGTGGCGAAGTCGTTGTCGACGATTGTGCCGACCGCGCTGTCGGCGCCCGTGTCGATCGAAACGTCGCGAGGTTGGTCCGGGACGACGGTGTCGAGCGTGATGGAGAGCGTCTCGTCCGCCTCCACCAGCAGATCACCGTGCACCGTGACGTTGACCGGAGCGCTCAGCGAGCCTGCGGCGATCACGACGCTGCCGCTGGCGCCGGTGAAGTCGACGCCGCTGGTGGCGGTGCCGGCCGCCAGGGTGTAATTGACCGTGACGTCCACGTCGACGGGATTGTCCAATTGGATGTCGAAGGTCAGTGTCGTGTCCGTGGTGTCGGTTTCGGTCACCGAGACGTCGCTCACGCTGACCTGAGCCGCATCGTCATTGACGATCGTGCCCGTGGCATTCGGGCCGAGCGTGACATCGCGGGCGGGAGATCCGGCGCCGAGGTTGGAGAGCACGAGCGTGAAGGCCTCGTCGGCCTCCACTTTGTTGTCGGCCGTCGGCGTGATGTTGAAGGTGGTGCTGGTCAGGCCTGCAGCGATGGAGTTGCCGAGCACGGAGGCGGGGCTGTAATCGCTGTCGGCAATCAACGCAGTGTCGCCGCCCAGGCCCAGCAGCACGTCGAACGTCACGGGGACATCGACCGGGCTGCTCAGCGTCGCGGTGAAGGTGATCGGGCCGCCGTCTTCGTTGCCGCCGTTGTTGGCGATGGTCAGCGTGGCCGAGTCGTCATTGAGAATCGTGCCCAAGCCAATTCCGTCGGTGATGAACGGCGCGATGCCGAAGGTTCCGCCGGTCGTGGTCAGCCCGGAGAGCTCGAAGTTCAGGAACTCGTCGAGTTCAACCAGGTCCTCGTTCAACACGGTGACGCTGACTTGCTGGCTCAGGGCCGAACCGCTGTTGAAGGTGAGCGTGCCGCTGGTGGCGGTATAGTCCAGCCCGGCCGTCGCGTCGGCTCCGCTCCCGGCTGCGGCCGTCGCGTAGTTGACGGTGAAGCTTTGGGCCCCGCTCAGCGCGGAGCTGGCCGACACGTCGAAGGTCAGCAAGCTGGTGCCCACGTCGCCCTCGGTGATTGTGACATCCGAGACGGAGAGCGAAATCGGGACGATGCCGGGCGAGCCGATGTCGGCGCTCGTGTTCTGCGGGAAGACGCCGCCGCCCACGCTGACGAACGCGCCGTCGACGCCGTTGACCGAGACGGACCAGTTGGCGCCCAGCGAGTTGTCGTCGTTCAAGTCGCTAATGTAGATCGAGCCGCCGCCTGTGACCGCGGGGAAGCCCGGTGATAGGTATGCGACATCATCCTCGGCGGCGCCGTAGTCGCGGGAATTGTAGAGCGTCGAATCCCAGATGCCCAAATGATCGCCGCCGCTGGCGTTGAACAACTCCTGCCAGTTCACCACCGAGATGAAGTTGGCCGTGCTGTTCCACGCGGCGGAAAAGTCTCCCGGTGACTGAGTCTTGTCACTGACCAGCACCGCGGTCTGGCCAGGACCGATCAGCGTGTTGGGCGCGGCGGTGATAGTGCCGACCGTGCCCGCCGGGCCAGCGTTGGTGTCGAGCACGTAGTCGCTCAACTCGACCGAATTGACCGGATCCGTGTTGACGACCTCGATCCATTCCCAATCCGTCTCGTTGCTGTCGGGATTCCACATGATCTCGCTGATCACGAGTCCTGCCAGCATGCGGCGATCTTCCAGCGACTCAACGCGCAGGTCGCGCAGGAACTGAGACTTCTTGCGATCCTTTTGCTTGCGGGTGAGTTGTCGACGGCGGCGAAGATTGTCATGCAGCGAGGGGCGAGTCATATTCTCGACAGCTCCGGAATGGTGACATGCGCCTGTCTCTCTCGAAACGTCGAGCGCACACTTCCCCAAAAACACGAGTGAAAGACGGGAGGCGCGCGGCGTTAAACAGCGGAGGGAAACAAGGGCTGGTAGTGGTTGGGAAAGCGCGGCAACCGAAAAGGAGGACGCGTTAGCCTGCTCTCCTGTCGATGATTGGCGACGTGGAAAGTTCGGAAGAACGTAAGGGTCGCAACGATTCGAACGAAAAGGCAGGTGGTAGGGATTTTGCGGGAGATTTTAAATACCCTACCTCGCGAGTCAATCTTCTCCACAGGTTTTCACCACGAAATTTGCGGGGTGTAAAGCACGCTTAGCGCTTTGCAACTCGAAGTGTCTAGGTTGCCATGCGCGGCGGCCTGAATCCCCCAATTTGGCAGGCCACAACCAAGGCCGCCGAGAAGGAGCACCCGCGCCCAAACCTGCTGGGCCGGCGGTCGCGGCCCCGGCAAACATTCGCTCAGCGGTGCGGCAATCGGGAACGCCTCCCCAGTCGGAAGGTGCTCGTTCGATTGCCAGGCGCTGTCCCTCGTCCACTTACAACGAACGCAGCCGCCGCGCCGCTGCGCCAATCGCATCGCAGGCAAGCAACACTTCCTGTTCCGTGTTGAAGCGGCCCAGCCCAAAACGCAGGCTTGAGCGCACGCGGTCGTCGCTAAGCCCGAGCGAAGCGAGCACATGGCTGGGGCGAGGGTTGGTGGATGTGCAAGCGCTGCCGCTTGAAACTGCCAACTCCGGCATGTTGATCATCAAGGCTTCGCCGTCGAGTCCGGGAAAGCAGGCGTTCAAGTTGTTTGGGAGTCGGCAATTGTCCTGTAGTGGCGGCCCGTTCAACTCGGCCGATGGCACGTGGAGCAAAATGCCCTCCCAAAGCCGTTGGCGCAAATCGGCCAGCCGCTGCTGTTCCTCCGGGAGCTCAGCGACGCAAAGTTGCAGTGCGGCGGCAAGCCCGACAATTCCGGGAACGTTCAGGGTGCCGCTACGCAGACCTCCCTCCTGTCCGCCGCCGACCATCCGAGGGCGCAAGCGGACTCGAGGTGTGCGACGTCGAATGACCAACGCCCCGATGCCTTTGGGACCATGCAGCTTGTGGGCCGAAAGGCTATAGAGATCGGCGCCCAATTGCGCGAGATCCAGCGGCAGTTTGCCGATCGCTTGTGTGGCGTCGCAATGAAAAATGACTCCTTGGTCTCGGCAGATCGCGGCGAGCTGGGCAATCGGTTGCAGCACACCGATTTCGTTGTTCGCCAGCATGACCGTCGCGATTCGCGTGTCGGGCTCGATGGCGTCGGCAAACTGCTGCAAGTCGACTTGCCCCGGCAGCACATCGCCGCTCGACGTCTGCGGGGCGACCGGAAGCAGCGTGCGGCGCCAACCGCGACGCTCCAGCAAGGCGAGCGGATCGAGCACCGCCTTGTGCTCGCTCGCGACCGAGAGCACGTGTCCTGGCTCGGTGAACCGTTCCGCCACCCCCAACAACGCCAGGTTGTTGCTTTCCGTCGCGCCGCTGGTGAAGACGATTTCACGCGAGGTGACACCCAAACATTCGGCCACTCGTTGGCGCGATTGCTCCACCAACTGCTCCGCGTCGTGACCGAACGTGTGCGTGGTGCTGCCAGGATTGCCGTAGAGTTCCAGCCAGCAGGGCTGCATCGCCTCGACCACGCGAGGGTCGACACGGGTTGTGGAGTGATTGTCGAGATAGACGGGCATGGTTGAGTCGGCTGGGCGGTGGTGAGATCGGTCCGTGCTGGGCGGGCACGGGAGACTTGGCTGCTATCCGCGTGGTTTGCGGATTGCGACCGGGACGGCGGGGATTGTGGCTTGGGCGTTCCGCACGGGTACTGCGCAAAAGCGGTCCCCCCACGCTCCTTTTGTGGTTTGCGGCCGATTTCTCGGCGCCTTGTCAATGCGGGCGTTCAGTGATAACTTCGAGAAATTTTACGCAAATGCCGGGAACGACTGGGTGAGCCGTCTCCCGAACGTGATTCCCGCCTCCCGAACTTGCCCCTCCAGATCAGGTCCGATAAGTGCCACGTCGCGACGACATCAAGAAAATCCTGCTGATCGGCTCCGGGCCGATTGTCATCGGTCAAGCCTGTGAATTTGACTATTCCGGCACGCAAGCCTGCAAGGCGTTGCGCGAGGAGGGCTACGAAGTAGTCCTGGTCAATTCGAATCCGGCCACCATCATGACCGATCCGAACACGGCGGAACGCACCTATATCGAGCCGCTGACCTGGCAGATGGTGGCCAAGGTGATCGAAAAGGAGCGGCCTGACGCGGTGCTGCCCACGCTCGGTGGGCAGACGGGACTGAATGTCGCCATGGATTTGCACAAGCATGGCGTGCTGGAGAAGTGGAATTGCGAGCTGATCGGCGCCCGCGCGGATGTGATCGCCAAGGCGGAGGAGCGCGATCAGTTCAAGACGGCGATGGAGAAGATCGGGCTCGAAGTTTGCCGCGGCGAGACGGTGCGCGACATCGTGCATGCCCGCCGAGTGCTGGAGGACGTGGGCCTGCCTTGTGTTGTCCGCCCGAGCTTCACCATGGGCGGCTCGGGGTCGGCGATCGCTTACAACCGCGAGGAGTTCGACACGCTGGTTCGCCGAGGACTCGACCAGTCTCCCATCACCGAAGTGCTGCTCGAGGAGTCGGCACTCGGCTGGAAAGAGTACGAGATGGAGGTGATGCGCGATCTCGATGATAACGTCGTGATCATCTGCTCGATCGAGAACTTCGACCCGATGGGAGTCCACACCGGGGACTCGATCACCGTCGCCCCCGCCCAAACGCTCACCGACAAAGAGTACCAGCGGATGCGCGACGCCAGCTTGGCGGTAATTCGCGAAATCGGCGTGGAGACCGGCGGCTCCAATATTCAATTTGCCATCGAGCCCGACACGGGCCGCATGATCGTGATCGAGATGAACCCGCGTGTCAGCCGCTCCAGTGCGCTGGCCTCCAAGGCGACGGGATTTCCGATTGCGAAGATCGCCGCAAAACTCGCCGTCGGCTACCGCCTCCACGAACTCGCCAACGACATCACTCGCCAGACCAAGGCTTGCTTCGAGCCTACGATCGATTACGTCGTCACAAAGATCCCTCGCTTTGCCTTCGAGAAGTTTCCAGAGGCTGACGATACGCTCACCACGCAGATGAAGAGCGTGGGCGAGACCATGGCCATTGGCCGCACCTTCAACGAGTCGTTTCAGAAGGCGCTCCGCGGCCTTGAAGTCGGCAGCTTTGGCTTCGGTTCGGACTCCAAGGACCTCTGGGGAACCGAGAATGAGCCGACCGCCGATGAAATCATCTCCAAGTTGTCGACGCCCAACCCCGAACGCGTCTGGTTTCTCCGCTATGCGATGAAATCGGGCTTGTCCGTCGAGCGGATTCACGAATTGTCGAACATCGATCCATGGTTTCTGGACCACCTGCAGGAAATCGTGGAAATCGAGGAGCAATTGCGGGCGACGCCAACGCTGACAGACGCGTCGCGCGAGCAAATCTTGTTGGCCAAGCGCAACGGCTTCTCGGATCGACAACTGTCGGCGATTTGGGGCGTCAGCGAAATCGATGTGCGCCGTCGCCGGCTCGACCTGGGCATTCGGGCCACGTTCAAGTCGGTCGACACCTGCGCCGCCGAGTTCGAGGCGTACACGCCCTATTACTACTCGACCTACGAGGACGAAGATGAGACCCCGGCCAAGGGCGAAAAACGGCGAGTGATGATCCTCGGCGGCGGGCCAAACCGAATTGGACAGGGAATTGAGTTCGACTATTGCTGCTGCCACGCCAGCTATGCGATGCGCGAGCTGAATATTGAGTCCGTCATGGTCAACTCCAATCCGGAGACCGTCAGCACCGACTACGACACCAGCGACCTGCTGTTCTTCGAGCCGCTGACGACCGAGGACGTGCTGAATATCTGTGATCGCATTCAGCCCGATGGCGTGATTGTGCAGTTCGGCGGACAGACCCCGCTCAACCTGGCGCGAGCGCTCAAGAGTGCGGGCGTTCCGATCATTGGCACCAGCGTGGAGACGATTGAGGCCGCCGAGGATCGCGAGCAGTTTCAACAGCTCTTGCATCGGCTCGGGCTCAAGCAACCTGCCAACGCGATCGCCCGCAATATGGACCAGGCGCGCAAGGAGGCTGAGCACGTTGGCTTTCCCTCGCTCGTTCGGCCTTCGTTTGTGCTCGGCGGCCGCGCCATGGAGATCTGTTACGACCAGAAGCAGTTCGAGCGATTCGTGGCCGAGGCGTTCATCGCCGCCGGTGACAAGCCCGTGCTGATCGATCGTTTTCTCGAGGATGCCACGGAAGTGGACGTCGACGCCGTTTCCGACGGCGAGCGAGTCGTCGTGATGGGAATCATGGAGCACATCGAGGAGGCCGGGGTCCACTCGGGCGACTCGGCCTGTGCCATTCCTCCCTATAGCCTGGCCGGACCGGTTGTCGAAGAGATTCGCGAGGCGACCGTCGCCATGGCCAAGGAGCTGAACGTCATCGGGCTGATGAATGTGCAGTTCGCCGTCAAGGAAGAAGACGGACGGCAGAATCTGTACGTTCTGGAAGTCAATCCTCGGGCCAGCCGTACCGTGCCCTTCGTCGCAAAGGCCACGGGAGTGCCCGTGGCCAATATTGCCGCCAAGGTGATGGCCGGAACCACTCTGGAGCAGTTGAACGTCGATCGCGAGCCGATCCCCGCTCACGTGTCCGTGAAGGAGAGCGTGTTTCCGTTCCGAAAATTCGCGGGAGTCGACATCGTGCTCGGCCCCGAAATGCGCAGCACCGGCGAGGTGATGGGCATCAGTCCGCGGTTCTCGTTGGCGTTCGCCAAAAGTCAGCTGGCGGCCGGAGTCGACCTGCCCGAGCAGCCGGAGACGATCTTTTTAAGCGTCGCTCCGCAACACAAGGCAAAGTCCGTCGATCTCGCCCGACGCCTGCACGCACTGGGCCACCAAATCGTCGCCACCCGCGGCACGGCGGAGCAACTGGCCGCCAACGACATCCCGGTGACGGTGGTCAAGAAGATTGCCGAGGGGCACCCGCATGTGATCGATCTGATGGTCGATGGCAAGGTGGCCCTGGTGATGAACACTCCCATGGGCAAAGGCGCGAGGACAGACGAAGGCAAGATTCGCGCGGCCGCCGTCCAGCAGGGCATCCCCTGCATCACCACGATCCAGGCCGCCGAGGCTGCCGTGTTGGCAATGGAGGCCTGCGCCAAGGAAGACGAGTTGCAGGTCCAGGCAATTCAAGATCGATTCCGCGAATGACAGGAAACCCGAAGCGTAAGCGAGGGATCGGAAGCTGCACCAAGGCAATTTCGCGTGGCATCGTCGTCCCCGCTGGTCGAGCTCGTGGCATAGCCTGTAACCTGGTCTTGAGAGCACGTTGCAGGCTGGCAGCCTGCACTACGACAATTTCGCGCGTAGCATGGGCGTCCCCGCCCGTGCAGCACTGCGCTGACCCAAAACGTTGGCCGAGCCCATGGCATAGCCTGTAACCTGGTCTTGAGAGCACGTGGCAGGCTGGCAGCCTGCACTACGACAAGGCAAACTGGTGTGGGTTTGGGCAACCGCGCATCCTGAAGAGAAGATCCATCGCAGTTTGCGTAGATCACCCATCTCGGCGGAAAAGTCGGTTTAACCCGCAAAGTCTGCTTATTTTGACCGTTCTTCTTAACCGTTAGGACCCTTAAAGCCGAAACAGTCAACAAGTCCCTTTCTGGAATTGTTGCGTGTTCGGGATTGGTCGAGCGTCGCTTGTCTGGTCCCACCACATCGGTCGTCCTTGGTTGAGTTAGAACATGTCGCGCCTTCGCCTCGCTGTTGTCGGCCTTGTCATCGCCGCGTGGGCTTCCCCCGGACTCGCGATTGATCTGCGGTCGGACTTGGTCGGTCGCGACGTGATTCGGCGTGTGAGCTACGAATGGGAACAAGCGCCGCCCGTGCCGGTGGCCAGCCCCGAAGAGATCATCGTCGACCCGGTCGGTGACGGCATTGTCGAGAGCCGATTGGCGCCGACGTTGGGCCACGGGAGTTGTGGTCCGGGAGGCTGCGGCCCCGCCAGCTGTGGTCCCGGTGGCTGCGGCCCGACGGGTTGTCCGCCCGGCTGTGGATGCACGTTATGTTGCGCGGGGCCGTTCTGGCTGGGGTTCGAGTTCCTGAACTGGTGGCATCACTCCTCGGTTGCGCCAGCCTTGGTCACCGACGGTCCGTTGCCCACCAACAACGTCTTTTCCGGCAGAGAGCGTTTGTTCAACGACGCCCGAGTCGGCATGCGGCTCTCGTTGGGTTGGTGGGCCGAGCCGTGCAATCAATGGGGGTTGCTGGGACGCTGGTATCTGCTCGAGGATTCCGAGTACGACTTTAGGCAGAACTCCGATGGTCAGGCGCCGATTTTGTCGCGTCCCTTTTTCAACCTGTCGGTGGACGCGATGGATCAGATCATTGGCGATGATGCGTTGGACATTGCCAACGGAAATGTGGGCTCGGTTCGAGTCCATGGAGTGTCGTCGCTGCAGGGAGGCGACCTCCTGTGCCGCTACGTGGTGCAGGACACGGCCCGCGCCAGCATCGACGTGCTTTGCGGGTACAACGTCGCATTGATCGACGAAGACCTTTCCATCCGCAGTGTGTCGACGGTGAACGCCGCGGACTTGGTGCTCATCGATCAATTCTCGACGCAAAACCGGTTTCACGCGGCCACTTTCGGTTTCCTCTGCCAGGCTCATTTCGATACCTTGTCACTCGAAATGTTGGGCAAAGTGGCGATGGGAAATATGGCGCAGACGGCTCGCGTGGCGGGCTCGTTTGACGGAGCGCCGAACGGTCTGCTCGCCCAGCAAAACAACTCGGGCACGTTCAGTCAGGATGTGTTCGCCGTTGCCCCGGAGGTGGGTCTGAATCTGATCTACCGTCCGACGCCATGCCTGGACATCAACTTCGGTTACTCCTTCCTCTACTGGAGCAGCGTCGCCCAAGCGACGGAGCTGATCGATCCGCTACTGCGAGTCAGTCCCAACAATCCGCCGGTCGGCAACGACTTGCCGCAACCGGGCTTCGAATTTCACAATTCGGACCTGGTTGTCCACGGTTTGAACCTGGGGCTTCGCTTTAGCTACTAGTGGACCGTCAAGCCATAATTTTGGGGTTGGAAAACTCGCGAAGTCGTGGCGAGCCACGAGCTTGGGGCGGCGGCCAACCCAACGTTTTCGAGTTGACGGGACCTTAACGGCCTTCAACGCCGCGGACGTGCGGCGGATGCGACGCGCAGGTAAGATGGGCATGGCCTGCTCATCCTTGCCGGGAATTCTTCTGCGTGCGGCGAGTCGAGTTGGCGGAACCCTTTTTCGGTCCGAACCGACGTTGGCTTTGCTCGATGCTTGCTCAATTACGCTGCGCATTCCCCATTCTCATCCTGACATCGTTGGTAGTTTCTCGAGCGTCGGCCGAGGTAGAAACTCCGCAGCGGCCGAACGTGCTGCTGATTCTGGTGGATGACCTCAAGCCAGCGATCGGTTGCTACGGCGACCAGGTGGCTCAGACGCCGAACCTCGACGCGTTGGCGAAACAGGGGATGCGGTTTGAACTCGCGTATTGCAATCAAGCGGTCTGCGCGCCCTCTCGATTCACGCTGATGTTGGGCTCGCATTCGACTTCGACGGGACTCTACGGGCTCGGCAGCCAGCTTCGGGAGGTGCTCCCCGACGCGGTCACGATGCCCCAGTATTTTGCGGCCAACGGCTATCGCACCGAGTCGCTCGGCAAGGTGTTTCATATTGGGCACGGCAATCATGGCGATCCGCCGTCGTTTCAGGCGCCGCACTTTCACGACAAGGTGATCGAATATCTCGATCCGGCCAGCACCGACGGCGGCAAGCTAACTCGCGAGGAGGCCTATTTCACCAATCAAAAGCTCGGGGAGATCGGCTCGCTGCCGCGTGGGGCAGCGTTCGAGTCGCCCGCGGTGGAGGACGCCGAGTATGCCGATGGTCGTGTTGCCGCAGAGGCGGTGCGGCGACTGGAGGCGGCCCGTCGCAGGCGACAGGAGGACGGGACGCCGTTTTTCATGGCCGTCGGCTTCGCGCGGCCGCACTTGCCGTTCAGTGCCCCGAAGCGTTATTGGGACCAGTTCGATCCCGCGCAATTGCCGCTGCCCGCTTATGAGCAGTTGCCCGAGGGGGCGCCAGCCGTCGCCGGCAAGCGCGGAGGCGAGATCAACAACTATCGCCCCGTGCCGCTGGACAACGAGCCGATGGACGCGTCGCTCAAGCGGCAGCTCATCCATGGCTACTACGCAAGCGTTGCCTTCGTCGATGCCCAGGTCGGCAAGTTGCTGCGGGCCGTCGAGCAGCTTGAACTGAATCGAGACACCATCATCGTCCTCTGGGGCGATCACGGATTTCATCTTGGCGACCTTGGCATCTGGACCAAGCACACCAACTACGAGCAGGCGTGCCGCATCCCGTTGATTGTCGTGGCGCCGGGCGTCGCCCGTCCTGGTGGATCCACGCGGCAACTCGCGGAAAGCGTCGATCTCTTTCCGACGTTGGCGGAGTTGGCGGGGCTTCCCCGCCCCAGCGGCCCTCAACCGATCGATGGCAAAAGTTTGGCGCCGGTTTTGCGAGACCCGGAACAGCGGGTTCGCGATCATGCGTACCACGCCTATCCCAAACGCAAGTTGGGACGAGCGATCCGCACCGATCGATACCGTCTGGTGGAGTGGCGAGATCGCGAAGGCGGCCCTGCAGCCAACGAGTACGAACTGTACGACTACGCGACGGATCCGCTGGAGCGTAAGAACCTGGCGGCCTCACAGCCGGACGTTGTTGCTCGACTTAAGGGCATTCTGCAGACGTATCGCGAGCCGGTTGGTTGGGAGTTTGCGAGTGGCTCGCCTCGGATTGCCGGACGCGAGCTGACGATTCGCGCCGAAGTCGCGTCCGGCAAGGAAGGCTTGCACGGCGTTGTCGTGGCTCAGGGCGGTGATCGAATGGGGTATTCGCTGCATTTTCTGGATGGCAAGCCCACCTTTGACGTGCGGGTCGACGGACAGGTGACCCGTTTGCAGGCGGAACCGTCGGCCGGTGGGCGCGTTGAGTTGGTGGCCACCTGGGGAGCCAAAGAGCTGTCCTTGGCGGTTGGTCGAAACGCCCCGGTTCGCCGGCCCTCGCCGGGATTGATTCCGGGGCAGCCCCGTGACGGACTCAGCATTGGTCGGGATGATCGCAGCGCGGCGGGAGATTATGTCGCCCCCCACCGGCTCAATGGCCGCGTCTTGAAGGTCGATGTGCGCCCCAACGGGCCCAACGGGGGTGGATGAGCCGGCCGGCAGCGGAAAATTGGGGGGATTTCAAGCGGCTTCCGGCGCTGCTGGGCGGCGTTCGACACCGCCGGTTGGTTGACCAACAAACCACCCCGATTTACAGTAAAAGATTGCCTATTTTCAGTGGTTCGCCGTCTCCGGTCGCCCTCCCCGCGACCCTGGCATCGGTCCGCAAGCTCCTCCATTCCACGAAGTGCCGATGCTGGC
>JAGQPF010000212.1 GCA_020426845.1 Planctomycetales bacterium
CGACGCCGAACGACTGGTCGATCTCGTGGGCGGAGTCGTTGTCCGTATTCAGCAGGATCTGGTTCGCTCCCCGCGCGATTCCCACCAAGTCCGCCGCAAACAGCTCTCGCCGCTCCAGCATTTCGTGTCGCAGGGGCCGCTGATTGCTTTGCGCCGGCCGGCGGCCTCGCGCCCCACGTTTTCGCGTCCGTTGACTTCCCAACCCCAAAAACTCGCGAAACAACTCGAACATCCCGTGGCTCCTGTGAAAGCTCCGTTGGCTTGACAGCAGGACAACGCTCGAGCGTTACACGAAAATTCTCGGGTTTCTGCGTGGATGCAGGAGGCCGAATGACTCTTGGGGCCATCGGACCGGCTGGCGCCGTGGGGTTGCGCAGTGCCGCACGGGCGAGGGCGCCCATGCTACGCGCGAAACTGTCGTGGTGCAGGCTGCCAGCCTGCAACCTGCATTCAAGACCACAACATTCACAGGCTGGCAGCCTGTGCCACGGGGGTTGCGCAATGCTGGGCGCGCTCTCCGCGGCTCGTTTTAAGGGCCCGCTAAATGCCGAAAGGCGACAGCGTCGATCTCGGCGTGCTCGAGACTCAAACTTTTCGTAAGGCTCTCGAATTGGCGAGAAAGCTCCGCAAGCGCCGGACTGATTTCGACAGCACCGCCTAGCTTCCGGGAGCCTCCGGCCAGGCGTTCGTCGATCAAGCCGTGATCTAGGGCCGTCGGCTGCAAGTATCTGAACTCGTCGTTGCTCCAGGCGAGAACGGTTCTTTCGGGGATCAACGGCCATGGCTTTGGCTGCCGCCCGATTTGAGCAACCACTCGATTGAGTGACTCTTGCGAATCTGAGGTGATGAGGGCAATGACTTCCGTGCCCCCGGGGCCAACTAAGGGAATCGCCTTACCGGGATCATCGGGATATTGAAACTTTCGACCTTCATCCTGCGGGTCGAATTGAGCGAT
Organism: Planctomycetales bacterium; assembly: GCA_020426845.1. Lineage (GTDB taxonomy): Bacteria > Planctomycetota > Planctomycetia > Pirellulales > Pirellulaceae > JAGQPF01. Next base: position 956 of record JAGQPF010000212.1, read on the forward strand.
GACCTGGCATGCTCCGTCGGGCGCGAACACGACGATTTTCCCGGCCTGCTTGGCCGGAATGAGACCGGTCAATCTCAGCATGTCTCCCGAAACCAGCGGCACTCGGTTCGCCAACTCGACAGGACGATCGTTCTCCACCACGACCACGACGTCCAGTGCGGGAAGTGCAGCCGCCAAGGCGGCCTGCTCGTCATCCGTGCCCTTGGGCAGCCAGATTGCCAAGCCGAGCGTCACGACGATGGCAGCGGCGACACCCAACGCCCCGCGACTCCACAGCTTCGCAGTGCGTGAAGACTTCACCGAGCCGAGGTCGTTGGCTGCTTGATGTTGATCGGGCTGCGCGGTTGGCTCCTGGCAGACCCGCTCCAATGCGTCGGCAAAGTCGTCGCACTGCAAGAATCGGTCGCCGGGTGAGGCGGCCAGAGAGCGGACAATAATGGACCTCATCTCGTCACTAAGGCCAGCCTGGTCGAGCCATTCGGCGTGCCACTCACAGCGCGTGATTGCCCCTAGGTCGTACTTGTCTCGGGGCGCATCGTACGGTGCTCGTCCGACCCAGCCCATGAACAAGGTGGCTCCCAGCCCGAAAATGTCGGACCGAGGGCCGATTTGCGCCACTTCGCCTTTTACCTGCTCGGGAGCCATAAACTGCAGCGTGCCGCGAATGCTGCCCTCCTCCATAACGTGATCCGCGTAGGCGTCGCACGTGACGGACAACCCAAAGTCGATCAAGTAGGGCTCATCGTTTTCGTCGATGATGATGTTTCTGGGCTTCACATCCAGGTGCAGCACGGCACATTTGTGAGCATATGCCAAGCCGCGAGCGACTTTCGCAACCGTATGAGCCACCAGCTGAGGGCTGGGGTTGCAATCGCGCGTCCATTGATCGAACGTGCGGCCGCGAATGAAGCGGGTGACCGAGTACTTTCTGCCCTGATGGTCACCGGCGTCCAGCGCGGGCGCAATGTTGGGATGGTCCAATTTCGCCGAGATGACCGCTTCAAGATCGGAGAACATGCGAGGATGGTCTGCCGCGGGCTGGGCTTCGATCTTGATCATGACATCGCGTTTGAGGATCGGATCGTAGGCTCGGTAGACTTCGGCCTGCGCCCCTTTCTTCAAACGGTCAACGACAATGTAGCGCCCGATGGTCTCGCCGGACAGCATCGCACGGCCGGCAACTGTGGATGGAGTTGCAACGAGAGTTTCTGCGCAATGGTCGTGGTCGGAGCTGGACTCTTCGTCGTTGATTTGGGAAAGCGCCTCGTCAATCAGGAATTGGCGTGAAAGCTCTTCGGAGACGCTCGGGTATTTGGCAAGGTAGTGCTCAGCGGGAACCTCTCTGCCTTGCTCGCGGTTGGTGACGAATTCACCGTAAACCAAGTCGGCAATCTGCTCGGGAGTGGCGGCCGGGATCAGCGAGATGTACTGTTCGGCATCAAAGGATTCCCCCACCCGGGCGCGAGCGCGCATCTCGTTCCAACAGTCTTCGATCCAAGTCGGAGAACCAATCAGGGCTCCCTCCGAATCAACGGGGCTTGAATCCGGCCCGGCAGCCTTCGCTGGCCTCCTGGCTGGTTTCATCGTGCAAGGCCCTCAAAATGCTGGGCCATCGACTCGATGATGCGCCGGTGCCGTTTGCGGGCAGCGTCGGGAGAGATCCCGAGCTCAGCGGCGATCTCGGACCACCCCTGGCCGCTCAATCTTGCATTGACCAATGCCAGCTCGTCGTCACTCAATTCAGCACGGACCGCGTCCAGGATTTCCCGGGTGCCGAGATACTCACTCGGCGTCGGGTCCTCGTAGCTGGCGGTTTCGAGCGCGGCATTGCCCGTGTCGACCCGGCGGATGTCGCGTTTCGCCGCCTTGTTTCGGCGCACGTGATCGCAGATTTTGTTACGCGCCATGGTGATCAGCAGCCTGCGAAGTTGTTCGGGCGTTTCGGGGCAATTCCCCTCTCTTTGGACATCGACGAAGAACTTGGCAAAAACGGACTGCGAAATATCGACGGACTCCACCAGCCTCCGCATTTGGGGGGAACACATCCGCACGCGGATGTAGCGTCTGATCTCCGGTTCGAAGGCGGCCACCAGCTCCGCCGCCGCGGCGGGATCGCCGTTCTGTAGGCGATTTATCAGTTGCGGTTGCAGGTTGCGCATGTAGACTTGGGGGTTGCTTAATTCGCGATGGGGCCCCTTTTCTTCAAGGGAGGTCGCGGTGAGCGACCACCTCCAAAATCCTCGCCGGCCCCGGGGCACACGAGTACGTTTATACACAGCGTCCCCGCGCCCCATCCATCTAAAAGTCCATTTTCTCCCGCTTGGGGCCGATGCCCCAATTCGCCGAGAAAATTTGTCCGACTTCCCTCCGCTTTCCGTCTATCCACACAACGACGGCTCCTTTGCCGTTCCTGCCAACCATTTGCATCAGTGAAAGCCAGTTCTATGAGAATCTCCTCCATTCGCGGCGTGTCGTTTGGTTCGCTGTGCGCCGCGATCACCCTGCTCACCTTGCCCGGCCATTCGGCGCGGGCACAGGAGTCCCCGGCGGCTCAGTCCATCCCGGCTGTCTCGGAGATGTACGACAAGGACTTCGCGAAGCATGTCGAAATTCGCCTGCTCGGAGTCGCTTGGCAAAACTTGGATGCCAAATTGATGACGGACGTGGCCCTGCAACTTCGCGAAGGTGAAAGGGTCCTCGGACGCAAGCATCCGAAAATCAGCTCTCGCCAAATACTGAATTTGGCGGCCAAGGTGGCGGCCGACGGCGGGGATCAGGAGACGCTTGAGCGACTCGTGCGAGTCGCCGCGGCGAATGGGGATGAAACAGAGGTCACCAAGCTGAAGAAGCTCCAGTCGCTGGCCGGCAAATCGCGAAGCTCCGCCGTGGATCTTGGCGGCACTCCCATTTTCTCCGCCGACGACATCAACCAAGGCGCGGTCCCCGCGTTTGGCAACATGTTGATGCAGATCCGTGCCGCCAAAGTGTCCGGGGCGCGCGACGCGCTGACGAGCCTGCCGAAAGGCGCCGAGCTACTGTCATCCTTGCGTGACAGCCACCGCAGTCGGCTCAAGGAGATCATCGACGAAGCGGTGGAGTCGATCGGTGAAGCAGACGACTCGATTCCCGCCATTCAACTGTTGATCAGAGACTCGCGGGTTCTCACCGGACCGGCTGGCCCCGCCAAGAAGCCGTCGACCGACGGCGCTGCCGCAACAGCCTTCACCGCGGGCGGAATGAAATACGTGATGACCGAGGCAGGCGCGTTCGTTCTGAGCCGTGGACGAATCGGCAGCGTCGTGCTCGCGCCGGGCGATGTCATTCGTGGCGTGGCCGGCAATCCCCTGAGCGCTGGCGAGACGCTCGACCAGGCAATCAGCAACGGATATCTCAGCGGCAATCGCAGCTTGTTTGTCAGCGATGGCCAGTCGGGACAGGCCGCGAATTTGTCCTATTGAGCCGTCCCGTGGCACAACATTCAGTCCGACAAAGACTGCTCGATTCAAAATCACACAACATCATTCCGTTGGGAATACCAAATCAAATGAAGACTCCATTCCTCGTGGCTGGCTGCTTGGCCTTGCTGATCACCGCGCCGGTGCGGTCTCAAGACGATTCGCAGCCGAACTTGGACGAAACCGTCGAGCTGCTCGCTTCTCTTAGTGATCCAGTATTCAATCAGTACGTCAACTTTGCGGAGCTGGATGGCGCCTGGACCAACTTGGACGCCGGAACGTTGTCGGATATCGGCATCAAATTGGCGAACGCCGAGCGAATTCTGTTTCGCAATCACCCGGCCGTGAGCTCCAAAGATGTGCTGAAAGTCGCGTTGCGGACGGCCAGCGTCCAGGGCGACGTCAAGGCACTGGAGAAGGTGGAAGCGTTTGCCAAGGAAACGGACAACGGCGAAATGGTCGGTCAGATCAAACTGGCCAAGCAGCTTGCCGGCACGTCCCGCAGCCTGGCCCCCCAGGTGTCGCTGGACGAGGTGGACCTCGACACGCTGATCGACTTCAAGGAGGCCCAACATGACCTCAAGGCGGCGTTGGTGATCGGCGATGCCGACCTGCTGAAGGAGCTGCAGGAGCAAATCCAGGGTTACGCCGAGAAGGCGCCGGCGATCTGGTCCAAGCTGAGTGCCGAGGTCGAACAGCAACTCAAAAGCATGAAGGCACTGGGGGCGCCAAGTCGAGGCGGTCCCGATGACATGTCCCGCGCCAGCAATGCGTTGAACAAGCTCTCCGGCGCCAGCCGCATTCTGGGCGGTCGAATCGGGCTTGCGATCGGCGGCGCGCCCGGCGTCACGGTGACTCGCACCGCCCCCGGCGTCTCCATTACCCGCACCGCGCCCGGCATGTCAATCGGGCCTCGCGTCGCAGTGACTCCGCCCAGCGTCGCAATTGGCGTGACGCCCGGCGCGGTTGTCGGCAGCAGTGTCACCCGGGTCGGTCCGTTCGGGCGCAGAACCACGGTGGTCACGTCCGGGGTTCCCGCCACAACGGTGGTTCCGGGCGTGCCGGCCACAACGGTCTTCCCCGGCGCTGCCGCCACGACGGTGGTTCCCACACCGGGCTTCGCACCGGCCATACCGGGCTTCGCACCAGCCACACCGGGCTTCGCACCAGCCACACCGGGCTTCGCACCAGCCACACCGGGCTTCGCACCAGCCGCGCCAGGCTTCGCACCGGCCGCGCCGGGCTTCGGAACGGCCACACCCGGGTTTCCGGCAACGACACCCGGTTTTCCAACAACCACGCTCCCCACGCCCAGCGCAACCGACTTGCTGGTTGGGCAGTGGCGCGTGCAGGCCCCCGGCGTCGACGCCGTGCTGCAGTTAGTCGCTGGGGCGTCGGGCGGATTTCGGATGCAGATGTCGACCGGCGCCACGGACCAAGGCAGTTGGAATCCCACTCCCGGAGTGGGAGGCGACTTCTCTCTTCAATTGAATACCGAGACATTTCAGTGTCGCTGGACCATCTCGGGCAAGCAGTTCGCGATGATTGATGCCGGTGGTGTTCAATACACGGTCACCCGGTACTAAGGTGTCAACCTAGTGCCCCGTCAACACGAAACGTTGGGTTGGCCGCCGCCCCAAGCTCGTGGCTCGCCACGACTTCGCGAGTTTTCCAACCCCAAAACTAAGGCTTGACGGTCCACTCGTCCGGTACGGAGGCAATTCGGTGTGCCTCCGAACCGGCTGGGCGGGCATCCCGGGCAGACAACCACTGAGTTTGCGATCCAATGAAGAAGACGTGCCTGTCGCAGTCACTCGCGGTTGCTTTGTTGTGTGTGCTTGTGTCGAAGACTTCCGACGTCGACGCACAAGTCGTCGCGGCAAGCAGCGACTTTCCCAAACTCCACGGAAAGTCGCGGAAGATCCAAGGTGCGACACGAGCATTCGACAGCTCCCCTGCCGCGACGAAGCTGCCCCGGACAATCATTCTGGGCGTCAGCGACGGGGCAATTAGCATTCGGTCATCGGCCGAGAAGTTGACGACATCCAGCGCGTTGTTGTTTCAGCGATCCTACGATGGCGAGCAGTGGCAAGTCGGCAGCAACCAGCCCGCTTTGGCGGGCGCTTCGCGGGCAATCGGAGGCAACTCGCCGGCCAGCGAAGTCGTTTCCGTGGCTGCGGCTTCGGTCAGCATCGACCAGCTGCTGGGGCAATCGGTTTTTCGGGGGCAATCGTTGCTCACCCCCGCGCCGAACTCTCGCCTGCTCTTTGGCGCGATCACGATTCGACGCGCCGACGACGATGGCAGTCAATTGGCTGCCGAGACAATCGAGATTTCATCCGGAAATCGGGCAGTGCTGTCATTTGCTTTTCCCGAAGGAAAGGACGCCATCGCCTGGGCGGACATCGGCGGCAAGCCCGCTGCATTGACGGATGGTTTGCCCCCGGGAGAGTATTCGATCCGAGTGGCCGGCAAGGCGGGCACAACGTTCGTGATTGAGGACCAGGACGTCGTCGACTGGGTGATGGAGCCGATCAATCAGTTCTCCAAATTGGTGGGCGACACGTCGCCATCAAAACTGGTTTACTCGGTCGAGCATTTGTTGTCACAGCTCGACGAAGATGGCAGGCCTTCGCCGTACTTTGGCGACGCTCTGGATCTGATTGAAACATCGGGATCGCAGTCGGATTTCGCCCGGTCTCGACAACAATTGATCCTGAAGTCGCTCGGCAAGAAGACACTTGTCGCCGCCGACCCGTCGCCCACCGGGGTTGCCGAGGTCGACGCCTTGAGGGCGATGATCCGTGACGGCCGTTGGTCGACGGCGAAAGAGCATGCGGCCAGACTTGTGGACTCCCCGGACGAACGCATCGCAGGGTTGGCGAAGCTCTATCAGGCGGTCATCGCCGGAGAGTCGTCCATCGCTTCGGTCTATGCGGACGACCCCGCCGCCGAGGCCTTCGAAGAGGCAATTCAATCAATCGGCGACCAAAATTCGTCCGACGCGTTTCGCGCTCACATCAATTACGCCAACTATCTGTCCAGCAAAGTTCAGTCGCGCGTCTACAACTACGCCTTGCAATCGGCAACTGCGCTGGAGAATCCGCTGCTGACATCACTCTGGCAGTGGAGCACGGCCCGCGAACAATATGACGCGGCCGACCGCCTGGCGTCATCGCTTTCCAAGAGCGACCGGCTAGCCAGCGCGATTAACCGGGCTCGTCACTATGTCGTGCTGGGCGATTTCGTTCGCAATCTTCGCTCGCAAGATGCGTATTGCCAAGAGCTTGTCAAAACGGCCGAGGACGCCGCCCAGTCGCTCGCCGCCAGCGCCGTCAAACTCGCTGACGACGAGCCGGCTACCCGTGGCGCCGCGCTCGAGGTGCTTGCTCACATCGACTATCGGCGCCACGACTTCGAGACCGCCACGCAACGGGCCGCCGCCGCGCTAAGCGCCTACGAGCAGGCTGGCTCACTTGCGGGGATCGAAAGTTGCCATCGCACTGTCGGCCTGATCGCGTCACAAGATCCCGAACAGACCGACCAAGCCATCCAGCATTTCGAGATCACCCTGCACATCAGCGAGCTGCTTCGCCAGCAAATCGAGCTGAACGAATCAGGGGTGGATCGCGCGGGCTTCTTCGCTCGCCACGCCTACGCCAATGAACGATTGATTGACTTGCTCGTCGAAAAAGGCAACGTGCGCCGAGCCCTTGAAGTTGCGGAAATGGCCAAGGCCCGCAGTTTTCGGGACTTGCTTTCGCTGCAGCGTGCCGCTGACGCCGCCCCGGACACTGGCGAAGACGAGACCGAGCTACTGACGTTGGATGATGTCTTGTCAGGGTGGCCGGAGAAGTCGTGCGCCATTGAGTTCTTTATCGGTTCGCGACACGCCTATGCCTTTTGCATTATGCCCCATGGCGAAGTCTTGGCCCGCCGGCTGCGTGGAGCCGACGGCCAACCGTTGGCCGCCAGCGAGTTGGTCGGACAAGTCACGGACTTCTTGTCGTCGATGGAGTTGCGAGCACAAAAAATGTACCGCGAAGCCGTCTCGGGCCGCGGCTTCGACAATACGTGGCAAGACAAGCTGCACCTGTTCTACCAGGAGTTGATCCCCGGCGAGCTTCGCGAGTCAATCGGCCAGTGCGAGCATCTCGTGATTGTTCCACACCACGTCCTGCACTACTTTCCGTTCGCCGCCCTCGTCGTTCAACCCGACCGGACCGAACGCGACAAACTCGAGTTGCCTCAGCCGGAGTTCTTGATTGAGCGCTCCATCGACATTACGGTCGCGCCGTCGCTGCTGAGTTACATTCATTTGACGCGATCGCCTTCGGAAGTATCTCAAGCCAACGCCGTTGGCATCGCGGAGTTCGAAAACGCGCCCCAGCTCAATGGCGTTGAGCGAGACTTGGACAATTTTAAGGCCGTCTTCGGCGAGTCCGTCGGCGCCATGGTGCGAAAGAATCCGATCCATGAATCGGATGTCACGCAAGTCTTTGGCCAACCGGGCTTGTTGTTAATCGGCACTCACGGCCAAAACGAGGCCGACCGCCCGCTGGCCAGCTTCCTGCTCTGCAACTCGGGCGGGGGCCTCGATGGACGCCTGACAGCGTTAGAATTGTTCCACACGCCCATTGAAGCGGATGTCGTGATCCTGAGCGCCTGTTACTCGGGCCTCGCCGATCGTTCGCCGCTGCCCGGTGATGACCTGTTCGGACTGCAACGAGCTATCTTGCAGTCCGGCGCCAAGTCGGTCATTTCCGGGTTGTGGGATGTCTACGACGACACAGCTCCCGAGCTGGTGATGTCGACGATCTCGCATTTCAAGGGTGGCCAAACGATCAGCCGCTCGCTCGCCGAATCGCAACGCGACTTCCTTGCGAAGCAAAAGCACGCGGGTCCGAGCGACCCATGGATTCATCCCTATTTCTGGGCTGTCTACGCATGCAGCGGAGGCGGCCATTCGAAAATCGCTTCGCGATAGGGCGCGGGCCGCACGAGAATCCTGCAGTCTTAAGCATGGAGTAGCGAAACGTGAAGATCAGCTGTGCCGCAACGGTGTGGATGGCGCTTCGGTGGATGGCGCTTCGGTGGATGGCGGCTTCGTGGATGGCGGCTTCGGTCACTCCCGTGTGTCTGAGCGCACAAGACGCGGAGCCTCCCAAGTTCGCACTGCTGATCGGAGTGGACGAGTACGCCAACCTCGGACCCGCCGAGCAATTAAATGGAAGTGCGAACGACATCGCCTTGATGCGAACCGTCTTGATCGACCGCTTTGGATTCCCGCACGAGAACGTGATCCAGCGCGCCAACCAAGAGGCAACAGCAGCCGGAATTCGCGCCGCCTTCGCGGAATTGCTCGAACGGATCGATCGGCTTCCGCCCAACGGGCCGCTGGCGCAGGTCTACTTTCATTTCAGCGGTCATGGCTCACAGGTGGCGGACCAGCCCGAGGGCGACAAGGACCACGACGAGCCGGATGGATTTGACGAGACACTCGTTCCCTATGATGCCACGCGGCAAGGCGGCGAACAGGATATCCGGGATGATGAAATCAACGAACTCGTCAACCAAGTCGTAGGCAACGAGGCGAAACCGCGAGCGAGGTTCGTCCTGGTTTACGATTGTTGCCACTCGGGATCGGGAGCCCGGGGAGGCACGAAGGTGCGTCAGCTGTCGCGGTCCGTGGTGGCCGCCAATCGGCCAATCTCGTCCCGAGTGCGCCGCAAACGACTGCCGCCCGGCGTGGTCTTTCTTTCCGCTTGCCATGAGACCGAAGTTGAGCCGGAGTTTCGGGAGGATGGCAAGACCTACGGGCTATTGACCCGGTTCCTGTCTCAGGTCCTCACCGAGCATCAAACTCTTTCGGAGCTGAGCTACGATTCGCTCCACGATGCCATCCGCTCGCGGTATCAGGCTAATCGTCGAGTTGTGCAAGCGCCGCATCCGCAGTTGGAAGCCAGCGATTTGGAAACCAGGCGTCTGCCCTTTCTGGGTGCGACTCGCGCTGTTGATCGACCGGCGAACTTCCCATTGGCCGGCAAAACACCATCCGGCGACTTCACACTGAAGGCGGGGAGACTGCACGGAATCAACCAGGAGGCCTTGTTGGAGGTGTTCGAGAGCCCCGAAGGTGCCGCGGCCAACAATCCCATCGGGACACTCAGGATCAAGTCAGTCAGTGAATTCGAGAGTGAGGGCGAATTTGTCCGCCTTGACGAAACCAAGCAGAGCTACGTGCGCTCTGCACCCCCGGCGAATCCACTCGACTCCGCCGTCGCCAGTTTGCTTGCCGACGCCCCTCCTAGCGGCCAGACTCAAATCGCGATTCTCCGGGCTGATGGCGATGACGAGCCTGTAGCGATTGACGTGAACAGCCTCCCGGCGGCGTTGGGCACAGCGTTGTCGCAGCTGGTGGAAGCGAAGAAGATTTCTATCGTGAAAGACAATCCCGATCTGGTGTTGAAAGTTAGCGGTCAAACCGCGAGCCTCTTCCCGGCGAGCGGCATTGCGCTGGCCGCGAACACCGCGGCGTCCGGCACGCCCCAAGCGCTCCGAGGGGGATGGGGACCGTTTAACGCTCAAGGAACCGATGCCGACGGAGCCGATATCGGGCAGTACATCGACCGCATCGCCAAAGCACAAAACCTGGTTGCCCTGGCCGGCAGCAACCGAGACAAAGTTCACCCGGATTACGAAGTCGAGTACCAACTGCTTCAAGTTGAGGTGGATGACGACGGCGAAATCGTCAAGACGGCGCCCGTTGAGCCTGCCTCCGACAAACGGATCGTGCTAGCTGTTGGCGCCGCCTATGCCGTAAGGTTCAAGAACGCCAACCACTCAAAAGGACCGCTCTACTTTACGGCTCTGGAAGTCACGCCCAGTATGGGAATACAAGTCGTCGCGCCCTACTTGGAAAACGAAATTAAACTGTTTCCCGGTGAATCCTATTTGTCCGACCCGTTTGAAGCAGATGCAGCGGGAGAACTGTACGAAATCTTGCTCGCCACTCGAGAGCCACACGACTTTGCGTTTGTCGAACAAACCGATTTGCCGCAGACGCGCGGGTCCGCTGAAGCCGGAGACTTGCAGGAAGAGTTGACGGCGGCGCTGTTCCCCAACGCCGCGAAGTCCCGCGGCGCCAGGTTGCGAAAAAAGGCCAAGCCTGTTTGGCTCACGCGGGTGATCGATTGGCAAGCTTTGCCGACGGCTCCGGAAAGCCGTTGAAGATCTGTGATGAATGTGTTTTTGGCGCCAAGTTGCAGGCTGGCAGCCTGCACGAAGAAAAGTTTTCAACGGCCTGCGGGGCTGGGGTTGGACCTATGAGATCGATCGGCGCCTGGACTTGCTCCGCTTACGCATTTTGCGTCCTGGTGTGGCAGGCCGGCTCGCCATGTGGAGCGGAGGAAACGGCCTCACCTCGAGATACCTTGGTTCAAGCCGTCGCCGAAGCCGAGCGGCATTTCGAATCCCTCGGTTCCAAGGAGACGCCGGAAGCCGTCAAGGCGATGCAGTCGGTGGTTGCGTGCAAGCGCGCTTTCGTAGCGCATCTGACCGAGCAAAAGGATGCCGAGACTGCCGAGTCGATGCGTCGTGAGGTGCGCTCGTTGGCTCGATCGGCCGCTTGGTTGGCGGCCTTGCATGAAAAGCGACAAGAGTTTGAGGAAGGTCAAGCCGAATGGGCGGGCCTTGCCGACTGTTGCAAGCAAGCTCTCGGAGTCAACTGCTCTGAGTATTGGGACGCGGCACAGGAGGCGCACGCATTGGCACGCCTGGCGAAGGCCGATAAGTCAAACGTCCGCGAATACCTGGAGAACCGATCCGAGATCAAAAATGCGGTGCGTCAGAGAGAACTGGATACTGCACAGACGCTTGCAGAGAACGATCACACGCTCTGCGCAAAGATTTTTGGCGAACTCGTCCCTCGCACCATCTCAAGTCGCGAATTTGCGGCGAAGGTCGCGTTCTCACGCCGCCAATACGATGTCGCATTCAAGCTCTTCGAAAAAGCAATGGAGCAACGCCGGGAGTTGTATCCGACGTGGCATCCGACGCTTGCCGAGAGCACGCTCGATCTTGGCAAACGTTTCGAAGCGGCAGGGCGACTCGATCGTGCGCTGCAACTGTATGACGAGGTGTTCCTCGAAAGTAGCCGCTCCCTTGGCGAGAATCATCCACTCCGTGGTCTGGCAGGCGTGCAGTCGGGCGAGATTTACCGAGGCCTGGGGAAGTATGAGCAGGCGTTGAACCGGCTGAGCACATGCGTCCAGATCTGGAAGGCCAACTCGAACAAGACAGAGCTGGCCAACTGCCTCAATTCAATCGCTCTTGCTCAACAACTCTCCGGTGAGTACGACGCCGCGGAGTCCTCCTACCTCGAGGCGGCCGAGTTGCTGGCGGGCGACGGGCACGGCCGAGAAGTAGCGCTGAGATTGGCCACCGAAGCCAACTATGCATCGTTGCTCGAGGAGACCAGCCGCTTTCCGGAAGCCCTGAAGATCTATGAAAGGATTGTCGGAGCACGCCCTGCCGACGGGCCCATGTCGTCCGCAGACCTCATCGCGCGTGAAAACCTGGCACGGCTTTACCAAAGCGTCGGTGAATTGGCCAAAGCGGAGACGATGCTCGACTCTTTGCTGCAGTATCGCCAGCGGCCGCCTCACGAGATTGCGCGACTGCACTCCATGCGAGGGCGGTTCTACCTCCAGCTGAGAGCGTTGGACAAGGCCGACGCGGAGCTCAACACGGCGTTGGAACTTCTCCGTGCAGCGGCCAACAATACGCCCGGAGATGTGGCGACCGTGCAAAGTTTGCAGGCGTTGGTCTTGCTCGAGCGAGGCGAGCACGCCGAGGCGTTGGCCCAATACGAGCGCGTGCTCAAGTCGCTGATCGAATCCTTCGGACCCAAGCACGTTCGTTGCGCCGAGGTTTACGATCAAATTGCAAAAGTGCAAAGGATGCTGGGCCGTTATTCCGACGCGACCGCATCGCACATCAAGGCGATCGGCATCTACGAGGCTGCCTACGGAGCAGGGCACGAAGCGGTGGCCTGGGCGCAGCATCGGCTCGGAACGACTCATTTCGTGTTCAATTCGCCCACCGAAGCCCGCGACGCTTGGCGACGTTCATTCGAGATCAAGCAAGCAATTTGCCATGAAGTTTTGCCCTGGCTGCCCGAGGCGCAGGCCGCCGCTTTTCTGACGTCGCTCACCACGAACGACTCGTCTGCTGGCCTCGACGCTCTGCTTTCCACGCTGATCGTCAACGAAGTCGAAAGCGCGGAGGAGGCTTTCCAATGCGTTTGGCGCTCTCGAGGCCTCGTTCTGAACGCCATTGCTCATCGCGAACGGCAACTCGCAGACACGAAGCGATCTCCTGAGCGAGCGCAGCTTGCGGAGATTCGTCGTCGACTGGCACAGCTGAGCATTCACGCTGGCAGCGACGACGACGCACACCGCGCCGCGCGGGCTGAGATGCTGAGGGAATTGAACGAGAAGAAAGAGTCCCTCGAACGAATCGTTGCCGAGCAGGCCCAATCGGCGCCGACAGGCGATGACGATGCCACGCAGCTGTCCGGCATCGCGCCCGACGTCTTGATGGGACTTCTGCCTCCTCAGCTCGCTTTGGTTCAAATCGTGCGAACCGAACGATGGCAGCCAACGAAGCACGACGCCACCGAGGTTTTCAAGAAGGCGGTTTACGACGCGTTCGTCGTTTCTCCGATATCGGAAGGAGCTGAAGGATCCGTCGCGCGATGGGATGTCCAATGGGTTGAGTTGGGAGACGCCGCCCCAATCGACGATCACATCGCCAAGTGGCGGAGCGCGATCCTGAGGAGAGAAGGCGGGACGCGTGGCAAACGACTGGGCTCCAAGCAGCCAAAGTCGGACGACAATAGCGAGGACGTTTCCCGTGACTTCTTGCGCCGGCAAGTTTGGGAGCCGATCTCAACCGCGCTCGGAGGCCGCTCTCGGGTTGTCATCGTTCCCGACGGCAATTTCCACCGGATGCCATGGATCGCGTTGCCGGGCGCCCAAAAAGACTACCTGATCGAGGAAGTCCAAATCACAACGGCCGCCGACGGCCGACAGTTGGCTCGATTGCTCCAACAACAGCGGGCTGCCACCAAAACGCAACTCGACAACTTCCTCTTAATCGGCGGAGTCGAGTACAACGCGGAGCTGCCCATGCCCAAGGAGGGACAAGCGCGCCAAGCTCGAGAAACCACTTGGCCGTTATTGGAGGGAACACGCGAGGAGGTCGCGGCCATTAGCAAAGTGGTTCCGTCCGCCCAAACCCAACAGCTCCTGGGAGAGCATGCCTTGGAGGCAGCTGTCAAATCGGAACTCGAAAGAGCCGCCGTGA
>JAGQPF010000213.1 GCA_020426845.1 Planctomycetales bacterium
TCTTCTGGAACGGCCAAGGCGACCGACGAGTGGAAGGCGTGCATGGGCGGATCTTCGAGGAAGGCTTCGTGCCGCCCGAGCCGCATATCCACGTCGAGCCGATCGGCGACCAATGGCTGGTCGGCGAAGCGTCTTCGCTGGCACAGAGCTTCCCCGCCGTGGGCGTCTTCGAGTCGACCGGCAACTATGTGGCCGCTTGGACCAGCTTTGAGCAAGCCGACGGCGACACCAGCGGACTGGGAGTGTACGCCCAACTCTACGCACCCGATGGCACTCCGCTCGTCGATCCGTTCCTCGTCAACACGGGCTACACCACCGACGACCAAACCAATCCGACGGTGGCGGTGGCTGCGGACGGCACGTTCCTGGTCGCCTGGCAGAGCCAGGGCGAGGACGGCGACGGCGACGGCATCTTCGCGCAACGCTATCTCGCCGACGGCACGCCCAACGGCATCGCCTTCCAGGTCAACACGGAATCGGCCGGCGACCAATCCCTGCCAACGGCCGCGATGGACAATGCGGGCAACGCCATCATCGCTTGGCAAAGCGAGGACCAGGACACCGACGGCTCCGGCATTTACGCGCGACGATATGACGCCGCAGGCGCCGCGCTCGACGCCGACGACGTGTTGGTGAACACCACCGTCGCCGGCAACCAAACCGATCCCTCGGTGTCGCGCGACCGCGTGGGCGGCGACTACGTGATCGCTTGGCAAAGCGAGACATTGGGTGAGGAAGGCGAGGTCGATCTCAACGTGCTCGCGCATGTGTTCGACGCCAGCGGGGCGACGGTCGTGAGCGAGTTTGTCGCCAACTCGATTCTCGAGAAAGACCAGGTTGGCCCGAGCGCCGCCATGAGTCCAAGCGGTGAGTTCGTCATCGCCTGGACCTCGGAAGGGCAGGTCGGCAGCGGCGCCGACGTCTATGCTCGGCAATTCGACGCCGCGGGCGACCCGGTCGCCGACGACTTCCTGGTCAACGAGACGACGCTCCGCGGCCAACAGTATCCCGCCACCGGGATCGACGCGGACGGCAACATCCTGGTCTCGTGGCAAAGCAGCCATCAGGATGGCTTCAGCTGGGGTGTCTATGCCAAAGCGTATGACGCCACAGGCGCCGTGATCGAGCCCGAATTTCAGGTGAACACCAACACTCAGGGCCCGCAAGTCAATCCGGCGCTGAACGCCAACTCCGACGGCGAGGCGATCGTCGTCTGGCTCGGCCTGGACGTGACCCACGCGCCCGCGGTGCACGCCAAGCGCATTCAGCTGCCCCAAGGCGCGGCCGAATTCGAGATCGGCCCCGAAGGTGAAGTCGTGCTCGCCAACTACGCCGCGCTCGAGGAAGCTCCCGCTTCCGCGACGGTGGATGGCGATGGCAACTACATCGTGGTCTGGCAAAGCTATGGCGATGACGGCAGCGGGCTCGGCATCTACGGCCGGCGTTTCGACGCGACAGGCAGCCCACTCGAAGATCCGTTCCTGGTGAACACCACCACGGCGGGCAACCAGAGCCATCCCGATGTCGCGGCGGATCTGCTCGGCAACTTCGTGGTTGTCTGGCAATCGATCGACCAGGACGGCGATGGCTACGGCATCTTCGGCCAGCGGTTTGACGTGAACGCCATGCCCGTGGGCGGCGAGTTCCAGATCAACTCCGCCGCCACCGGACACCAGGAGAAGCCGGTCGTCGCGGTGGATCCCGACGGCGGCAACTCGATCGTTGTCTGGCAGGGCCCCGATGCCGATGGCACGGGCATCTACTCGCAGCGGTACGACGTCGATTGGAACCCGATCGGTGGCGAGCAAGCGGTCAACCACTTCACGGACCTTGCGCAAGTCAGCGCCACCGTGTCGATGAACACCAGTGGCGAATATGTGATCGGCTGGGTCAGCGACCACCGCGCCGTGTTCGATCCCATCGACACGGAGAAGAGCATCTTCGTGCAGTGGTACGACGCCGCGGGCAACGCCGCAGCGGCCGATGAAGTGCTGATCCACCAGATCCTGGAGGGCCTCGAGGCGCAGGAGAACCCGGACGTCGCAATGGACGAGAGCGGGAACTTCCTGGTCGTCTGGCAGTCCATCAACCAGGACGGCAACACTTGGGGCGTCTTCGCGCGGCAGTTCCTCAGCGACCTGACGCCGGTGCAGAACGAGTTCCAGGTCAACCAGACCGTGCTCGCGCCGCAACGACACGCGGGGACCGCCGTGGACGCGGACGGGAACTTCGTCGTCGCCTGGCAGAGCCATGCTCAAGACGCCAGCGGCCCCGGCGTGTTCGCACGAGTGTACGACAGCGCCGCAGTCGCCCAGACCGACGAGTTTCTGGTGCCGACTTGGGACGACGGGCCGCAAACTTGGCCCGTGGTCGCCATGGTCGACATCTCGCAGTTCGGCATCTTCTGGACGGGCCACGGTGTCGACCGCGTCGAGGGAGTGCATGGCCGAGCCTTCGGCGCTCCGCTGTCCACGCTGAACTTCGACTTCGGCACAATCAGCTCCCCCGTCGCCTCCGACTACACTCAGGTCACGCACGTGACGATGTACACCCCCGAGCTCGGCTACGGCTGGGCAGCGGGCAGCATCGGCTCGCGCGACCGAGTCACCGGGACCGACCTGTCGCGAGACTTCAACTTCGGCCGCGACGGCACATTCGTGGCGGACGTGGCGAACGGTGACTACGAGGTCACGCTGCTCATCGGCGACGCGACGGTAGCTCACGACAACGTCGGCATCTACCTCGAGGGCACTCAGGTGGACACGGTGACGACGGCCGCCGGTGAGATCATCACGCGAGTGTACGTCGTCACGGTGGCGGACGACCAACTGACGCTGCGACTGGATGACCAAGGCGGCAGTGACGTCAACGCGGTGATCAACGCGCTCGACATCGATCCGCTTCCGGACACCAGTGGGCCGCGAGTCGTGTCGTCGCAGGTCGTGGGAGCGTTTGACCGCATCTCCGGATTCCGGCTGACGTTCAGCGAGCCGATCAATGCAGCGACCTTCAGCCCGGCTGACATTGTCGAGCTGACGGGCCCCGGCGGGGCGATCACGGGCGCGCACATCACCGAGGTCAGCGACGCCGAATTCCTGGTCACCTTCGATGAGGAAACGACGCTCGGCGAATACACGCTGACGATCGGGCCCGACATCCGCGATCTGCTCGGCAATCCGATGGACCAGGATCAGGATCACACCAGCGGCGAGGATCCGGATGACCGGTTCACGACAACCGTCTCGGTCGTCGACGCGCTCCGCTACGACTTCGGCACGCCGACATCGCCGGTGGAGGCCGGATACCAGCGAGTCCATGAGGCCATGACCTACACGGCCGAGCTCGGCTACGGCTGGCTGGCGGGCGCCATCTACTCGCGGGACCGCGGCGTCGGCACGGACCTGACACGGGACTTCAACTTCTCGACCAATGCCACGTTCGGCGCCGATGTCTCCCCCGGCACGTACATGCTGACCGTCACTGTCGGCGACGCCTCGAGCGCTCACGACAACATCGGCCTGTACGCGGAGGAGACGCTGCTGGACACGGTCTCCACCGCTCGCGGCGAGGTGCTCACACTCACCTACGAGGTGGCGGTCAGCGATGGTCAGCTGACGTTCGCCATCCGCGACCTGGGCGGCTCGGACCGCTACGCACTGGTCAATGGACTGGAGGTCAGCACCACGATGGATGTGGAGGGCCCGCAGGTGGTCTCCTCCGTGCCGTCGGGACTGGTGCTGGGCACCGTCGACCAAGTGCGGCTGACCTTCAACGAGCCGATCGATCCGACGACTTTCACCACGCCGGACGTGATCGAGCTGGTCGGGCCCAGCGGGCCGCTGACGCTGATGGGCGTGCATACCGTCTCGCCCACCACGTTCGATGTCCGCTTCGCCAGTCAGTCCGACTTCGGCGAGTACCAACTGGTGATCGGGCCGAACATCGAGGACACGTCGGGCAACCTGATGAACCAGAACGACAACGCGACCAACGGCGAAGACCCGGAGGATCGCTACACGACGTCGTTCACCATCACCGACGGCCGGCGATTCGACTTCGGCACCGCCACGTCGCCCGTGGAGCCGGGCTACACGGGAGTCACTCCCGCCATGACCTACACCCCCACGGTCGGCTACGGCTGGCTGAGCGGGTCGATCGCGGCGCGTGACCGAACCACCGGCACCGACCTCACCCGCGACTTCAACTTCACCCGCCTCGGAACCTTCGTCGCGGATGTGGACAACGGCGACTACACCGTCACCGTCCTGCTGGGCGACATGCGGTATCCGCACGACAACATGGGCGTCTTCCTCGAAGGCGCCCAGGTCGACGTCGTCACCACAGCCGCCGGCGAGGTGGTCACGCGGATGTACGATGTGTCGGTCGCGGACGGGCAGCTGACACTGCTGCTCGACGACCTCGGTGGCAGTGACGCCAACGTGACGCTGGTCGGGATGGAATACCACCTGCTCGCGGCGGCCGAGGACCTGCAAGGACCGAGCGTCGTTTCGGTCACGCCCGAGGGAGTCGTCAATGGTCCGATCGACCATGTGCGGCTGACCTTCAGCGAGGCGATCGATGACGGCACCTTCACCACCGGCGATGTGATTGAACTGGTGGGGCCGTCCGGCGTCGTGAATCCCACGCATGTCCAGATGGTCTCTCCCACCGTGTTCGACGTGGTGTTCGCATCGCAGTCCGAGCTCGGCAGCTACTTCCTGTCGCTGGGCCCGAACATCGAAGACCTCGCCGGCAATCCGATGAATCAGGATGGCGACGGGACCAACGGCGAAGCGACGGACGACCGCTTCGAGACGGAGTTCGCGATCGGGATGGCGTTCGACTTCGGCACCACCACGTCGCCGGTCGATGATGGTTACACGCAGGTCGCCAGCACGACCACCTACAACGCCGTGGACGGCTACGGCTGGCAAACCGGCACCGTCGGCGAGCGTGATCGGGCCGTCGGCGACGACCTGGAGCGAGACCTGAACTTCACGCGACTGGCGACTTTCGCGGTCGATGTGGACAACGGCGACTACGAAGTCACGATCACCGCCGGCGACGCGGGCCCGTACGCCCACGACGCGATGGGCTTCCTGCTCGAGGGAACACTGGTCGACACACTTTCGACCGCGCGTGGCGAAGTGGTGACCCACACCTACTTCGTGACGGTGACCGACGGCCAGCTGACCCTGCAACTGGACGACCTCGGCGGATCGGACGCCTACGTGGTCATCAATGGCCTGACCCTCGTGCCGGTGGTCACGGCCGGACCGCTGGCAGCCAAGCCACTGTCCGCAGAACGAGTGGACACGGCCTTCGCGGAATGGCAAGACCTCGAGGAGGATCTCGGACTGATGGCTTTCATGGATGAGCTGTGATCCCGCATGGAGGTCCGACCGGACTCCCCGGCGATAGGTCGCTAAGACCTTTCGCCGGAACCGGCCGGGCCCCCATCGGTCCCTCGGGCCTCACAAGGGTCGCCTGCGATGGAGGCCCGACCGGTCCCTCGGGCCTCACAAGGGTCGCCTGCGATGGAGGCCTGGGTCCCAAGCGTGTTGAAGAATTCCCTGTCGGCTCACCCGAGCGCCTTTCCTAACTTCCACGGCATTCCGTGCGACTGCCAATCCGGAAAATCCGAAATGCTCTCAACTGAATCTGCAACTTTGATCCCGCCGGCATGGGAATTCTTCGACACGGGGGAACCAACTGCCCAACTCACCGCAAATCCTCTCTCTTGTTCTTCGTGATCTTCGCGTGCTTCGTGGTGAACCGCTTTGTGGTGAACACTCATCCCGCTAACCACCGCATCAATTCCAGGCAATCGGCCAGGTAGCTCGCGCCAAACAAGTTCAGATGGTTCAGCAAATGGTGAAGCCGGTAAACGGCAATCCGCCGTTGCGAGCCAGGCGCCAACGGATACGCTTCGTGGTACGCGTCGTAGAAACGCGGACCAAGTCCGCCGAACAACGTCAACATGCCGAACTCGGCCTCGCGCCGTCCCCAATAGCACGCCGGGTCGATCAACACGGGGCGGCCAATTGCATCGGCTAGGTAATTGCCGCTCCACAAGTCGCCATGGAGCAGTGCCGGCGGCTCTTCGGGGTCGCGCAAGATCGACTCCAACCGCGATTTGAGTTGTTCGCCCATGCGTTGCAATTCGGCGCCGCCCAGCTGGCGACGTCGAGCGAGATCGAGCTGCGGCTGCAATCGCTGCTCGGCCCAGAACTGCGGCCACTGATCTGCGGGAGCCAGCGGGTTGGGCTGGGGAGTCGCCCCCAGGAAGTTGTCACACGCGAAGCCAACTCGATCGCCCACCGGCGCGCGGTGCAGCTCGGCCAACTGGTGCCCCAGCAGCGTCTCGAAATCTCGCGGTGGCCGGCCCGTCTCGATCAGTTCCAGAATCAAAAAGCGTCTGCCGGCGGCATCATCGACACCCACCGCCACCACCTGGGGAACGCGAATCGTATTGGTATCGCGAAGTGCTCGCAGTCCGGCGGCTTCCGCTTCAAACAGATCCGGCGCCGCGTCGCGAGACGATTTGACAAAGTACCGCTGACCGTTGCCCAACTCGATGCGGAGTGCGTCGTTGATACAGCCGCCGGACAGCCCCGCGCACGACGTGATGCTCGCCCCTGCCACACCGGCTGCGGACAACGACACTTCAAGCGCGCGACGGTAACTCGGTTCCACATCCATTCCCAACTCGGCTTGTCACGGGAGCATCCCGTCCCCGCGTCTATTGTCCTCGCGCTCCGAGGCGTTCGAGAATCGCAGGACAAGCGGCCTCGATCATGTCCAGCACAAATTCGAAGCCGTCCGCGCCTCCGTAATAGGGATCCGGCACATCGACTGGCCACTTGTCATCCAGGAAGTCGCTGAGCATTTTCAGCTCGGCTTTCAGCGCATCGCCTGCCGACTCCGCCAGTCTCCGCAAGTCGTGCAAGTTGTCGCTGTCCATCGCGATCACGAGATCAAATTCCAGCAGATCGTCCAGCTTGACCTGCCGCGCGCGACTGTTTAGTGCGTAGCCACGTTGGCTGGCCGCCGCCCGCATGCGGCGATCCGCCGGATTGCCGGTGTGGTAGCCGATCGTGCCTGCCGAGTCGATGTGCAGCTGCGAAGCGATGCCTCGCTGTTCGGCCAGGGATTGCAGCACGCCCTCTCCGGTGGGCGATCGGCAGATATTGCCCATGCAGACGAACAATACGGACGGCTTCATGACACTTCCTTTCATCATCTCGAGCGTGCTTGCCGAATCAGCGCAATTGGGGCATTTGCGCGCCGAGCGGTGATCGGCGCCCAGGTCACCCGGAGCGTTGCCCGGCGTCGCCCCGGGGGCTCGGCAGGCGGCTTACTTGGCGCCACGCTTCCGGCGTCCCTTGCCGCTCTTGCCGCTCTTGCTTTGCCCGGCCGAGCGAGACTGCTGGGCAACGCGGCGGGCCCGCTCGATGGCTTGCTTTTCCGCGTCGGCGTTAAAGGCGTCGTTAGCTTGATCGGGTACCGGAGCGCCAATGTCCGCTCGCCACTGCTCCAGCTGCTTCAACAGCTTGGCGGCCTGCGCCGGCTGGGTCGCCGCGACGTTCTGCGACTCGCCGACATCCTCGCCGAGATTGTACAACTCCACGGCGCCGTCTTCGAAGTACTGGTGCAGCTTCCAGTCGCCAAGCCGAATCACGCTGCAAGGCCGTGAGCGAAACAGCGGGTCGCGTTGCTCGTCGATGTGCGGTCCGCCGTAAGACTGAAGATACGCAGGGAAGTGCCAGTAGAGTGGCCGCCCTCCCAAGGTTTCCCGCTCGCCTCGGAGCAATGGCGCCAAGCTCAAGCCGTCCAGCGGCTGCTTGGGCAGCTCGGCGCCGGCCAACTCACAAATCGTCGGAAACAGATCAACTTGAATCACAGGCTCAGCGGACTTGGCGCCGGCCCGAGTGACTCCGGGCCACTTGACGAACATCGGCACGCGAATGCCGCCCTCGTAGTAGGTGCCCTTGTATCCCTTCAACGGCGCCATGTCCGTCGCCGGACCGTAGCCGCCGTTGTCGGACGAAAAGATGACGATGGTCTTGCTGTCGAGCCGCAGTTCCTCGAGCGCGGCGACGATCTTGCCAACACCATCGTCGACCGCCTGGATCATCGTCGCCATCGCCACGTGCTGGTGCAGCTTGCCGGGCGCCTTCCGCTCGAACTTGGCAACCAACTCCCGCTTGGCGTCCAACGGAGTATGGACGGCAAAGTGCGTCAAGTACAACGCCCAGGGCCGATCCTTGTGCTCACGAATGAAACGAATCGACTCGTCGCTTAAGCGGTCCGTCAGATATTCGCCGGGCGGGGCGTCTTCGAGTCCGACGACCTTGTGGGGCGGGTAGTAGCTGCGCGGCGGGCTGCCCGAGTGATTGCCGCCGATGTTGACGTCGAAACCATAGTCGCAAGGATCGTCGCTGAGATGCCACTTGCCGATCGTGCCTGTGGCATAGCCGCGCTCCTGCAATTGCCGCGCCCAGGTTCGCAGCTTCGGATCCAACACGGAAACGCCGGGAATGTGTTGGAGCCGGCGATGCGCCGCGTTCCCTCGAGGACCCGTGCCGACGTTAAAAATGCGGTGGCGGGGAGTGTATTGCCCCGATAGCAAGCAAGCTCGGGCAGGCGCACAGTTCGCCGCGCAGGAGTAGGCGTTGGTAAACACCATGCCTTCTCCCGCCAAGCGGTCCAGATGGGGCGTCTCATAGAAGTCCGAGCCCATATAGCCAGCGTCTCGCCAGCCAAAGTCGTCCAAGTAGATGAACAGAATGTTGGG
Organism: Planctomycetales bacterium; assembly: GCA_020426845.1. Lineage (GTDB taxonomy): Bacteria > Planctomycetota > Planctomycetia > Pirellulales > Pirellulaceae > JAGQPF01. The sequence continues at coordinate 8,798 of JAGQPF010000213.1, forward strand.
CTTGCTGTCCGTAGCTGCAGTTTCCGCGACAGCGGGCCGGCAATGTGTGGCGAGCAACAACAGACCGAACACGGCGTTCAGCACGGGGAAGGATGGGGAAATGGGGTGCAAAGCGCAACGCATCGGGATCGCCTGTGAGGAGGGGAGGGCATTGCAGGGTCGGCGGTGACGAAAACGCCGCTCAATCGGCGGCTGTCCCCATCGTGCCTCCACCTGCGTCCTCAATCAAGCCTCCTGTCTCTATGTCGACTGCGCTGCCTCGCCGCTCCCGGCGGCAGCGGTCCCGTTGGGTGATTGTTGCCACGCTGTTAGAATTGGGGCTCGCCCAAGTCGCTCACCCGGCGAATTCCCCGCATCTCTTCCTCTTCCTCCCCGCACCAACCTCCAGCCCATTGCACACTCATGCCGCAATCTCACCGTAGCACGTCCGCCACACCACCGTCGCCGCACCGTCCCGATCGCCGTGGATTTTTGCAATCGGGATTGGCTGTCGCGGGAGCGACCTGGGCCGCCAGCGGCGCGTACGGCTGGCAGCCGGGCGAAGCCGACACCGGCTTGATCATTCACTCCGGCGAGCCGATGAATGCCGAGCCCCAGTTGCGAGAGCTGGTGAAGTCGTGGGTGACGCCCATCAGTCAGTTTTACATTCGCAGCCACGCGCCGGTTCCGCGCGTCGACTTGAACACCTATCGGCTGTCGATCGAAGGCATGGTCGACCGTCCGCTCCAGCTCTCGCTGCAGCAGTTGAAGACGCGTTTCGGCAGCCACTCGATCTTCGCCACCATGACCTGCGCGGGGAATCGGCGCTCGGAGCACAGCGCCGTCAAGGAAGTGTCGGGTGTCCAATGGCAGTCGGGAGCGATCGGCAATGCCAACTGGGGAGGGCCTCGGCTGTCGGACGTGCTCAAGGCCGCCGGCGTTCAGGCAGGCGCCAAGCACGTCTGGTTCGAAGGCCTCGACGAAGTGCAGCGCGACGAAGGGGTGATCCCGTTCGGCGCCTCCGTGCCGATCGAGAAGGTGATGAACGACTCGGCCACGGCGCCCGGCGTGCTGCTGGCCCACGAAATGAACAACGCGCAGTTGTCGCCGGACCACGGCTATCCGCTGCGCACCGTGGTTCCGGGATACATCGGCGCCCGCAGCGTCAAATGGCTGGGCAAGGTGATCGTCAGCGATCAGCCGTCCGACAATTATTACCTGGCCAAGGCGTACAAGCTGGTCACCGAGTCGACCACCAAAGAGCAAGCGGCCGCCGCGGCCCCGCTTTACGAGTACGTCATGAACGCCGTGACCTGCGCTCCCGAGCCGGGCGCCGCGACAGCGCCGGGCGCCGTCGAAGTGCGCGGCTATGCCTTGCCCCCGGGGCGCCCCGGCGCCATGCTCCGCCAAGTCGAGGTGTCCGCCGACAACGGGACGACCTGGACCCAAGCCTCACTGCATTCGCCTCGCCAGCTCTACTGTTGGCAACTGTGGTCGGCCCGAGTACGCGTGACCCCACAGACCACGCACCTGCTGGTGCGAGCCACGGACTCCGATGGCAATGCGCAGCCCCAACAAGTGGACTGGAACTTGAAGGGATACATGTTCAACGCCTGGCACAAGACGCCGATTCAAGTCAACGGCTGATCGCGTCCGCCCCACGGGACCCACGGCGCCTCCAGCCACCTGCCACCTGCCGCCCGCTGCTGCGCTCGCCCGCAGCGATGCTCCAGCGTCACCCAACCAACACTCCGTCGACATGTCCTCAACCAACAACGATCCGACCATCGAGCTGACGCGAGAGCTGCAGCGCCGCATTCTGATTCTCGACGGCGCGATGGGCACGACCATTCGCGGCTACGGCCACACCGAGCACGACGCGCGCGGCGAGCGATTCAAAGACAACCTGCAGGATCTGCTCAACAACGGCGACATCCTCTCGTTGACCCAGCCCGGAACGATTGGCGACATCCATAAGCGCTTTTACGAGGCCGGCGCCGACATTGTCGAGACGAACACGTTCTCGGGGACGACAATTGCGCAGAGCGAGTTCTTTAAGGCAGACCCGCGCGAATCGGGCGGCCGCAAAGACCAAGCGTTCTACCAACAGATCATCGACGACCCCTGGCTGCAGGACCTGGTTTGGGAGTTGAATGTCGAATCGGTGAAGCTCGCTCGTCGCTGGGCCGACAACATCGGCTCGGACACGGGCCGCCGCCGCTATGTGGCCGGCGCCATCGGTCCGATGACCGTCTCGCTGACCAACATGAGCGAGCCCGAGGATCCGGGGTTCCGCGTCGTCCACTTCGATCAGGTCCGCGCGTCGTATGAGCATCAGATCCGCGCGCTGCTGGCGGGCGGCGCCGATCTGTTGATGGTGGAGACCATCTTCGACTCGTTGAACGCCAAGGCCGCGCTCGTGGCGATTCAGGATGTGTTCGAAGCCGAGCAACTGCGACGCCCCGTGATCATCTCGGCCGCGGTGGGGCGGGGCGGAGAGACGATGATCTCCGGGCAGCGCGTCGAGGCGTTTTGGAACGCTGTCGCGCACGTCAAGCCGCTGGCCGTCGGGCTCAATTGCTCGCTGGGACCGGACTTGATGCGAGCCTTCATCGAAGAGCTCTCGCAAATCGCCGACACCTTCATCTCCTGCTACCCCAACGCGGGCCTGCCGAATCCGATGGCGCCCACCGGCTTTGACCTGCTGCCGCCGGACATGGCCGTCCATCTCGGCGACTTTGCCGACGCGGGCTTCGTGAACCTGGCGGGCGGATGCTGTGGCAACACCCCCGAGCACATTGCCGCCATCGCCCAAGCGCTCGAGGGCAAGCCGCCTCGGCAAGTGCCGACCATCGAGCCGATGCTGCGGCTGAGCGGCACGGCGGCGTACAACCATTCGCCCGACAAGAATTTCCTGATGATCGGCGAACGGACCAACGTGGCCGGCTCGCCGCGGTTCCGCAAGCTCGTGCTCGACGGCGAACTGGAGGAGGCCGTCTCGGTCGCCAAGCAACAGGTCGAAAACGGCGCCAACGTGATCGACGTCTGCATGGACGAAGGCATGATCGACGGCGTCGACATGATGTCGAAGTACCTGATCCTGCTGCAGACCGAGCCGGATGTGGCCCGCGTCCCCACGATGGTCGACTCGTCCAAGTGGGAGGTGCTCGAAGCGGGCTTGAAAACACAGCAGGGCAAGGGAGTCGTCAACTCGATCTCGCTCAAGGAGGGCGAGGAGGAGTTCAAACGCCGCGCGCGGCAGGTGATGAAGTACGGCGCCGCCGTCGTCGTGATGGCGTTTGACGAGCAAGGCCAGGCCGCGACCTATGACGACCGCGTCCGCATCTGCCGCCGCGCCTACGACATTCTGGTCCAAGAAGTCGGCTTCAATCCGCACGACATCATCTTCGACCCGAACATCCTGACCGTCGCCACGGGGATGTCCGAGCACAACAACTATGCGGTCGACTTCATCAACGCCACCAAGTGGATCAAGGAGAACCTGCCTGGCGCCAAGGTCAGCGGCGGCGTCAGCAACATCTCGTTCGGCTTTCGTGGCAACAATGTCGTGCGCGAGGCGATGCATTCGGCGTTCCTGTACCACGCCACTCGCGCCGGCATGGACATGGGCATCGTCAACGCCGGCATGCTCGAAGTCTACGACGAGATCCCCGCCGAGCTGCTCGAGAAGGTTGAGGATGTGCTGCTGAACCGCAAGGAGGACGCGACCGAGAGCTTGGTCGACTACGCGGAGCAGTTCAAGGGCCAAGCCGGCAAGAAGACGGAGCGGGACTTGGCTTGGCGCGAGCAGCCGGTCGAGAAGCGTTTGGAGCACGCGTTGCTGCGCGGAATCACGGACTTCATCGACGAGGACACCGAGGAGGCGCTCGCCAAGTACGGACGGCCGCTGAAGGTGATCGAAGGCCCGCTGATGGACGGCATGGGCATCGTCGGCGACCTGTTCGGCGCGGGCAAGATGTTCCTGCCGCAGGTGGTGAAGTCGGCCCGCGTGATGAAAAAGAGCGTCGCCTGGCTGACTCCCTATATGGAAGCCGAGAAAGCGGAGAATCCGGACAAGTCATCGGCCGGGCGAATCATCATGGCGACCGTCAAGGGCGACGTCCACGACATCGGCAAGAACATTGTCGGAGTCGTCATGGCCTGCAACGGCTTCGAGGTCATCGACATGGGCGTCATGGTGCCGTGTGACAAGATTCTGGCACGCGCGAAGGAGGAGCGGGCCGACATCATCGGGCTGTCCGGACTGATCACGCCCTCGCTGGATGAGATGATCCACGTCGCCAAGGAGATGACGCGCGAGGGGTTCGAACTGCCGTTGTTGATCGGCGGCGCGACCACCAGCGCCGCGCATACGGCCGTGAAAATCGCCCCGCATTACAGCCACCCGGTCGTGCATGTGCTCGACGCTTCGCGCTCCGTGCCGGTCGTCACCGCGCTGCTCAGCCAAGAGCAGCGTGGGGAGTTCGTCGAAAAGAACGAGGCGCGGCACGCCCAGTTGAGGGAGCAGTTCGAGAGCCGGGACCAGGCCCACGCGCTGCTGCCCCTGAGCGAGGCGCGGCGGCGACGGTTTCAGTGCGATTGGCAGCAGCAGGAGATCGCCACGCCGTCCTTCCTCGGCACGCGGCTCGTGACCCCCAGCCTCGACGAGCTGGCTCGCCATATCGACTGGTCGCCGTTCTTCCACACCTGGGAGCTTCATGGCCGCTTTCCCGCCATTCTCGACGACGAGGTCGTGGGCGAGCAGGCGACGCAGCTGTTCCGGGACGCGGAGGAGTTGCTGGCGCGGATCATCGACGAGCAGCCGATTCAAGCCAAGGGCGTGCTGGGCATGTTTCCCGCCAACTCGGTCGGCGACGACATCGAAGTCTACCGCGATGAGGATCGAAACGAAGTGGTCGCCGTGTTCCACGGCTTGCGTCAGCAAACCGCCAAACAGGCGGGCCTGCCGAACTACTCGTTGTCGGACTTCATCGCGCCGAAAGAGTCGGGGCGTCGCGATTATCTGGGCGGGTTCGTCGTCACCGCGGGCATCGGCGCAGACGAGTTCGCAAGCGCCTTCGAGGCGGCTCACGATGACTACAACGCGATCATGGCCAAGGCGCTCGCTGACCGTCTGGCCGAAGCGTTTGCCGAATACCTCCACAAGCAAGCACGCGACGCCTGGGGATTCGGCCTGCAAGAGCAACTGTCGGTCGACGACCTGATTCGGGAGAAGTACCGCGGCATTCGCCCCGCCGCCGGCTATCCGGCACAGCCCGACCACACCGAAAAACAAACGCTGTTCGAATTGCTGGACGCGACCCCTTCGACTTCCGTAGAATTAACCTCCAGCTTGGCAATGCATCCCGGCGCCTCCGTTTGCGGCTTGTATTTTGCCCATCCGGAGTCGCGTTACTTCAGCGTCGGCAAGCTTGCCAAGGACCAACTCGAAGATTACGCCGGGCGCAAGGGAGCCAGCCTGGAGACATGCGAGCGGTGGCTGGCGCCGAACCTGGCTTATTGACCAAAGGCCGTGGAAAAACCTGAGCCGCAATCGGCACATCGCATTGCCGCGCGATGTCTCCGAACTCCGGTCCGTTTTCCCCATCCAGTTGTGACTAAGAGGCCTTTTTCAACAGGCTGCTAGGGGTTGCATGAAAGTCAAAGTCGGCTGCCCACACTGCGGGGCCAAGTTCAACGTGCCGCAGTCCGCGATTGGCCAAACGGCCAAGTGCTCTAAGTGCGGACAGAAGTTCCAGGTGCAGGCGGCGCCGACCGAAGGGCCCGAGTCGTTGGAGCCGCAGGCGAGCGAGGTGCCGGTCGACCTCGGCGCCGCGCCGAGCGCGGAGATTCCCATCAGCGTGGTTGCTCCGGTCCACACGGCCTCACAAGGGTCGCCTGCGATGGAGGCCCGACCGGTGTCCCCAACGCCCATCAGTGTGGCCCCCGTCAATATCGGCGGCGCGGTGAACGCCCCGCTTGCCGACTCGACGATGCAGGTCCAGCCGTCTGGCGACTTGCCCGCGACCGCGCCGGCCCCGCAGTCTGCCGCAAGCCGACGCCCAGCCAAACCAAACGCCGTGCCCGTCGGTTGGATCGTCGCCGCCGTTGGCGCCATCGCCGTCAGCGTCGCCGTGACCATCATCGTGATGCAGAGCGGCGGGCAGGGAAACGCAACGGCCTCGAGCTCGCCGCAAACAACCGTCGCTGGCGGCGACGGAGAGTTGGTGCTGTACCTTGGCGCTGCCGCCGCCGAAAGCCTGTCACTGCAAGTCGACGGCAAGGAACATCCGCTTAGCGCCGAGGCGACTCAGCGGCTGAAACTCGCGGCCGGCAACTACCAAGTGTTGCTGCGTCGGCGCGGCTACGAGCCGATTGAGCAGCAGATTGCCGTCACGGCCGGCGCCAGCGCGAGCCTCACTCCCCAGTGGACTCAGCCCGGGCTCGGCGCCGTCGCAACCGCCGCGACTCCCGGCGTCACCACCTGGGTGCAGAGTGTCGACACGGCACAGCGCCAGGCCAAGGCGGTCAACGAAAACGTGCTGGCATTATTCATCGGCTCCGACTGGTCGCGAGAATCGCGTCAGTTGGTGGACAGCGGCCTCGCCTCCTCCGCGATCCAGCAAGCGTTGGCGGGAAAGTTTCAACTCGCGGTGCTCGACTTCCCCTTGACCGAAGAGATGGGCACCCAGGTGGCGGATCCGGCCCACAACCAGTGGATGCTGGAGAAGTACGCGATCAATCCCAAGGAGTTGCCGATCTTGGTTGGCATGGACACCGAAGGACTACCGTTTGCCATCGTGGGCGCCAGCGGCGACGCGTCCGAGTTCGCCCGTCAGATCGAGCAGATGGAGGAGCTGCGTGTCGAGCATGCTCGCATCCTGACGAACTCCGCAACGTTGCTCGAGGCCCGCCGCGCCATCGACTGGCTCAAGGAGCACAATGTGTTGGCGCACCATCGGGACCAAGTCTTGCGATGGTACACCGCGGCCCAACGCGAAGACTCGGACAACCAAGCGGGGCAACTGGGGCCGTTTTTCGAAGCGATGTGGGACGCGGAGAGCCTGCAGGCGTTGCAGGCCGATGACGCCTCGCGTTTGGGCAAGCTAGTCTCGGTGCTCGATCAATGGCACGCCGGCAAGCGATTTCGCGACCAGGACCGCGCAGCCCGGATGCACCTCAAAGGCTCGTTCGTTGCGCTGCGAATGGAGAGTCTGGACGTCGCGAGGCGACTGGCGGAGCAGGGCAGCGTCTACCGGCCGAAAGACGCGGATCTGGCCAACAAACTGCGAGCCATCCCCAAGGCGATCGACAGCGTCGGCCAGCTTGGCTCGGGCAGCGGCTTCGTGGTGGCGCCGGGCTATGTGCTCACCAACTACCACGTGATCGAAGGCCCTGGCCGAGTGCAGGTCGGTCTATCGGATAGCGACGCCAGCGTCGTGGCGCAGGTCATTGCGACCGACCAGGAACGTGACTTGGCGCTGCTCCGCACGCCGTCGCCACTGGGATCACCATTGCCCGTGGCCAGCGACACGCCGGGGCGAGGCGCCCGAGTCGCCGCCTTCGGCTATCCGCTTGGCGATGCGATTGGCGGCGGCCTGAAATTGACCACCGGCGTGATCAGCGGTCTTCCCAACGACGAGACCGAGCAGATGTTGTTGCTCGACATGCGCGTCAATCCCGGCAACAGCGGCGGACCGCTTTGCAACGCCAGCGGCTCCGTGGTTGGCGTCGTCACGGCTCGCACGATGTCCGACACCGACGTGGACTCGTATGGCATGGCGATCCCGGCGCCCGCGGTGGAGACGTTTCTACGCCGTTACATTCCGCGATTCCA
>JAGQPF010000214.1 GCA_020426845.1 Planctomycetales bacterium
CGGGATCAAGACATCATCATGATCCCCAAACATCCCATCCAACGCGCCAACGATGTGATCACGCTGTTGTTCACCAATGGACTCTACGCAGCGCTGCCGGAGCTGGGCGGATTCGCCAACACGGGCCTGTTCGGCACGGGCACGATCCTCGGCAACTAAGCGGAAGTTGGCAGGGTTTGTGGGCAGGTTTTTCCGGTCGCCCGCCCGACGGCACGGGTGGTGGAGGCACTCGCGGGACGCTACAATTCGGGGCTTTGGACTGCCGGGAAGGCTACTCTACCCAGTCGCTCCCCGGAAGTCCGACACCTATTTCGCCCGCCGCCCGTCCCCTGCCCTCGCCTGCCGCGAAAGCCCCCACATGAAAGCGATTGCTGTCTATCCCGGACAACTCAACAGCGTCCATTTGGAAGAGATTCCGGAGCCAACCTTGGACCAGGTGCCCGGCGGCAAGGGCGTCTTGGTGCGAGTGCTAAAGGTCGGCGTCGATGCGACGGATCGAGAGATTAACGACGCGCTGTACGGCAACGCGCCTCCCGGCGACAAACATCTCGTGCTGGGGCACGAGTCGTTCGGAGTGGTCGAAGCGGTGGGGCCCGAGGTGCGGCGCGTCAAGCCGGGTGATTACGTCACCGCAACCGTGCGCCGCCCAGGACAGTCGATCTACGACCAGATCGGCACCTGCGACATGACCAGCGAGGAGACCTACTACGAGCGCGGCATCAACCTGCTGCACGGCTTTTTGACCGAGAAATTTGTCGAGGACGAGGAGTACATCGTCCGTGTTCCGCAAGGACTGAAGCATCTTCACGTGTTGATGGAGCCGATGAGCTGCGCCGCCAAGGCGGTGGAGCAAGCGTTCGAAGTGCAGCGGCGAATGCGGGTCTGGAGCCCGCGAACCGCTTTCGTGATGGGCGCCGGCCAGATCGGCCTGCTGGCCACGCTGATCCTGCGACTGCGCGGACTCGATGTCTACACGTTCGCCCGCGGCGCCGCGCCGAATCTGAAATCCGACATCGTCACCGGCATGGAGGCGACCTACGTCAGCACCTCCGAACGGTCGGTCGAAGAGGTCGTCAAGGAAGTCGGCAAAGCCGATTTGATTGTCGATGCGACGGGCTCCAGCCATGTCGCCATGGGCAGCATGCAGTATCTGGGACTCAACGGCGTGCTCGTGTGGACGAGCATCACCGGCGGCGAACACAGCACCTCCTTGGAGTCCGACCGCATCAACCTGGAATGGGTGCTGGGCAACAAGCTGCTGCTGGGAAGCGTAAACGCCAATCGCGGCCACTTCGAGTCGGGCATTCGCGATCTCGCCCTCGGCGAAGTCATGTATCCCGGCGTGCTCTGCCGCATCTTGACCCACCCCGTCGATGGCCTGGAGAATTTCCAGCAAATGATGGAGCTGCTCGAAGATCCGTCGGCGTTGAAAGTGTATGTGAACGTCAGCGACGAATAGGGAAGGAATAGGGAAGGAAACGGAGTTCGGCGATTCGATCCCTCGCAGACGCTTCGGGTTTCCTTTTTCCAACAGCAGACGAAACTCGGCGCCGGTGCGTCGACGCCAGCTCGAATTGGGTGCACTTGCCCGAACTTTTCCCCGTCTCGTGTGCGATGGCAATTCTGTTCTATTCCAGCTCGGATCAGTGGGCGTTTCTGTCCAACTTCAGCCGGCACGGTTTCGAGTTGGACGACGCCTATTGGATGACCGTCGAGCACTACTTCCAGGCCGCGAAATTCTTCCCGACCGATCCGGAGCACGCAGAGGCCATTCGCGTCGCGGCGACCCCCAAGCAGGCAAAGACACTGGGCCGCAGTCGGCGCCACCCGTTGCGAGCTGATTGGGAAGCCGTCAAAGACGACATCATGCGGAGCGCTGTTCGCGCAAAGTTTGTCACTCATCTCGAGATTCGCAACCGCCTGCTGGCGACCGGCGACGAGCGATTGGTCGAGAACGCGCCGATGGACTATTACTGGGGCTGTGGACGATCCGGTGCCGGGCTGAATCGGCTCGGGGAAATTCTGATGGAGCTGCGCGACGAGCTGGCTCGGGACGTGGCGTGACGAAGCGGCGTGACGGATTGCTCGCGATCCTCGGCGATCCTTAGCCTTCGCCAGGCCGCTGAAACATCGGTTGCTAACGCGGGCGATATAGCACGCCGATCCGGTTTCGTTTCACATACACTTCCAGCAGGGACATTCCCAGCGAAACGGCGCTGTAGGCCAGCAGCACGTAGACGACGCCGGCGCCGAGAGCGTCGCCCGCCCCGACCTCGCTGTCTGCCGGAAACAGCGAGGCGTTCAGCAGCAGGCCCAACCCCGTGTTCCTCACCGAGACTTCGATCGCCATCGCAAAGCCATCGTGCATCGAGTATCGCTGCCAAAGGGCGAGCCCGTAGCCAAGCCAAAGGCTGCCCGTGAAGTAAAGAAAGAGCGCAACAGGCGCGCGTAGTCCGTAGCTGAACGGCTTGACACGGCCGCTGCCCAGCGCGGCGACAACGAACACGCCCAGCAGCACGAGACTCGCTTGGACGGCGCGGCGGCTGACCGGCACGCTCCATCGTGGTCCGAAGCGTCGCAACGTCATGCCAGCCAGCAAAGGCAACAACAAGAACGCGCCTACCTCCGACACGATGCGTCCCACGGGCATCTCAAACTGGTTGGGCAGTCGGTGGCCGGCGAACAACTTGAGCACCAACGCCGTCGTCACCAGCGACATCAACGTGCAGAAGGCCGTGGATGAGATCGACAGCGCGACGTTCCCACGGCCCAAGTAGGTGAGCAGATTGGAAAAGGTGCCTCCCGGAAGTGAGCTCACCACCAACAGCCCCATGGCGATGCCCGGCTGCAAGAAGAGGACGCGAGCCAGCAGCAGCGCAAGCAACGGGGCGAACACGATCTGAGCCGCCAGCACCAACAACACCGGCCGCGGCGCCTTGGCGATCTGCAGAAATTCGCGCGCCGTCAACGTGGCCCCCATCCCGACCATCGAAAGCACCAGGAGCACGGCGCACAGCCAGTATTCAAAGTCGGCGTAATTCACGGGGCGCAAGTGCGATGGGGGCGATCGGGCAATGTCAACGCACCGCCGACCAGCACGGCGGACGCCCTATCGTAGCAGCCCGTTGTCGGACGCTGTGCCAAATGCCGGAATCGGCGCCAGCGACTCAGCCCGACGACTCGCCTTCCAACTGGCGCCGCAGCGAGGCGGTGGAGATATTGAGTCGGCGCAGTTTCGAGTACAGCGTGGAGCGGCTCACGCCCAAGGCGTCGGCTGTCGCCGTGCAGTTCAACTTATTGGCCAGCAGCGCGGCGGAGATGATTTCGCGATCACGACTCAGCTTCGCCGCTCGCTCGGCCGGCCCCGGCCGCGTTTGAAGCTGGGCTTCCCGCCAAATATTCGCGTAGAGCGAATGGGAGAGGCCGCCGAGGGTCTTGGCAGAGAGGCCCGACGTCCGCGTCCTTTCCACAAGCAACTGAGCGTTCTGCTCGACCAACTCGTGCAGCGATGAAACGGCATGGCCGGGAATTGTCGTTCGCTGATGCCAGTTGAGCCAGGGAAACCGCAGGCCGACCCGAATGTCGTTGCCCTCTCGCCGCCAGTTGTATGTGTGCCCGGGCTTGCCGCTTAGCCATTGCTCCAACGAATCGAAGGTGACCGTGTCGGCCTGCGACGATTTTCGGCCCGTCAGCCATTCGAGCAGTTCTTCGTTCAACGCTTGATTGCAGTCGTAGGCGGTCCCCGTCAGCAAGGCAACGCGATCGTGCGAGGCGCGAAGCAAGTTGAACAATTCTTCGGAGAACTGTGGGAGCATTTGCGTTGGATGGGCCGTGCCGGGACACGGATCGAGAATCACCGCGACGGATTGGGTCGGCAGGTGGCTGACCGCCTCCGCCAGCGACGACAGGGAGATGCCTAGGTCCGCAGCGGTCGCATTGCAGGGGCGCAAATGTGTCTCGGAGCCCACACGTGCCAGTTCTCCCGCAGCGTAGACGCACAGCGTCTCAAACGGAGTCGATGGCAACTTGGCCAGTTCGTCCACCTGCGCTTGCAAGTCTCGCACTTTCGGCTCAAAGAGCAATCTGGTGTTCTCGGCAGGAATCCCCGGACCGTCGAGGTCCGTCAGCATCAGGGCCATCTTGAGGGCTCGGCGCACGGATGGGTCGTCGGGCTTTCCCAGACCGAGCAACAACGCGGCACCATGAAATCCGGCAGTCAATTCGGTTCCTCCGGTTTGACTTGCAGCATGTCGTGAGTGTGAGGTCCCGCTGTGCTGACGGACCATCCCCACCAATGAGCGGGTTCGGTTCTGCTGCCCCAGGCCGAGGCGGGCGACGACATTGAAATGGGCGGCGCCGGCGGATAGCCGACACCAAAATTCGGAATTTGGCCGCGACGGCATGGAAACGGCGATAGTAGATCGTTTGGCGTCGCCCGCCTCCGAGTGGTATGCTGCCGTTGCTTAAAAAATGGCTCGTTTCCCGGTCCCAACTAGCACCGCCGCAATGAATGATCCGTAGTGCAGTCTGCCAGCCTGCGCTGCGAAAAAACGCAATTATCACAGGCTGGCAGCGCTGGCAGCCTGTGCCACGACGCCCGTTGCGGTGCCCCGCCAACACCTTCGGGGCACCCGAGAACCGCCCACTAGTGGCCCCCCATGGTCGACACCTCCCACAGCCTGCTACAGCGACTCAAGCAGGGCGATGATCCGGCGGACTGGGAGCGTCTGGTTGCGGTTTACACGCCCTGGATTGCGGGATGGCTAAGACGCCACAACGTCACCGATGTGGATGACATCGTCCAGGACGTGATGGTGGTGATGTTCGAAAAGATCAAGCAATACGAGCACAACCAACGGAAGGGCGCATTTCGCAACTACCTGCGCAAGGTGACTTTTCACCGGCTCAGCCAGCAATTGCGGAAGCGGAAGGCCCAGGCCATTGGCGGCTCACAGATTCAACAACTTTTGCAGCAATTGGACGATCCCCATAGCGCCCTGAGTCGCCAATGGGAGGTGGAGCACGACCGGTTTGTCATGCGTCGCCTGTTTGCGTCCTTGAGAGAGAGCTTCGAGGTCGACACGTGGCGGGCATTTGAACGACTGATGCTGGACGGTGTATCGGCGCAGCAGGTGGCCGAGGAGCTTTCCATTACGGTGAACGCCGTTTACATCGCAAAATCGCGCGTTTTGAAGCGTTTGCGCGACGAGGCGGAAGGAATGGTCAACGAGGACGCTTGGTGATTCATCGCTCGGAGGGCGTTGAAAACAACGGCCTGCTCGCGTTCCTGCCAAAAAAGTTTCCGATTGCTGAAAGAATCGAAGCGTTCACAGCGATTAAGGGGTGTCAGACGATCTTTTCCCGATGGTGGAGTCCATGTCCGAACACCCGTCTCCCGAATTGCTTCGCGCGTTTGGTCTGGGGAGACTCGAGCACCGCGAAATGGACTCGGTTGGAGAGCACGTGGCCGTCTGTGACACGTGCTGCCAACGGTTGGCGCGGGTCCACGACGACACCTTGATCGAGCTTTGCAAGGCCGCCGGAGCGGAGACGGCCGCCGACCCTCAAGCGGCGATGTCGGACGATGCCTTGCGAGCCGCCCGCGAGTCCTTGGAGACAGCATTCGCCGATCACCCTCGCTATCGCTTGCGAAGTCCGCTGGGGCAGGGCGGGATGGGATTGGTCTACAAGGCGGAACATCGGCTGATGGATCGCTTGGTGGCCATCAAGGTCATCCATCCAGCGTTGACGGCAAACCCGAAGGCGATCGACCGGTTTCGTCGCGAGATCAAGGCGGCGGGGCAGCTCAGCCACCCGAACATTGTCGCGGCACTCGATGCCGAGCAGACGGGCCCCTTCCATTACCTCGTGATGGAATTTGCCCGCGGGGTGAGCCTTGACCGGATCGTGCGACAACGTGGTGCGTTCACACTGGCTGGCGCCTGCCGGATTATCCAACAGGCAGCCGAAGGCCTCGAGCACGCCCACCGCAAAGGCATGGTGCATCGAGACATCAAACCCCACAATCTGCTGGCAACGCTCGACGGCCAGGTCAAAATCCTCGACTTCGGTCTGGCGAGACTGGCCAGCGAGCACCGGGCCGACGGCGAATTGACCGGAGATGGGGTGCTTGGCACGCCGGAGTACATGGCCCCGGAGCAGATCCAGCGCGCCAATGAGGCGGACATCCGCGCAGACATCTACAGCTTGGGTTGCACGCTTTTTTACCTGCTTGCGGGGCACAGTCCGTACGCTGCGGATTCTCATACCGACGTGCTGATCGGGCATCTCAACAAGCCGATCCCCAGATTGTCCAGCGTCCGCTCCGACGTGCCCAACGCGCTTGAGCAGGTCTATTTGCAGATGGTTGCCAAAGACCCGGCTCAGCGTTTCGCCACGCCGGCAGACGTGTCCGCCGCCATGGAAGAGCTGTTGCGCAGTGGGCAGTTGTCGGCAAAGGAGGACTCGCCCTCGGCAGTTCCCGTATCGGTCGCCACATCGACGGCCACATCGGCCGCCGCATTGCCGGCTCAGCCCATTGAGTTGGTGGCGCCGCAGGCGTCGACTCCCGAGACTCCGGCCGTGGACCTGCAGCAATTGGAGGCGGAACTGAATCAACATCGCCCTCCGTCGACCGATCCGCTGGCTGCGTTGCCGGTCGAAGCGGAGCGTCGGTGGGCGCCCCCTGCCGCGAGGCGTGGCATGGGCGCATCGGGCTGGGCGATGGTGGCGGCGGCCGTCGCCATCGCCGTGCCGTTGGCGTTCCTCGCTTTCCGCGGCGGAGGGGACATGCGTCAGGGAGGCGTTGTGGCCCCGCCCGCCGCCAAGCCGCTGCTGGTGTTTGTGCCGCAGCAATACTTCCTCCAGGACTGGCAGCCGCTCGAGAGCGTATTGCAGGACCTCTCGGTGCGGTATGAGTTGGTCTCGACCGCGCCGGAAGCGGTCACGACCGATGGGCAAGGTCCCGAGTTGTCAATGGACCTTCGGTTGGACGAAGTGCAAGCGAGCGATTTTGCGGGCATCGTCGTGATTGGCGGCAATGTGGATGTCCACCTGACCGACACTAGACTGCAGCAACTGCTGCAGGAGATGCGCCAACGCGACGCGTTGGTGGGCGGGCTTTGCGCCGGCCAACGCCTGCTCATGGCGGCTGGGGTGGATGCCAAGTATTCGGAGGAAGGGCAGTTCAACCAGTCCGTGGGTCCGCTGCCGGTCCGTCGCCAAGCCGGGGCGCGGGTGGTCGTGGACGGCAACGTGATCACGGGCACCTCCTACCGCGACGCCGAGCAGTTTGCCCGCGCGGTCGCAGGCGAACTGACGCGGCAATGACACGATGGTCTTCACGAAGTCAGCGGCCGCCTATAAATCGCGGAGAATTTCCCGAGCCGCATTGCGTCCACAGGCGCCCATCACGCCGCCGCCGGGATGGCTCGCAGCGCCGCACAGATAGAGGCCCGTCACCGGTGTGCGATGGTCGGCCCAGCCCGGCACGGGGCGGAAGGCGAACAGCTGATGCAGGCTCATCGCGCCCTGCATGATGTTGCCCCCGGTGATGTTGAAGGTTCGTTCCAGATCCAGCGGGCTGAGCACTTGGCGGTGTTCGACGGCGCCGGGAAGGTTCGGGGCGTAGCGGCCGATCAGTTCGATGCAGCGGTCGGCGAAGCTCTCCTTGATGTCGTCCCAGCCGCCCTCGGCCAGTTGATAGGGCGCGTACTGCACGAAGATCGACATCAAATGCTTTCCCGCAGGCGCCACCGTCGGGTCGACGCTTGAGGCCATCGTCATCTCCAACACCGGCTCCTGACTGGGACGTCCCGCGCGTGCGTCCGCGTAGGCGCGCTCGATGTAGTCGAGGGAGGGCGAGATATGCATCGTGCCGTGATGGTGAGGCGCGATGCCTTGGCTGGGGGCGGCGGTGAAGTTCGGCGGCTCGGCAAGCGCGAGATTAATCTTGGCACTGGCCGAGGCATAGCTAATGCGCGAGACGGCCTTGCGAAAGGACTCGGGCAGGGATTCCGGTGGCAGAAACCGCTCGAAGGTGAGGTGTGCGTCGACGCTCGAGGCCACGACGGTCGCTTCGAAGATGCGGCCGTCGGCGAGCGCCACGCCACAAGCTCGGCCCTTGTTGACGAGAATTTGCGACACCTCCGCTTCCCGCACGATCCGGACATTCAGTTGTTTGAGCACGCGTTCCAGCGCATCGGCCAAGCCTCCCATGCCGCCTTCGACGTAGCCCCAGACGCCTCGCGCGCCGCCTGCCTCGCCCATCACGTGATGCAGCAGCACGTATCCGGTGCTGGCCGCCGAGATGGACTCGAAGGCGCCGATAATCGCGTCCGTCGCGAGCGTGGCTCGCAACACTTCCGACTCAAACCAGCGTTCAAGAATCGGCCGGGCGGCGCCTGACAGCAGCTCAATCGCCTCCGGCAACTCCTCGCCGAGCTCTCCCATCGCCTGATAGAAATCCCACAACTGCGACATGTCCCGCACGCGGCGGCCAACGCCCTGCTTTCGCCAACTCTTGGGCAGCGGCAACGGGTTGGGCGCCGGCCGCGACAAGGTCGGCTCCAGCACGGCCGCCACTCGCTCAAGCAGCGCTTCGTAGCGTGGGTAGGCCTCGGCATCCCGCTCGCTGAACTTGGCGATCTCCCGGCAGGTGGCCTTGCGGTCGGGGCCCATCAGCAAGTGCCGCCCATCCAGCAGCGGAGTGAACGACGACGGATTGCGAGGCAGCACCTTGAGTCCGTTTTGCTTGAGCTGGAGATCGTTGATGATCTCCGGCAGCAGCAGGCTGATCACGTAGGCGGCCGTCGAGACGCGGTATCCCGGCCAGAGCTCCTCCGTGGTGGCGCAGCCGCCGAGCACATGCCGCCGCTCGAGCACACAGACGCGTTGTCCCTGCTTGGCCAGGTAGGCGGCCGTGATCAATCCGTTGTGTCCGCCGCCGATGACGACGCAGTCGTAGTGACGAGATTCTGTCATGTTGTGCTCGGGGATGAAGGGCGCCGTCGAAGCGGGACGCACGGGGGTAGACCGGGATAGACCGCTTTGGGAACAAGCGGCGATGCCGCGGCAATGCGGACGAGCCAAGTTACTCGGTGGGGAATGCGGCGCGGGCCGCCTCCATCACGTCGCGAAGCGGCACGTTATGCTCGGCGGCGGCCTGGCGGCAGGACTCGTACTCGGGCGCAAATCGCTGCTCGTCGCCCAGCAGCGAGAGTTTGCCGGCGATCTCACCGTAAGCCGTTTGCACGTGGAACGCCCGTCGATCCAGTTTGTGCCGCGTCACCGCCCAGCGACGGACGCCGAGCGTGCCGGTTTCGCGAAACACAATTCGCTCGAGCTTGTCGCGCTGCGCGGCGTGGCAGAGGATGCTGAGCACCGCGCCCGGTCGGTTCTTCTTCATCTGCACCGGAGTCGTGTAGACGTCCAGTGCCCCGGACTCCAGCAGCCGGGCGGTGGTGTGGCCAATCACCTCGCCGGAAATGTCATCGAGGTTCGTCTCCAGCATCCACGCCTGGTCCGTGTCGAATTGCTCGCCCGCGTCGCCGATGATCAGCCGCGTGACGTTGGCCTGCTCGGCGAGCTCTTTGGTGCCGGCGCCGTAGCCGATCTGCTCGATCACCAGTGGCGGCAACGGCCCGAACTCGTCGGCGACGGTGGTCACGATGCCGGCCCCGGTCGGTGTGGTCAATTCGGCCCGCACTTCGGACGGCGCGAGCGGCACGCCCTTGAGCAACTCGGCAGTCGCCGGCGCGGGCACGCTGACACGGCCATGCTCAATCTGAATGAAGCCCGTCCCGGTGGGCACCGGCGAGCAGACGATGCGATCCACGCCCAGCAGGTCCCAGCCCACTGCGGCGCCCACGATGTCCGCGATCGAGTCGACGGCGCCGACCTCGTGGAAGTGAACTTTTTGCAGCGTGGTGCCGTGAACCCGGGCCTCGGCCTCGCCAATCCGCGTGAAGATCCGCTTGGCAAGGTCGCGTTGGCCGTCAGTCAGGCTGCTTTGGTCGATGATGTCCACAATGTGATGGAGGTGGCGGTGAGCGTGTTCGGGCTCGTGGACGACGCGAACATGCATCGCGCGAAAGCCATGCCGCTTGACCTCCTCGGCCTCAAGTCGGCAACTGGGCAAACCGAGCGAATCGATCGCCGCCTGCAACGCCTGCAGCGGCACGCCGCAGTCCAACATGGCGCCTAGTGTCATGTCGCCGCTCACGCCGCTCATACAATCCAGATAAGCGACTCGCATTCATTTCCTCCTCGGGGCTGTAAGCTGCCATAGTGGGCTGAGGTCATCACGGTACCGGTTTCCGCCCCGGGTTGCCATGTGCCCTCCTCAGACGTTGTCTAGCAGCCAGCTAAAAAAGATTCCACCGGCAATCGGAACGGACTAGAGGGCATTTCAAAGCGTTGTAGGCATTGGGCCTGCTTTGGGCTGAAGGCGGCTGGAGTCCTGTGCCACGACAATCACCGTCTGGCAGCCTGTGCAACGTGCCCAACGCCTCACGACCTACTGCTCTGTGTGGCACGGGGTCGGCGATTCCATGCCGGCAGGGTCGGGAGAATCGCTAATTCACCGTTCTTTCTGCCGAAAAAACGGGGCCCGAAGCCCTCGTGATGGCGTGCACACCTTGTCAGATCATGGCAGTGGCCTACAATCACGGTCCATTAGACGGGTACATCTTCCGGTGCGGATCAACATGACCGTCCCGGTTTGGAGGCCGTTGAAAAACAGCCGATTCGGCAATCGGACCAACGTTTTCCTGCAGAGCGCAGGCGATTCCGATTGCCAGTTGGGGCTTTTTCAACAGGCTGTTAGCACCCTTGGCAGGTTGTTGCAAAACTCCTGATTTGACAATTTTTGTCTCGGCGATGCCCACGGGGGAACGCCTGCCGGAGGAGGCCCTCGGGCTGGTCACTAAGAACGGAGGAGGTTGACTTGTATCGCAGCCTAAACTTAAAGGTTCTCGGCGCCACCGGGCGTCAGAGCGAATTGCTCGAATCTGCACTGACGCACAAGTTCAAGGGCATCGACGTCGACGTCGAGGCAGTTGCTCGGCGCCAGACCATGGAGACATTGCCGCGGACGCGGCAGATGTTCGACAGCGCCCGCCTGCATATGGATTGCTTTCCGTTGCCAATCGATTGGCAAGCGGAAAAAGCTCAGTTCGACACGAAAATGCAGGGGTTCGGCACACTGCTGGACGTCGCCTCCGGACTGGGCATGTCGTATGCCGAAGCGATTGTCCGCCCGGACACCAAGCTGCCGTTTCCCGATGACTTCGAGCAGCACGTCAGTCGCATCCGGCAAGTTGCCGACAGACTGGCCGAGAAGGAGATTCGGCTCGGCATCAGCTTCACCGGCGCGCCAGCGCTGCGAAACGCCGCGGCGAATCCGTTCGTCGCCGATGTCGAGAAATTCACCGCCCTGTTCGAGGCGATCAATAGCCGCAATGTTGGCATGATTGTCGACACGTGGGATTGGGTTGTCAGCGGCGGCACGTTGGCCCAGTTCAAGGCGCTCAAGCCCGAGAGCATCGTGGCGGTCCGGTTCGCCAGCCTGAAGCCCGGCGTCAGCCCGGACGCGGCCGGAAAGGACGATCGCGTGTTGCCGAACAGCGATGGACTGGTCAACAACGGCGATTTCCTGGCAGCTCTGGCCGAGATGAAATTTGAAGGACCGGTAAGCGTCCGGCCTTCGGCCTCGACGCTTGGCAAAATTGGCGCCGACCGTTTGGTCCGAAAGGCCAAAGATTCGCTCGATCTGTTGTGGATCGACGGTGGCCTCGCTCCCAAACCGGTGACAGTTGTCGAAACCGTGCCTCCCGCCGCAGCGGATGACGAGAGCGATGACGACGACGAGGACAGCGATTCGTGAGCTCCGTTGAGCTCTCGGAATTCCCTGCATCGGCCGGCGCACGGCAGCTGAGCAGACTTGCTTTGCACCTGGCCGCTTGCCTCGGGACGAAATCGCCGTGTTTGTTTACGACAACGGCCTGAAACTAATGCCCAGTGGGCTGGCGATCGATTTTCGACATCGCCAGCCCTTCGGCTTTATATCCCACGCTCATGGCGATCACATGGCGCGGCACGCCCAAGCGGTGTGCACCGCCAATACCAGTGTGATCTACCAGCGCCGCCTGGGCTCCCGCTGCGTGAAGGTCCTCGACTACGGCCAGCCCTGGCAGCTCGGCGACACCACGTTGACAACTTATCCTGCGGGCCACATGCTTGGCTCCGCCATGTTGCTGGCGGAGCAGAACGGTCTTCGGCTGCTCTACACCGGTGACTTTCAGCTGGCATCGTCGCGCACCGCCGAGCCCGCGGGGACACTGCCTCGCGCCGATGTGCTCGTGATGGAGTCGACGTTCGGACTGCCGCGTTGGGACTTCGGCCCACGGCAGAACCAGGAGCAGCGGCTCGTTGACACCGTCCGGCAATCCTGGGATTCAGGCCGTGCGCCGGTCGTCTTCGCCTACGCCACGGGGAAGGCGCAGGAGGTGACGTCGCTGTTGCACGCGGCGGGACTGCGAGTGCGGGTGCATCCCGCGATTGCCGAGATCAGCAACGCGTATCGACATTGCGGCTGCGACCTGCCGGAGCCGGAACTCTATGAGGCTCCGCGGCTGGCCCCCGGAGAAGTGGCGATCGTCCCGCCTCGCCAGCACCGTGGAGCAAAATTTCTGCCCTGCCCCGCCGGTTCGCTGAAAATTGGCGTCAGCGGCTGGGGGCTCGACCCGCGAACGCGCCATCGCCTGGAAGTTGACGTGGTTGTGCCGCTGTCGGATCACGCGGACTTCCCACAACTGCTGCAGTGTGTCGAGCAGGTCCAGCCACAGATCGTGTTCTGCACGCATGGTCCGCCCGAGTTTGTGGACGAGCTCAGGGCTCGCGAATTCAACGCCTTCCCGCTGGATGACAAATCTCCGTCACTCGCCAGGAGAATCCTCGATGGCCCCCCAAACGCTTGAGCTGCATGCGGGCGACACGATTGCCCGCGTGCTCGTCTCGCAAGGCTTCAACTGTTACAGTCTGCGCACCAAAGTGGCCACCGAGCCATCGAGCCCCCACGTTGCCGAGGCGGCCGAGGCGGTTGAGGCGGCCCCGAGCAGGTCGTTGTTGTGGGCGCCGGAGACACATGGCGAGGGCGGCTGCCATCCCGCCTGTGGAGGCGTGCCGTTGTTGGCGCCGTTTCCCGGACGCATGCCGGGTGGACGACTGGCTTGGCATGGAAAAGAGTACCACTTGCCCACCGATGGCGCGCGAAGCGATGGTCGCGGCAACGCCATCCACGGATTTGTATTCGATCGACCCTGGCGACTGCGCGGCCACACGGAGGACAGTGCCGAAGGGGAATTCCAATTGAGCGTGGACGCCCCGGAGTTGATGCCATGTTGGCCGGCGGACTTTCGCATCGCCGCTTGCTATCGCGTCTCGCCCGGCCGTTTGCGTGGTGAAGTGGAGGTCCTCAACTGCGGAACGCAAAGCATGCCGTTGGGATTCGGACTGCACCCGTACTTCGCCTTGTCGGCCGGCGAGCAGACCGAAATCCGACTTCCGGTCTCGCGCCGCTGGGAACTGCTGGATCTAATTCCCACGGGGAATTCGACGACATGGTCGGCGACCAGCATGCGCATGAACGAGGCCGTGGTGGAAGCCCAACCGGGGAGCCCCGAGGGCTTGGTCCTGGACGACGTGTTTGGCGGACTAACGCCCCCATCGGCACTCAGCTATGTCGCCAAGATTGGCGACATCCAGCTGACGTTCGGCAACTCGTTTCGCGAACTTGTGGTCTATACGCCCGGCGATCGGCAGTCGATTTGTGTCGAGCCGCTCTCGTGCGTTCCCGGCGGACAGTCGCTGGGTGACAGCGCCGGTTGGGCTGAGTTGCAGCCGGGCGAACACAAATCGTACTGGTTCGAAATCTCCGCCGCGTAAAGTTGGATCCTCACGCGTTCAGCCAGCGCCATGCCAGCGCAATCGGACTCAAAGCACCTCAACGCGTTTTTGCGCACCCTTATGGGCGCCGTGAGCAGCAATTCGCTCGCACAATGAGCCTCTGCTTGTTGACGGCCCATGTTTTGCGCGCAATGATAAGGCCCGGAACGAGTTCGACAAAAGTCAAACTCAACGGAGCGCGATCGAAGTAAGGCCGGCGAAGCCTCGATGCGCGTGTCAATTCGTCGCAGTTGGAGAGCCAATATGGGATTGTTCGACGCGTTGTTTGGCGGGCTGGAGGGACGCTCCAAACTCTCGCCCCAAGAAGCGTTCGCCGGCATTTTGCTTGCCGCCAGTGCGTGCGACGGCCACATATCCGAGGACGAATTCAATTCGTTGCTTACTGCCTTGTTTCGCATGAAGCTCTATCAGCGAGTGAACGAGAAGCAGTTCTCGCAGGTGATGAACAAGCTGCTAGGAATCCTCAAGAAGAAGGGGGTCGAGTCCCTCGTGGAGGGCTGTTGCGAGGCGCTTCCCCAGGAGCTGTACAAGGCGGCCTTCGCCAACGCTTGTGACATCGTCCTTGCCGATGGCGGCGTGGAGGATGACGAAAAGCAGTTTGTCGACGACCTCAGTCGCCGCCTCGGGCTGCCGAAAGAGACTGCACAAGCAATTGCTCAAGTGATGGTGATTAAGAACAAGGGCTGACGCCGGGGCGAGCTGTTTTTGCCCTGCGGCGGCGAGCATTCGGCGCGCACCACAGCTGGATTACGGAACGTGGTCTGGCGTCGCGGAACAGACTCGCACCCTCAAACACCAAACCA
Source organism: Planctomycetales bacterium (assembly GCA_020426845.1). Taxonomy (GTDB): domain Bacteria; phylum Planctomycetota; class Planctomycetia; order Pirellulales; family Pirellulaceae; genus JAGQPF01. The sequence goes on from JAGQPF010000214.1 coordinate 14,769, forward strand.
CTCCCACGACCAAAGGCAGCAACGAGATGTCCCTATTCGATGAAGTGTTGGGCAACGACAGTGGCTTTGAAGAGCGTCCCTTTGGGCCTCAGGAGGCGTTTGCCGGAGTGCTTCTGTGCGCGTCGGCATGCGATGGCCACATCGCCGACGAGGAGGCGCAGACGCTGTTCAATGTGCTCAGCAAGAAGCGGCTCTACGAACGGCTGTCCAGCCACCAGTTTGGCGGCATGATGGACCGCCTGATGGGCGCGCTCAAAAAATCGGGCCCCGGGAAACTGCTGGACAAGTGCCTGCCCGCCGTGCCTCCCGAGTTGCGGGAGACGGCGTTCGCCGTCGCCGTCGATATTGTGCTGGCGGACGGAGTCGTCGAAGACGATGAAAAAACGTTCATCGACGATTTGATGGTCAAAATGGAGATTGACCCCCGGCGAGCCAAAACAATCGTCCAGGTGATGGCGTACAAGAACCAAGGCTAGGCTTTGTCGGAAGCCATTCAACAGGCAGTTAGCTGACGCGAAGTTGCTTCTCCATCGCCGTCATCGCCTGCCCCATTCGATAGGCCCAGAGAGCAATCTCTTCACGCTCGGCGTCCGTGTCGGGCACGGTGGATTGCTTGGCAATAATCGCCTGCATGGCCAAGCCGGCAAACCATTTGACATCGCTGGCGCCGTCGGACATTGCGCCATCCGGCACGGGGAACATGGGTTGTGACATCGTACTGTCTCCTGTGTGCAGGGCGTCGCGCAGAGCGCGGAGAATCGAATTGATGCAAAGTCGGGGTTTACCTGTGGCCAAGCAACTCGACAAGTGGCAAGTTGGATAGCATGAATCAGCAGTTCCCCGATGGTGAACACTGCAACTCGCATTCCCAACTCGCCGAAGTCATCGCGTCGTATTGCCGCAGGAGCTGCCGCCTTGGTAGTGCCGCCACCAGTGTACATGGTCGTTTGGATGTCGGTCAGCCTGATCGCATCATCGCATGCCGCGTTGTACAAGCGCGACAGCCGTGCCCTGGTCGGCTGGGTCGGCCTGATCTGGCTCGTGCCGCTGGGCGGGGCGGCGTTCTATCTCCTGTTCGGAATCAATCGCATCCAGCGCCGCGCTCAGGCTTTGCACTCGCGCCGCGATCGTTCCGTTGTCGCCAGTGACTGCCCCAACGACTGCCCCAACGATTGCCCCAATGACCCTGAAGGTGCTTGCGACCATCGACAATACTTCGATCATTCCGGCTCGCCGCATCTTCGCCGACTGGCCAAGCTTGTCTCTCGAGTCGTGGGGCGCCCCCTGCTGACCGGCAATCGAATCGTTCCCTTGCACAACGGCGATGAGACCTATCCTGCGATGGTGGAGGCAATCGACTCCGCCTGCCACTCGGTCAGTTTGCTCACGTTCATCTTTGACGGCGACCATGCCGGCAAGTTGATTCTCGCGGCACTGCGACGCGCGGTCGAACGCGGCGTGGAAGTCCGGCTGTTGATCGACGACATCGGCGCTCGTTATTCATGGCCCACCGCCGTCCGGAAAGCTCGGCGTGAAGGCATTCCCGTCGCCAAGTTCCTCCCCGTGCTCGTTCCATGGCTGTTTCATTACTCCAATCTCCGCAATCACCGGAAGATCTTGGTGGTCGACGGAAAAATCGGCTTTACCGGCGGATTGAACATTCGCGAGGAGCACTGCCTCGAACGCAATTCACGATCGCCAATTCGCGACATTCATTTTCGCGTCACGGGTCCCGTCGTCGAGCACATGCAGGTCGCCTTCGTGCGTGACTGGTTCCTCGCCACGGGCGAGGAGTTGGACGGCGACGCTTGGTTCCCGGCGCTCCAGTCCGATGGCGATGTGCTCGCGCGCGGCATTCCGGATGGGCCGGATGACGACCTCGACAAGCTGCGAGTCGTCTTGCTCGGCGCCATCGCGTCCGCACAGTCCTCCATCACCATCGTGACTCCGTACCTGCTGCCCGACGCCGCCTTGATCGCCTCGCTCAACGTCGCGGCCATTCGTGGAATTGATGTGCGGATAATCATCCCCAAGCGAACCAACCGAGCGCTCGTGCAATGGGCATCCACTGCACAACTTTGGCAGCTGCTCGAACATGGTTGCAGAATCTGGCGCAGCGACGGACCGTTCGACCATAGCAAGCTGATGATCGTGGACGAGCATTGGTGCTTGATCGGCTCCACCAACTGGGACCCCCGCAGTCTCCGCCTCAACTTCGAATTCAATGTCGAGGTGTATGATGTGGCGTTGGCCAAGCAACTTGCCCAGCTTGCGGAGCAAAAACGGCAACTTGCCGAAGAGTGCACGCTCCAACAAGTCGACCAACGCAATCTGATCGTGCGGCTTCGTGACGGATTCACGAGGATCCTGACACCATATCTGTAATGGTCGTTCTGCCATTCGCTAGCGGGCACGAAACGATTGGCGAGTTCACCACCGTCGCAGCCTGTCCCAACGGCCTCCCCACAGGGGCCCCGTCGCCATCATGCCCGAACCCGGAAAAATAACGCGGCATATTCTTCTCTGCGGTCGTGTGCAAGGCGTCGGAATGCGACCGACTTTGGCCCGCTTGGCCGAAGAGCTGTGCCTGTCCGGCTACGCCGTCAACTCGCCTCGCGGGGCAGAGTGCGTCGTCGCAGGAGACGCCAGCGCCGTCGCCGCGTTCGAATCGCGATTGCGAGAGCTGCTGCGAAACGGGATTCCCGTCGGCGCCGTGGTGGAGGCCATTGAGTCGCAATCATTTGATCCGCAAGGCCATGCATACCGGGAGCAGGGGGGGGATCAACTTGGCGAGTTTACGATCCGTTCGAGCGTGATTCCGGAGGCGGACGGAGCTTCCCTGTCCGCCAAAGTGCCGCCCGACGCCGTGGTCTGCGATCATTGTTTGCGCGAACTGAGAGACCCGCGAGATCGACGCCACCATTACGCATTTCTAAGCTGCATCGCCTGTGGCCCCCGTTACTCGATCGTCGATGCAATGCCGTATGAGCGTGGTCGAACGACGATGCGAGAATTCCCGCTTTGCCCCCGTTGCGCCGAAGAATTTGACTCAACCACCAATCGCCGTTTCCATGCCGAGACGACCGCCTGTCCGGCCTGTGGCCCTCAGCTTTGGCTGAGCCGTGATGGTAGTCGCGCAGACGCAATCTACGGGCACGACGCCGTGCGGCAGGCAGCAACCGTCATTCGCAACGAACAAGTGTTGGCGTTGAAGGGGCTGGGGGGATATCAGCTGCTCGTCGCTGCTCGCTCGGATCGTGCCGTAGGGGAACTGCGGCGACGGAAACGACGGCCAGCGAAGCCGCTTGCAGTGATGGTGCGCACCGCGGCCGATGCCGCCGCATTGGCGACTGTCAGCGACGTCGAACTGCGGTGGCTCCATGCCCCGAGCGGTCCGATCGTCATTTGCGACGCGTTGGCAAACCATTCACTGTCGCGCGGCGTCAGCTGCGGATTGCATACCGTCGGGCTGATGCTGCCAACGACGCCACTGCACGTGTTGCTGCTGGACGAGCTTGACATGCCACTGGTGTGCACCAGCTGCAATCTTGATGGTGAGCCAATACTCTTTGAAGGCAACGGATCGAGGTCTGCCTTGGCCGCGCTGGCGGACAACTGCATCGAGCACAACCGTCCGATTCGGCGCCCCGTGGACGACAGTGTGCTGCGCGTCATGGCTGGGCGGCCGGTGGGCATTCGTATCGGGCGGGGCTTGGCGCCAGCGTCGATCGCTGCCCCAACCTCCGTGCCGATCATCGCGGTTGGCGCACATCAGAAAGTCGCCGTCGCGATCGCCAACGGCGCGCAAACGGTGCTTGGCCCCCACATCGGTGACATGGGATCGACAGCTACCAGGCGTCGATTCGTAGAGCAGCAGCGAGAGCTTGCTGACCTGTACGGGACTCCGGAAGCGCTGCTGGTCGCAGATGAACATCCGGACTACTTCACGACGGCGTGGACCCGTTCGCGCGTCGAAGACAGCACGAAGCCGGTGAGTGCGATGATGGTGCAGCATCATCATGCTCACGTCGTTTCCGGGATGGTCGAGCACGGCTGGCTGGATCGGCAGGTGCTGGGAATAGCGTTTGACGGCGTTGGCTGGGGCCGCGATGGGACGCTGTGGGGCGGGGAGCTCCTGTTGGCGACGGCTGCCGAATTCGATCGGGTTGGCAGTTTGCGGCCTTTCCGTCAGCTGGGTGGCGAGCAAGTGGTGCGCGAGCCGTGGCGCGTCGCACTGGCGCTGGCACACGAGGTGATTGGCGATGAAGCGATGCGACTCGGCTTGGCGCCGGCAAGTGACTGCGAGTTGCTGCTTCGCGCGAGCGGGCTCTCGCCGTGGACGACGAGCGTTGGGCGACTGTTTGACGGCGTGGCAGCGTTAGCTTTGGGAATACACCGCGCCGAGTTCGAAGGACAACCCGCCATGTTGCTGGAGTCGTCGACGGCACGATGCGATCTGCAAGGCGCCGCGAAGAGCGATCGAGCCGCCTACCGGTTTGACATTGGGATCCGCGCAGATGGCATGCTGGAGCTCGACTGGCGCCCCGCGGTCCAGCAGGTCATTGCAGATGTCGCAATCGACGCCTCACCGGCATCGATCGGGGCAAGATTCCACGACGCGCTGGCGTTGGCCGTGTTCAAGGCCGCCGCACACTGGCCGACGCTGCCCGTGGTGTTGAGCGGGGGAGTGTTCCAAAATCGCTGTTTGGTGGAGCGGCTGGCCAGCGCGGCTGCGGACGACGAGCGACCGTGGGGACTCCCTGGTATAATTCCGCCCAACGATGGGGGATTGGCGGCCGGGCAAATTGCCATTGCGGCCGCCCGAGCTGTGCAATGAAGAGAACTGCCATGTGCCTGGGAGTCCCCGGCCGAGTCGTGAGCTGGCTGCGTCGCGAGCCGCCGTTTGCCGAGGCGTCCGTCCAGTTCGATGGCGTCCGCCGAACCTGCAATATGTCGTGCGTCCCGGATGCCGAGGCGGGAGACTACGTCATTGTGCACGCTGGCGTCGCCATTTGTGTGATTGACGCCGAGGAGGCCGCCAGGAGTCGAGAGCTCCTCGGCCTGCCCGGCCTCACCGAGTCCCACGAGTCCCACGAGTCCCACGACGCGCAGCCGACCTTCACTCCATTGGCGGGCGAGCCCAGCGACGCTCTCGGAGACGAGTCCGATGAAGTTTCTTGACGAGTATCGCGACCGTGAAGAGGCGCGGCGGCGCATCGATGCGATCCGCAACAGCTGCAGCCGCTGCTGGGTACTGATGGAAGTCTGTGGCGGACAAACGCACTCGCTGCTCAGGCACGGGATCGACACCGAGTTGAGCGGGGTGGTCGAGCTGATCCACGGGCCGGGATGTCCGGTTTGTGTCACTCCCGAGGCAGCGATCGATCTCGCCCAGCAGCTGGCGCTGCAGGATGAGGTGATCTTGGCCAGCTTTGGCGACATGCTGCGAGTGCCCGGGAGACGTGGCTCGCTGCTCGAAACCCGTGCGATGGGGGGCGACATTCGCATCGTCTACTCACCGCTGGATGCGGTTGAGATCGCACGCCGGCAGCCGCACCGGCAGGTCGTGTTCTTCGCGGTCGGTTTTGAGACGACGGCGCCCTCCACGGCGCTCGCCATACGTCAGGCTGCCGCCGAGGGGCTCGCCAATTTCACGATCCTGTTGTCGCACGTTCGCGTGTTGCCCGCCATGGAGGCGTTGGCGGCGGCTCCCGACAATCGTGTGCAAGGGTTTCTCGCTGCGGGGCACGTGTGCACGATTACGGGGTATGCCGACTATCGCACATTCGTCGATACGTATCGGTTGCCCGTGGTTGTCACCGGATTCGAGCCCGTGGACTTGTTGCAAGGGATTCTGGAGTGCGTCCAACTGTTGGAGGCGGGCGAGCCGAAAGTTGCCAACGCCTATGCACGCATTGTCAAAGAGCAGGGAAACGCGGCGGCACTAGAGCTGTTGGAAGACGTCTTCGAGCCGGCGGATGTCAGTTGGCGAGGGTTTGGCACAGTGCCCGCGGGTGGATTGAGGTTGCGCGACGCGTGGCGTGCCTTTGATGCCACCGAGCGTTTCCGGTTGTCGTTGACAGAGCCGGTTGGAGACTGCGAGAAATGTCGCTTGGCCGAGGTGCTCGCCGGCCGGATGCGTCCCGACCAGTGTGAGGCGTTCGGTGCGGAATGCACGCCGGAAAACCCGCTCGGCGCCCCCATGGTCTCCTCCGAGGGTGCCTGCGCGGCGTACTATCGCTATCATCCACCAACTGCCGGCGGCGGCCGATCTGCCGAGCCACGCGAGCAACAGCTGACGAAGGGTCGCGACGCGGAATGAATCAGGCCGATGGAAAATCGCCGCAGTGGAGCTGCCCGTCGCCGCGATCGGATGGATCACGCGTGTTGCTGGCGCATGGCGAAGGCGGCCGACTTTCTTGGCAACTGATCCAATCGCGCATTCTGGCGCCCTTGCGCGCAGCCCAAGTGGGCATGGCCAGCGCTCCCGGCGCCGTCGACTCGGCACGCGACTTCGCCCGCGACGCGGCCCATTTGCCGGCGATGGCGGGGCGACTCGCCATGACGACGGACCAGTTTGTCGTCTCCCCCTTATTCTTTCCCGGCGGGAATATCGGCACTCTCAGTGTGTTCGGCACGGTCAACGATTTGGCCGTGAGCGGCGCCCTGCCCCGATACCTGACGCTGTCATTCGTGCTCGAAGAAGGGCTGGAGTTGTCCGTGCTCGATCGAGTCATGGAGAGCGTCGCTCACGCGGCGACCGAGACGAGCATTCACATCGTCGCGGGTGACACGAAAGTCGTTCCGCGCGGCGCGGCAGACGGCATGTTCATCTGCACGACAGGCGTTGGCGAGGTTCTCGATCCCGCGCTGCCTGGTCCCGCTGCCATCGGCGCGGGGGATCGGCTCATCGTCTCGGGAGATATCGCTCGCCATGGCCTGGCAGTGCTCTGCGAACGCGAGCAATTGGGAGTGACCCCGGCGCCAACAAGCGATTGCGGATCGCTTTTACCGGCGGCGATGGCGCTCCGCGACGCGGCGGGCGCCGGTCTTCGGACGATGCGCGACGCGACGCGAGGCGGAGTGGCCGCGGTGCTGCATGAATGGGCGGACGAGTGCGGGCTCACGCTGGCGGTCGATGAGGCGAGTGTGCCGCTTTCGCCGCTGTCCCGGGGCGTTTGCGAACTGCTAGGCTTGGAGCCGCTGCACATTGCCAATGAAGGAACGTTGCTGGCGGTGGTGTCGTCCGAATGCGCGTCAGCCGCAGTCGCTGCGTTGCGAGCCGCCGGCTTCCCGCAAGCGGCCGAGGTGGGCATCGCGCGCGGGCGAGAATTCACGCCGGTCACCGTGCGACGATCGTTGGGACGCGAGCAACCGCTCGATGCGCCGCAGGGCGCTCCGTTGCCGCGAATCTGCTGAGCGTGCGGTTCCGCACTGTGCATCGCTTGCGCTGTGCGATGCTCACAGACGCTCGCTCTCGATCGAGCCTCGATGTGGTTGCTGTAACAAATCGGCACTGGAGTGAACCGCGCAAGTCACCCCGATGGCGCGTCAACCGACATCGAAACGTTGGCATGGGATTTGCGTTTTGCTTAGGCGAGGCGCAGTTTCACCACGTTTGCCCAACCAGGGTTGAAAAGGGAGGTGTTCTGATGAAAGCCAATCACATTGTCATGGCCACGGACTTCTCCGACTATGCGCAGGCCGCACTGGAGTATGCAACCGCGCTGGCACGGGATACGGGCGCCACGTTGCACATCCTGCATGTGATCGAAGATCCGCCGCTGTCCGCCGACCGTGGCTTCGGCGGTTTCCAAGCGGAGGCGGAGATGGAAGCAACCGAGCAGGAGATGCTGGAGAAAGTGCTGCCCACCGACGCCGGAGTGCCTTACGTGCACAAGCTGCTGCACGGACGCCCCTCCAGGTGCATCGTGGAATATGCCGACTCCGCGCACGCCGACATGATCGTGCTGGGCACCCACGGCCACAAAGGACTGCTCCGCGCGTTGCTGGGCAGCGTTGCCGAGGAAGTCGTCCGACGTTCTGCATGCCCGGTGCTGACCATCAAGCAGCCCGCCAAGGAACTGGCGTAGCACGTGAGGTGTCTCATGACTCGCACAACCCGTCCCGCGACAAATCTGAAGCCCGGCGAAACGGCCCCCGCGTCGGGGCAATACGTCGAGGTGCAGGCCAACGGCAAGCGTGGGCACGAAGTCACTGTTGTTCGCGGTGAGCCGATGCCGCCGACGACCACCGCCGGGTCCACCTACACGCTTGTCGATCGCACGAAGAACCTAAGCGGCGGCGTGCGGCCGAAGGTGAAAGAGCACAAGGCGAAGGAGTAGACGAGCAAGACGTTCGGCGCGGGTCGCTTGGCATGTGCGACCCGCGCTGTGGCACGTCGCGTCTGTTAATTTCCATGCCGAGAGGCGTCCGGAGCCATCACCATCGCGTTCGGGGAGGTGCGTCGATGAAGAAGGTACTCATTGTCTATAGCACATCCGAAGGGCAGACTCGGAAGATCGCTCACTACATCGCTCAACTGATCGCTGACCAACACTTCGAGGCCGATCTCCTTGATGCGTCAACTCCGTGGGACGATTCGCTAAGCGATTACGATGGAGCGATCCTGGGTGGGTCCATTCACCTGGGACGCCATGGGGCGGACCTGACACGGTTTGTGGAGCAACATGTCGACGACCTTGGGCAACTGCCGACCGCGTTCTATTCGGTCAGCCTGTCTGCCGCCGGAGTCCGCAGTCAGCGTGACGACGCCAAGCGTGTGATGAATGACTTCTTTGCTCGCGTTGACTGGGAGCCCGACTGGTCCGAGTGCATCGCCGGCGCCGTCAAGTACCGCAAGTACAACTGGCTGAAACGGCTGCTCATGAAGACGGTCGTCTACTTCGCAGGCGGCGACACCGACACTTCCCACGACCATGAATACACCGACTGGGAACAAATCGACAGCTTCACGCTGCGTTTCAAACAACGCGTGAGGTTTGCCGAACAACCTTCACGCATCGCATCGCCGCCGCAGAGTTGTTAAGCCAGTCCAAGAAACCCGTCAACACTAATACGTTGGGTTGGCCGCCGCCCCAAGCTCGTGGCTCGCCACGACTTCGCGAGTTTTCCAACCCCAAAATTATAGCTTGACGGTCCACTAGTCGCCCGCCAGCCGCCAGACGTGCACGCTGCCGGCAATGTCGGCGGCAGCGACGCGAGATTGATCGGGCGAGATGGCCAGCGCATGAAGCCAGTCTTTGAACTGCCCGCCTCGCTCCTTCCCTAGTTGCGCGACCTCCTTGCCGCTCGACACTTCACAGATCCGCACCGTGGTGTCTCGCCCTGCCGAGAGGACAAATCGGCCGTCGGCCGAAAACTTGACGTCACAGACTCCGTAGCGATGCCCCGAGACGGTTCTCGCAATCTTGCCTGTGGCGACGTCCACCAAGTGCACCTGCCCCGTGTCCGTCTCGCCACCTTGGCCGACGGCAAGCAACTGCCCATCGGCGGAGAATGCCGCGCACACCAAGCCTCGCTTGATCAGTTTGCTCCACTTCTGCAGGTAGCCATAGGTGTCGCCGCGATCCTCCTCCTTAATCTCGGGGGTCCAGACCTTGAGCAAGTCGAGTTTCAAGCTGCCATCGTCCGCGTTCCACAATCGAGCTTGCGCCGCGGGGACATCAAAGTCGCTGCGACGGCCGGCGAATTCACAGGTAAAGGCCAGTTTGCCGTCGGGAGAGATAGCGGCCGAACGCACCCAAACCCGATCGTAACCGCGCCACCGAGACACTTCGGCGCCCGCCGCCAAGTCTCGCACGATCGTCAGGCAGCGATCGTCGCCGCTAATCAGACGCTTGCCGTCGGCGCTGAGGTCCAGACCGTTGACCCAGCCCTCGTGTCCATCGAGCACTTGAGCGGCCTCGACAACATCGAGCTCGATGCCGGGTGCTTGCAGAAAGGCCTCACGCTCCTTAGCAGGCTTGTTGCGAGCCTCGCGCTCTCTCGTTGCCCCGTCGAGCACGATCGACCGTTTGCCGGAGGGCATTGCATCGACATCCCAGACACGAATCGAGTGGTCCAGACTGGAAGAGATCAGCGTCTTGCCATCCGCAGTGGCACGTAAGTGCGTGATGCCATTGGTGTGCCCATCGAGCAGACGAATTGGGGACACATTCGGCGGCTCCGACTTCGCTCCCGGTGCGGGCTCACCAGCTTCCGGAAGCGACCAGACACAAATCTGGCCGGCCCGGTTTCCCGCAGCCAGACGATGGTCGTCGAGAAACGTGACGGACGTGGGCCAATCGCCTTCAAACTTCAACTGCCACTGCTGAAACGGTTGGTTGATTTGCATGGCGAGCGACTCGTTCAGTCCGAGTGAGATAGCCTTTGAGGCGCAAGTTCGATGTGTTTCGACAACCGACTAGTGGACCGTCAAGCCTTCGTTTTGGGGTTGGAGAACTCGCGAAGTCGTGGCGAGCCACGAGGTTGGGGCGGCGACCAACCCAACGTTTTAGTGTTGACGGGGCACTAGAGGACAATTCAAAAACCTTCCCTGGCGCAATCGAAGGCAGTTTTTCTGCTGGTTTTGTCAACCCGATTGCCGTTCGGGAAGCTTTTGAAATGAGTTTTAAGTCAGGATGTCGCGCACCACACGGTGCCCAAACGGTGCGAGCGGTATCGGACGCACACCGGAAAAATTCTCCGCTTTCGGGTCGATGCCCAATGTCGTGTAGATCGTGGCGAAGAAGTCGCCCTCGGTCACCTGATCGGATTTGACGTCAACGCCATCGTCGTCGGACTCGCCATACACAAGACCGCCTTTGACACCGCCACCCGCCAGTGCCGTCGTCCAGGAACGAACATAGTGATCCCGGCCGCTGCGATTGTTGATGTTGGGTGTGCGGCCGATCTCTCCCATCCACACTACCAAAGTGTCCTGCAGCAACCC
>JAGQPF010000215.1 GCA_020426845.1 Planctomycetales bacterium
AGCACCACATACAGGATCAGTGATCGGTCGGTCTCGAGCGACAACACGTGCTCAAGGTAATGCCGAAACATGCGGTTCAGTTGCTGGTTCGCCTTGAGTTCAGGCGAATCGTTGCGGAACACCTGGTACAGCGAGGAGGAGAGTCGAGCGTAGTCGCTGGCGGTGAGCTTGGACGCGAGCATCAACGTCAGGCCAAGGGAGGCTGCCGGGCTATCCGACCCTCCCGGGACCGTTGGGGCGGCGCCGAACACTCCGTTGAATTGCGGGGTGAGTGTCTGCAATTGCACTGCCAGCTCTTGGGAGATGTCCTTCTCGTCCTCAATGAGTTGGAGCGCCCCTTCGCCCTGCTTCAACATGTTCACGAACAGACGCTTGCTGTCTCGAGAATCGCCGACGATCTTGGCATAAGCGCGCCAGCCGGGCAGTGGCGTCTCCAGTTTGCCGCCGTTGACGAATTTCTCAACGAGCCGCTCAAACGCCAGACGTTTGAGCTGTGACAACAGCCGCGCGGCCCGGATCCGCACCTCGAGATCTTGGTGGGTCAGCCCTTCCTTTAACGCCGCCTCCGCCGCTAGCCCCGCTCGGCTCAACGACTCTTCGGCGCGCTCGCGGGCGCCGAAGTCGTTGGACCCCAGCGAATTGACCCATTGGGCCAGCTTCTCGGCGGTCGCCTCGTTGGTGTCGACAGCGCCGACGGCCGATGCCAGCGATAGTGCCAGTGACAGGGTTAGCACGATCGCCAGCGCAGGGGTCGTAGTCCATGCGGTCCACCTTACGCAACGTCCGCGCGAGCGCGGGACGGCAAGTGCCGTCGCGAGGGGAGGTCGGTGCCTAGGCATCGGCTACTCCACGGCCACGTTGCGCGCGAGGCCTTTGCCCACCAGGGTCAGGCCACCGCCGAGCGGCCCGCCGTTGGCCCATTGTTGCGAGTTCCAAGGGATGCCGTAGGCGGCAAAAGCGCCGGTGTTGGCGTCGACGACATAAATCACGCTGGCGCCAGGGCGAACTGCACCGCCCGTGCGGCGAAAGTCGGTGACGCCGGACGTCAGCAAGTAGCGAGGCTGGTCCGAGGCCTTGGCGCCCAAGGCGGCCACCACGTTTGTCTCGAAGCGAGCTTGAATGCTCGCAGTGCGGCCGTTGATGACAACGGCGGTCAGCTGACCGGTGGCAAAGTCGAGCATGAACAAGCCCTCGCCGCCATCGTCGACCGGGCCGGTGCAGGCCGCGAAGCGATCGCATTGGCTGGCGCCGCCCGCTTGCAGCAGCATCTGCGCGGCCACGTCTTGATGATCCAGGGACGCGGCGGGCAGACGGCCGAGCCACACTCCCAACGCCACGAGCAGCCCCGTGCACAGCCCGCCGGCGCCAAAGCACCAAGATTTGAAATTCGCATTCATTCGTAAGCTTCCTAAGCCTGGATTGGGAATCGATTTGGGGCGGGCGGAGACGCCCGAACGGGGTTCGGCGAGTGGGGAAAGGGACGGATGCCCTCCACAAGTCAATGCTAACGATTCGAGGGCTGCCCTGCCAGCATTTCCGTTGCGGCCCGCCACAATTCCTCGCCTCGCTCGGAGGCCCGCGAAAGACTGCCACCCTCCGCGTGGCGCATGGCCTTGTCCAATCGGTTTTGGTAGAACGGGGGATTGTCACACAACCAAGATCAACCACCCCTGGCGCCAACCTTTTGGGTCATTCGGCCGGCGCGTTGACGAGCGAAGGGAACCGCACCTCCCATTGGCGGACTGAGCCTCACGACACGATGCTCTTCAGGTGCGGAATTACCAATCAATTCCTCCTCTTCGCAAGCAACCTCGCGATGGCAGGGTTCGCCGGGGTGCATCGATTTCACATCCAATTTACGTGGGCCAGGAGCTGCCGATGACAACCAATGGAGCATTGAATCGCAAACTTCGCATGGCGCTCATCGGGGGCGGTCAAGGAGCGTTCATCGGTCGCGTGCACGCCACCGCCGCCGTTCTGGACAACCGCGCAGCGTTGGTGGCCGGAGCGCTCTCCTCCGACCCCGCTCGGGCCAAGGCCTCGGCGCCCGACTATGACATCCCCGAGGCGCGGGCGTATGGCTCGTACCAAGAGCTGATCGAGAGCGAGCTGAAGCTGCCCGAGAGCGAGCGAATCGACTTTGTCTCCGTGGCCACGCCTAACCACACGCACTACGAGATTTCCAAGGCGGCGTTGGAGGCGGGCTTCAACGTGATTTGTGACAAGCCGATGACATTCGACTTGGCGCAGGCCGAGCAGCTCAAGGCGGTCGTGGATCGCTCCGACGCGGTCTTTGCCCTCACGCACAATTACACCGGGTATCCGCTGGTTCGCCAGGCTCGCGAGATGATCCTGGCCGGCGAATTGGGCGAGATCCAGGCGGTTCGCTCCTTCTACATTCAAGGCTGGCTGCGGACGAAGCTCGAGGCCGAAAACCAGAAGCAGGCGGCCTGGCGGACCGACCCCGCGCGGAGCGGCGCCGCCGGGTGTTTCGGCGACATCGCCACTCATGCGTACAACCTGGCGAGGTACATGACCGCCGAGCTGCCCGAGACGGTGAGCTGCCACCTCAAGACCTTTGTGGAGGGCCGGCCGTTGGACGACTACGGCACTGCGGTGATCCGCATGGCCAATGGCGGTTTGACCACCGTCACGGCGTCGCAGATCTCGCACGGTCGAGAGAACGACCTGTTCATCGAGGTGGATGGGACGAAGGGCGCCCTGCAATGGCGGCAAGAGAATCCCAATGAGATGATCGTCCGACGCAATGGACAGGCGCATCAGATCTACACTCGCAGTCCCGGCGCCGGGTTTATGACCGACGGCGCCAACGCCGCGTGCCGGCTGCCAAGCGGCCACCCCGAGGCGTTCTTCGAGGCGTTCGCCAACGTCTACCGCTCGGCCTACGACGCGATGGTCGCCCGCGCCGCCGGCGAGTCCGTCGAGAAGACCGACACCGTCTACCCCAATGTGCACGACGGCGTCGAAGGCATGTACTTCATTCAACAATGCGTGGCCAGCAGCCAACAGGACGGCGCCTGGCTGCCGTTGAGGCACGACGCCGCTCGGAAGTGATGGGGCCCGTTTGAGGCACACAAGCGGGCGCGTGCGCAAACCGCCTGTGTGAATGTTTGTCGCGCATCCAGAGGAGGCCTGTATGGCCGACGCCCCGAGGTTGTTCCGCGTCCGTCAACACTTTCAAACGGAGCAAGTTGACGATATCGAAGCGGAAGTGGAGTCGCAGTTGCGGCAGCTGAATCTTGCCGAGAAGATCCAGCCCGGTCAAAGCGTCGCCGTCACGGCCGGCAGTCGCGGCATTGCCAATATCGCGAAGATCGTTCGCGGCTGCGTGCAGCATCTTCGGCAGCTTGGCGCGGAGCCGTTCTTGGTGCCGGCGATGGGCAGCCATGGCGGCGGCACCGCGGACGGCCAGCGGAAGATCGTCGAGTCCTATGGCATGACGGAGGAGTTTTGTGGCTGCCCGATTCGCGCCAGCATGGAGACAGTCGTTGTTTGCGACGCCGCCGAAGGATTTCCCGTCCACTTCGACAAGCACGCCTACGGCGCCGACCATGTGATGGTGGTTGGCCGCGTCAAGCCGCACACGAACTTTCGCGGCGACATCGAAAGCGGCTTGATGAAGATGATGTTGATCGGGCTCGGCAAGCACGAGGGCGCCAAAATCTACCACAAGGCGATTCGCGACTACGAGTTTGGCCAGATCGTCCGCTCGGTGGCTCGCGAAGTGCTCGCCAAGTGCGGGATTGTGGCGGGTGTGGCGATTGTCGAGAACGCCTACGACAAGACGGCCAGGATCGAGGCAGTGCGGCCCGAGGAGTTCGAGTCGCGCGAGAAGGAGTTGCTGCGACTTGCCAAACAGTGGATGCCTCGCACGCCGTTCGATCGCGCCGACTTGCTGTGGATCGACGAAATGGGCAAGGACGTCAGCGGCAGCGGAATGGACACCAACGTCGTCGGACGCAAATACAACGACCACGTCGCGGCCGACCACGAAACGCCCAAGGTGCACTTGATTGCCGTTCGCGGCTTGACCGAGGCCACGCATGGCAATGCGACCGGACTGGGGATGGCCGAGTTCTGCCTCAGCCGCGTGATTCGAGCGGTCGACTCGCGAATGACTCGGATCAACTGCCTCACGGGCGGGCACGTGACGGCGGCAATGAGCCCCTTGGATTACGAGACGGACGAGGAGATTTGGGAAGCGGCCAGCTGGCTGTTCGGGCTGAAACGTCCCGTCGATGCTGACATCATGTGGATTCACAACACGCTCGACTTGGCCGAGGTCGAGTGCTCGGAGTCTTACTGGGACGAGGCTCGCCAGCGAGACGACCTCGAGGTGGTCGTCCCGCTCCGGCCGATGCCTTGGGTGGACGGATTGCTGCCGTCTCAGCGCAGCTTGTCCCCGGTCTGCGCAAAATGAGAGGGCATTTCAAAAACCTTTCCTGGCGCAATCGAAGGCAGTTTTTCGGCTGGTTTTATCAACCCGATTGACGATCGGGAAGTTTTTGAAATGCGTTGGAGTCAAAGGCTGCCGGTGTTTTGCGGCAGCAAGTTTTCAGGCTTTTCTCATGGATGAGTCGTTGGGACCCGGTTCTTCTCTCTCCCGCGACGAAGAGGTGACACGCATGCGCAGCGAATACATCGAGTCGTTGGTCGATCTAATCGAACCACGCGAAAACGTTTTTCTGAACATGAGCTCGGAAGAGGCGCAGGCTGCGCTACGGTCGGGAGATCCACAACGAGTCGCCGCGATTCGCGGACA
>JAGQPF010000216.1 GCA_020426845.1 Planctomycetales bacterium
CATTGAGGCTAAGGCAGCAAGGCAGGCTTAAGGACCCATCAGCGGAGCCCGAACCTGTATCCTATTATCCGGATGATAGGATGTAGCTTTTTCCCGCGTGCAATGCGCGTCTGGTCGGTCGCGTTCAATGAACTCTCGTTGCTCAGCAACCAGCACCCTGGAAACCGATTGCTTACACTAGGATTCTACTCGACTTTGATGCTACTCGACTTTGACCACCTGCACGCCCAGCTGCATGGGATTGGCGTCCACGAGGGTGAACCGTTGTTCGCCACGTGGATTGTCTGGGGTAGGATTTGATTCTTGGCGGTATTCTTCGTTTCCCACATACAAGCCGTGTTCCATTTTCAGAGGCAGATCGTACAGCACGGCATGGCCTTGAGCGTCGGTGGTCACGCTATAACGGTGTTGGCGCGAACCCGTTGCCCAAGCACGCTTGAAGTAGGGTTCGTCAGCATGGTCCAGCACATGGCGAATCGCGTCGATACTCGAGTATTCCGAGCCGAGGATCGTCGAGCCACCTTTGTCGTAGACTTGATTGGGCCAGCTCGCCACTGTTGCTCCTTCCAGCGGGCTGCCATCGTCTTTACGAACGGTGACTTCGAGTGTACCCGTTGGTTTCATCGGGACGATGATGCCAGGCAATTCATTGTCAACAATTTGCAACTCGTCGAGATTAATATGAATACCAGTAATGCGATTGTCCCCTGGCCTGTCTGCAACTGCGTCTGATTCAACCACCCATGATCTGCAAACGGCGATCAGTTGCACTGTGCCGGAGCGTGGAAGCGACGGAAAGTTGAATGTTCCGTCTTGCTCGATGTCAATTGCTTGGCTCCAGCCCAGCGAAGGGTCCTTGTCTTCGTAAACTTGTCCACGTGGCTTAGGTAGGCACCAGGCGGTTATTTGGCCGTGCGTCACTGGGCGAGGTACGTTGTCGGCTAGCCTTCCCGTCAATCGTAGACCTGGCGTAAGGCTTATGCCCCGTATGGTCACGTCTTTCCCTTGGGCGTACCTCGCTGGCAGGATGCCACTGAATAGGTGTCGTCCATCCGATTGTGGCGAAACAAGCATGGTTTGCCAGCCACCCTCGGGAATTCCTCCAGTACTGAGTTCACCTTCATTCAGAGTCCATCTGGCCAGTCCACCGGCTCCGGCGATGGCCACATAGAATTGCGTAACTTGATTGCCAACGTCGTCTTTTGCAGAAAAATGAGCGGGACAGCCAGCTACCAATTGGTGTGTATGCGATTCAGCCGCCGTGTCGACTTCGACGCTGCCGCCCACAAAATGGGGATGGCTGAAGCGGAAGTCGATGGTGGTCGTCGTGAACCAATTGGGTGGCACTCCGAAGCGAACCGGATATTGAACGGTGACTTCACCATTGGCGTCGGTAAGCATCACGTTGTCCGCTCCAACGTTTGGCGTTGGCCAGCCATACCAGCTGCCAGGGTCTTCCTGACAGCGAATCCCAGCTGCCAAAACGTCGACGCCCCGGAGCGGTTGGTTGTTTTCATCGACCACTTTCAAAGTGTAGGGCTTGGTAGCCACGGGATAGAGAATTTTGGCTTCATCTCCGTTGTCACCGTCTTCGGCAAAGGCCACGTCGGCAAACGTCACGGCGACAAAGGTCACCACAGCCAACGCGGGTTGACTGAACAGTAACAATGCGAACGCCAACGTGCGTCGCACTGAAGGTGTGGGGAAAGTGGATAGGGCGAGCACGAGAAAAATCTCCACGAGCACAAGTGCTCGATTGCAGTAGATAATGCCGACTAACCGCAACTGCATGTAGCTAACCGGTTTATAATTTGAATCGGTGGCGATCAGCGAAAAGTGCCGGATTATATTGGCTCAACGCGAGGACATCCTGCAATTAGCTTACGAAGAATAGCTTGATTTTTCTACTGGTCGTTTGGCACAGATAGGAATTGGCGTTATCCATCTAGGGGAACTGCTCGCCCTAACGCGATGTTAAGCCACAGTCAATGGACGACAACCGGCCGCTTACGCGTCGCGGCTTTTTTGTAATGAACGGCGCCATGCACTCAGCAAGGACCGAACGGCTGAGAAGCGTTTGCTGAGACCCTGACTGTGCAGGACTTGCAACAGGTAGCCGAGCAAATCAGGATTAGTTGAATAACGTGGGTCTTGGTGGGGCAGCCATCGTCCACGACGGAGGCAAACCGTTTTGGTACGCGTCATTTGCCGCAGTCCTTCGCTGCCACGGGTGCTACCCCAGCCGCTCAATCCACGTCCGCCGAAGGAGACGCGTGGGTCAGCAGTGGGTGCGATGACGTCGTTGATTACGATGCACCCCGCCTCGATCTCTTTGGCCCAATGTTCGGCGAATGATCTGGGTCCGAAAATGGACGCCCCCAGACTGTATGGGCACTGACTATCGGCCGCAATCGCCGCCGAAATATCATTGACGGAGATCAGTGAAACTAGCGGGGCCATAACTTCCAGTTGTGCAACGGCCATGCGAGGCGTTACGTCCCGCAGCACGATGGGTTCGAATTGGACCGCTTCAGCTCGAGGATCGCCACAAACCAAGCTCGCGCCATCATCAATTGCTTGTTGCACGGCATTTTGAACTTGCAATGCGATCGGTGGAGCAATGAGAAAGGAGCGTGGCTGGCGAGTGAAGCGAGCCGAGATTTCCTTAGCGAGCACTGCGTGCTGTTCCGGGGTGGCAAAAACACGACGAGGTGCGATGCATGTGGCACCTCCGTTCAGTTGCGTAGCGTAGGCGATCGCATCAGCCACTCGGCTCAACTCGGCCTGAGAGAGCACAAAAAGAGCATCGCAGCCGCCCAGCTCAAGAGTTGCAGGTGTTAATGTGTCTGCTAGCAATTTCAACAGGTTGCGCCCGGTGTCCGACGAGCCCGTGAGCAACACCTTGTCGACGCCTAGCTGAATCGCCTCGCGCGCGCTGTCGATGTCCGTCGGCAGGACTTGGATCAAACCGGCAGGTATACCTGCCGTATGCAGCAGCTGAACAAACCGGTGCATCACCAACTCGCATCCCGGCGCAGGTTTGACAAGAGCTGCGTTTCCAGCGGCGATAGCCTGGACTGCTTGGACAGCGGGGAGCAAGATCGGATAATTGCTGGGCCCTAGTATCAGCACGACACCCCAGGGTTCTGCCAGTTCCGTGACCGCTACCCTTCCGAGCCACCAAGCGCCCAATCGCGGTGATTCACGGTGGGGTGCAAAGATTCGCCTGCCTACCTTGGCGGCATA
>JAGQPF010000217.1 GCA_020426845.1 Planctomycetales bacterium
CCCGGTGCAAGTTGTCTCACGGAGACACGGAGACACGGAGGATTTCGGGATTGGGCTTTATCCGAACTCTTTCGCGGGTCACGGCGCGTTTGTGAATCTAACTCCGTGCCTCTGTGCCTCTGTGAGAGAACATGAAGCGTGTAGACGCTCAAGCCATTCGGGGCGACGAGTGTCTTTAGCCCCGCGACGATCTTTCCCCGTGCAAGTTGTCTCACGGAGACACGGAGACACGGAGGATTTCGCGGGCTACCACACGCTGCTAGGCAGCTCTGCGGTCGCTCGGGGCAACGTCGTTGTCGTGCCAGTGCTCCAGCACCCAAGGGGACGGGTGCCAGAATTTTCGCAGGCTGTTGTAGCGGCCGATGCTGGCGTCGATCGGATTGGGGTCGCCATGGAAAATGACGACGCGGGCGTCACGAGGCACGCGCGGTGCGCGGACATAGCGGATCGGTATCCTCGGCAGGCAGTGTGCCTTGAAACTGCGGCACCAGGCCTCCGGCCAGTATTGCAGGCAGCCGAGCTCCTTCATCTTGTGCGACAGATACGCCTGCTCGTGCCGGTGCGTGGCGCGGACCAAGTCCGAGTTCTCGCGAAAGTAATCGATCACCTCGGGGTGCTCGCCGACGTTAAAGCGATAACACGACGAATTGCCGGTCACCTTCAGCTTTCCGTACCAACGGTAATCGTGACAGATGAAGAACTTCCCCGGCAACTCGAACAAGCTATCAAGGCTCCCCAGCACGACAACGTCCAAGTCCAAAAACAGCGTCGGACCGTGCAGGTCGCCCAGTTGGCGGTCGAATGTGCACAGCTTCCGCCAGCAACGCTCGGGGATGCCATCGGGGAGCTCCAACTCCGGCAACGGAAACACTTCAACCTCCGGATGCAATCCGGATGCGTTTTCGGTGAAGCAGACGAACCGATGCGGCAGCGAGAGATGGCGCCGAACCATGGCGCGGAGAATATTGACGTAGTTCGCGCCGTATTTGTCACCCCACTTCATACAGATGACGTTCACCACGGGCGGGCCTCCTTGCCGCAATAAGGGTGACACGGCGGGCGAACCGGTGGCAACCGGCGCTGTTCAGCCTCAACCCGCCTTCCATTGGGGTCGAATTCTAGGGAGCCTTGGCGGCCATGGCAATTCCAATGCGCGATCGCCGCAGACAATCGATCCCGCCGGCGCTGCACGCCCTCCGAATGCTTGCCGAATGCCTTTCGAATGCCGACAACGAGGCAAACCAGGAAACAAGGAGAGCCTGGTGCAAATCGGGTGAACAGTCAAAAAATAGCGAATGCGAAAGAAGGGATGCGCCGATAAGAACACTACAACACCAGCAGCATGTGCGAGAAGCCCGCTTCAGCCCGAGCTGGGGGGCTAGGCCTGAAGCGCTGTGGCGCTCGCCTGCCGGATGTTGACCGGGAGGGACAGGGGATGTCCTTCCCGAGGCGCGGCAGTGTTGTGGGGACGCTTGCCGCCAATTGGGTGCCATGGACGTAGTTGTCACGCAGTTGCCAATCGCCTCCGCGCGTAAATAGAGTTGATTGGCGGCCATCGACGATCGAAGTGGCGGGTCGGAAACACACCGGCCCGCCGCTTCGTCCATGCTCCACGACGCTCCACCCCAACAGATTCAGCCTGCACGATCGACTCGCGCAGGCTGTTATCTGGAATCTGGATCTGGATCGTCCGACTGCGGGCGCAGAGTTCACGATCTACAAGACCGTTGAAGAGCCCACGTTCCGATCGAAGCAGGTCGTTGGAAGGCCGCGGAGGCCGCTGTTAGGTGCGGCGGCGTTCCTTGAGGCGAACGGCCTTGCCGACTCGATCGCGCAGGTAATAGAGCTTGGCTCGCCGCACGACGCTGGAGCGCACGACGACAATGTCCGCTACTCGTGGCGAGTGAATCGGAAACTTTCGCTCCACACCTTCGCCGGCGACGATGCGGCGGACGGTGAACATCTCACGGGTCCCGCTGCCGCTGCGGGCGATCACGGTTCCGGTGAACACCTGGATCCGCTCTTTCTCGCCTTCGCGAATTTTCGTGTGGACGTCGACGATATCGCCAATTTCAAAATGCGGCACTTCCGGCTTGAGGCTGGACTGCTCGACCTTACCGAGAAGCTCTTGGCTCATGGCAGTTCCTTTCAGGATGGATTGTTCTTTTGTGGATGGTGGAGGCCGTCAGTCGACGGGCCGTCTTGTTGATTTTCGGCTGGCCGGCTGAGGAGGTCGGCCCGTCGTTGTTGAGTTCGCTGCCGGCTCTGTTCTTCTCGCCAGCGGGCGATCGCCGGATGATCGCCGCTGAGCAGCACGTCGGGCACCTCGTGCCCTCGGTATTCGCGTGGTCGAGTGTACTGCGGAAACTCCAGCCAACGGCTTTCGGTGGAGAACGAGTCGTCGCGACTGCTTTGTTCGTCGCCGAGCACGCCGGGAATGAGGCGAATGACGGCGTCGATCAGCACCATGGCCGCGACTTCGCCGCCATTGAGGATGTAGTCTCCAATGGATATTTCCGTGGGGCGGAGGATCTCCGTCACGCGTTCGTCAAAACCTTCATACCGACCGCACAGCAGCGTCAACCGAGGCTGCCGAGCAAGCCGCTCGACGAGCGGTTGGTCAAGCGTCCGGCCTTGGGGCGTGAGCAGGATCAGCTCGCCGGGCTCATCCGCCTCGCGCTCCACTTGCTCAAAGCAGTCCACCACCGGCTGCACTTTGATCACCATGCCGGGGCCGCCTCCGAAGGGGCGATCATCGACGCGATGATGCTTGTCGTCAGTCCACTGGCGATAGTCGTGCAGGCGGACGTCCACCAGCTTGGCCTCAATCGCCTTTTGCAGCAGGCTTTCGCCGAGGTATCCCCGGAACATGCCGGGGAACAGCGTGAGGACGTCGAATCGCATCGACTACTCGCCGCCGTCTCCGCCATTGGCTTCCGCACCGGGCTCAGCCGTGTCTGCGGTGCCTTCCTCGGCGGCGCCTTCCTCAGCTGCGGCTTCCGTCTCGGGCGCTTCCGCGGCGGTTTCATCCACCGGGGCCGGCGCCTCCGCTTTCGGAATCGCGACCGGGGGCGGCGCGGTTGGCTTGGATGCCTGGAGACGCTCGAAGGCGGCCTCTTGAGCGGCCACGTGCGTGCCGTTGGTGCCGTACTTCTTAATCAGCACGGCGACCTTGTCGCTCGGCTGCGCGCCGACGCTGAGCCAATGGTCGACACGCTCGCGATTCAGCCGCACGCGGGCATCGGTCTCTTTGACCATCGGGTCGTAGTAGCCGAGCTCCTCAATAACACGGCCGTCGCGCGGAGCGCGGGCATCCACGGCGCAAACACGGTAGAAGGGGCGATGGCGGCGCCCCATGCGTTTCATGCGAATTCTAACTGCCACGTTGAAAATACTCCTGGTGGAAATGAACGCCCCGGCAGGGCGCCTGAGTGTCAATGATCGTTGAGGGCGATGATGCTAAATATGGTGTCCAATAGCGGCGATCTCGGAATGCGGCGATCTCGGAATGCGGCGACCTCGAAAAACGCCCGAATCCGGCATCCACCCGGCACTTTGCCGCTCGATGAACGCCGTTGCGACGGGCGGTTCTGGGGCCGGTTGGGGGTCGTTCGAACCGACTTCCACAGGCACGGCGCCATGGGAGCGGCTGCGGGAAGCCTTCCTTTATCCTCAATCTGCGGGCGTCTGGCTAACCCTTTTTTTTCCGTTTCCGCTGTCGTTCTTCTTTTTCTCGTTTTTTCTTGGCCTTGGCACGCTCCGAAGGGCTCATACGGCGGCCCGTGCCCTTTTTCATGCGGGGGCCTCCGCCGCCCGGATCGAGCATCCCCGAGCTTTGCAGCTCCTGGATGGCCTTCATCCGTCCCCCCATGCCTTGCCCGGCCATCGCCTGCATGATCGGCTTCATCGTCTCGAACTGCTTGCAGAGCTGGTTGACTTCCTGCGTCTGCACGCCGGCGCCCGACGCGATGCGGTTGCGGCGGCTGGGGTCAATCACCTTCGGATTACGCCGCTCGCCGGGCGTCATCGAGTTGATGATGCCGACCATCCGCTTCATGTCCGACTCGGCGTCCTCGTTCTGCAGCATCTTCTTGACTTCGCCCATGCCGGGCATGAACCCGATCAATCGCCCCAGCAGGCCAGGCTGAGCCAATTTGAGCATTTGGTCGCGGAAATCCTCGAGGGTGAACTCGCCCTCGCGCATCTTCCGCTCGTACTCTTCGCGTTTCTCCTCGTCGACGATCTTCTCGGCTTCTTTGACCAGTTGCCGGATGTCGCCGAGCCCGAGGATGCGGCCCACCATGCCGTCCGGGTGGAACGGCTCAAGCGACTCGAGGTGCTCGCCGGTGCCGATGAACTTGATCGGCACGCCGGTGACGTGCTTGACGCTGAGCAGCGCGCCACCGCGGGCGTCGCCATCCAGCTTGGTCATGATCACGCCATCCAGCTCCAACGCCTCGTTGAACGCCTTGGCGCTGTTGACCGCGTCCTGACCGGTCATGCCGTCGACCACCAGGTAGACCTGATCCGGCGAGACGCGGCGGTCGATCCGCGACAGCTCCTGCATCAGCTCCTGATCGATCGCCAGCCGGCCGGCGGTGTCGAGAATGACGACCTTGGCGCCCGCCTGTTTGGCGCTGGCCACCGCGTTCTGGCAGACTTTGACGGGATCTTGGGCGCCGTCCTCGGTGTGCACCGTCACGCCCAGCTGCTGGCCGATCACCCGCAGCTGCTCGATCGCCGCAGGCCGCTGCAGGTCGGCCGCCACCAACATCGGCTTCACACCGTTGTCCAGCAGCAGCCTGGTCAGCTTGCCGCAGGTGGTCGTCTTTCCCGAGCCTTGCAGGCCGCAGAGCATGATGATCGTCAGGTCCTGCTTCAAATGCAGCGACGGGTCTCCGTCACCCAAAATCCGCAGCAACTCCTGCTCGACGATGCCCACCACTTGCTGGCTGGGATCCAGCGACTTCAGCACCGTTTCTCCCAGTGCGCGCTGAGTCACCCCGGCCATGAAGTCGTTCACGACCTCAAAGCTGACGTCCGCGTCCAGCAGCGACTGCTCCACCAACTGCAAGCCGTCGCGCATGTTCGCTTCGGTCAGCTTGCCCTTGCCTCGCAAGGTTTTAATGGCAGATCGCAGGCCTTCGCCAAGGGAGTCAAACATTCCGTATCCTGTCTCAGCCGATGGTGGTCCGGCGTCGCGCCAACTCGGCACGCACCGAAACGAACGGGGCGCCAACAGGCCGCAACTGTTGACCGGGCAACGAGTTGCGAGCACTGCGAGGGCACCTCGCGCACGGGCAAACCCGCATTTTATCGTTGCTGCCCCCACATTGTAAACCCGTTTCGATAGACCGGCTGTCGGCCCAATCTCGTCCCCACGCAGCCCGGGAACTCGGCAGACCCTCTCCCTCGCCATCCAGAGGCAATGGGGGTACTTTATGATCTCCGGCCGCCTCTCGATTCCTTCCACTCCAACGGAACTGCTGGACGTTGCCATGCCTGCCATTCACGTTGAACGCTCGATTCGAATTAGCTCTGCGGCGGACCGGGTCCGCGACTCCATCGCCGACTTCCACCAATGGCCGGCTTGGTCGCCATGGCTGTGCTCCGAGCCCTCGGCCAAGCTGGAGTTTTTCGGCGCCCCTGGCGAGATTGGCCATGGCTACCGCTGGGACGGTCAATTGGTCGGCGCCGGCGGAATGACGATTGCCTCGGTTGACGACGGCCGCCTGCAAATGGATTTGGAGTTCTTGCGGCCGTTCAAGTCAAAAGCACAAGTGATGATGCGGGCCCACGCAATCGGCGATGCCGAGACGCAAGTCGACTGGCACATGGACAGCAAACTTCCGTTCTTCCTGTTCTTCATGACGGGAATGATGAAGACCATGATCGGAATGGACTACGAGCGCGGCTTGAAAATGCTCAAGGAGTATCTGGAGACGGGCGCCGTCAATTCAAAGACGGAGCTGGTGGGCGTCGTCAACTTTGAGGGGCTGAATTTTGTCGGCGTCGAAACACGCTGTTCCATGGCGGAGATCGGCGAGTCGATGCACGAAACCTTGCCTGCCGCCCACCGCGTGGCCACGGACGCCGGCTTACAGATGAACGGCCCGCCCGGCGCGATCTACCACACCTTCGACCCGAAGGGCCAGCAGTGTCACTACACCGCCATGGTGCCGGTGGAATCCACACGGCAAGTGGCCGGCGCGGTCGAGGGCACAATCGACGCCTGCCGGGCGTTGAAGGTCGTGCACACCGGCAGCTACCAGAATCTCGGGAACGCCTGGAGCACCGCGATGTGCGCGCAGCGGTCGCTCAAGCTCAAGCCTCACAAGCGACTTCGTCCGTTTGAGCTCTACGTCTCGGACCCTTGCGAGACGCCCGAGGAGCAGATTGTGACAGAGATCTACCTCCCGCTGCGGTGAGCGCAATTCTTTGCCACACCCGGGAAGAATTTGCGCAGTTGGCGGATGACGCGGCTCATTCCAACTCTTGGGTCCAATGAGCTGCCTGTCGACGCCCCTTCCATGGCCGGAATGGGGTGTTTTCGACCAATCCTTCTGCCAACTCTTCTGCGCCGCTTCTCCCGGGAGTTTCCGATGTTTCGAGCCCTATCCACTCGCCCTCGACGTGCCAAATCCCAGCAGACGGCCGCCGCTCGGCGTCGTCGTTGTTTCGTCGAGACGTTGGAGCGTCGCGATCTGTTGACGACCATCGCCTGGTCGGCGGGTCCCTCACTGCCGGAGCCGCGGACGGATGCGGTGGCCGTGCTGACGGGCGACAACTCCGTGCGGCTGTTGGGCGGCGATGCGGCGTCAGCGACCGCCGCCCCGGTGCTCGCTTCCGGGGCGACCAACTGGACGCTAGGACTCAACACCGACACGCCACGCTTCGAACTCGGCGCCGTCAGCACCGGCAGCGCCGTCTATCTCTTTGGCGGCACCACCAACGGCGAAGGCATCAGCGAGGTGTTGAACTACGACTATCGCCTCGGGGATAGTCAGGATCTGGCGAAGATGAATCAGGCGCGCTACGACATGGGGTACGCAGTCGACTCGGGCCATCCGTACGCATTCGGCGGCATCGGTGTGTTGGCCGACGGAGAGCTCTGGGCGGATGCCGAGCGGTACGATCCGGCCAGCGACGCTTGGGTCTCGATTGCCTCCATGCCACAAGCAATGCATGGGATGTCCGCGATCAGCGACGGCAACGGCCACATCTTTCTCTTCGGCGGCTCCAACACGCTCGACGACACCGGCATCCAATCGACCAGCTACCGGTATGACATCGCTACGGACACATGGGCCAGCGTTGGCCCGATGCCGATCGGGGTTCGCGACAGCGCCGTGACGATGGACACCGCCGGCGCGATTTACGTGATCGGCGGCATGACGTCCAGCGGAGCGACCGATGCGGTGCAACAATACGACCCGGCAACCAACAGTTGGTCGTCGCAGACGGCCTTGCCGACCCCCGTGTACTCCGCGGCGGCCACACTGGCACCGGGCGATCGCATCCTGGTGGCGGGTGGCTATGACGGCGCCGGCAATCCCACCGACGCCGTCTTTTTGACACAAGATCTGAGCGAGCCGGACGTCGCGCCGACGATCGTTTCCTCGCCCGTGACGACGGGCTCCTTGGATCGCTTCTACACATATGACGTGAACGCCAACGGCAACCCGGTCCCGTCGTACTCGCTGATCACGGCGCCGTCGGGCATGGCGATCGACGCGTTGACGGGCCTGATCTCCTGGCAGCCCCTCGCTGGCCAGGAGGGCGTGCACTCGGTGGTGGTGCAGGCCGCGAGCCGAGCGGGCGCCGTCGAGCAGGCGTTTGACATCACGGTCGTCGCGGACACCTTCGCGCCAACGGCGCCGACCAACCTGTCTTTGCTGGACGCGACCGAGTCCTCGGTGACGCTGGGCTGGACGGCTTCAAGCGACGCGGTGGGGGTCGATCACTACGATGTGGCGACGGCAGTCTACACCGGACCTCGGTTCGGCAAGCACTGGGTCTACACCACCGTCCAGACTGTGCCGGGAACGCAAACCGAGGCCACCGTGACTGGCTTGTCGCCGCTGGAGTCACACTCCTATTCGGTGCGAGCGGTGGATGCGGCAGGCAATGCGTCCGTCTGGTCGGCCCGGACCTCGGCGACGACGTTGTCAGCGCCGACGTTGTCGTTCAGCTATGGAACACAAACGACCGGCGCCATTCAAAGCCCCGCGAAGGCGCCGCTCGCCTTCCAACTCCACAGCACCGCCAATCCGGTCGCGACCTTCTCGCTTGTGTCCGGGCCGGCCTCGATGACCGTAGACGCTGTCACGGGCGCCGTGCAGTGGACTCCGGATGTTGTCGATATCGGACTGCACGATGTGCAGTTTCGCGCCACCAACTCGGTCGGCTTCGCCGACTTGACCGTCTCCATTCAAGTGCTGTCCGACGCCCCGCAGCTGAGTGTGCAATACACCTCGGGCGGCAGCCCGGTGGCGGGCACCCTGTTCACCGCGCAGATGGTCGACACCAGCAACTCGCCGTCCACCTACTCGCTGTTGGCGGGTCCCACGGGGCTGACGCTGGACTCCATCACCGGCGAGATGGCCTGGACACCCACGGGGGACCAAGGCGGCTTGCACCCGGTGACCGTTCAGGGCATCAACGAAGGTGGCTCCGCTGACTTCACCTTTTACGTGAACGTCCTGTTCACCGGCGCCGTGACGAACGTCACGGTCACTGGCACCAACTTGCTCGAGCCGACTGCCCACTGGCAGGCGCCGACCGGCGAGGGCTCGGGCTTGGTCGACAGTTATACGGTGCATGGATTTGCCGAGTGGGGCGTGGGGCGGCTGCATACGACTCACACGGTCGACTACACCGTGCCGGCGACGGAGACAAGCGTGCTGCTGACCGGCCTGGTCTCGGGCAAGCTGTACACGCTGACGATCACCCCGGTGGACGCGGCGGGCCATTTGGGCGAACTCAATACGGGCACGACGTTCGTATCGAGCCCCGACTTGCCGCAGATTCAGTGGACCGTGAACGGGACCTCCGGCGGGCTGAGCGTGCCTGGAGGTGGCATTGCCGAGCAACCTCTGGAGGTTGTGTTGACCGACAACAATGCCGAGCCCAGTACCGTGACGATGGTGACGGCGCCGGACGGAATGACCTTCGATGCGGGCGCCAACACCGCGCACTGGACGCCGACCGCCGCGCAAGTGACGGCAGGCTACACCACCACGGCAGTCACCTTCCAGGCCACCAACAGCGTCGGCTCGGTCGACATCACCGTGCCGATTCGCGTGTACTTCTCGGGCGCCGTGCGAAACGCGTCCACCACGCGGTATGGGTACACGGGCACCGCGCATTGGGATCCGCCTGCCGACAACGCCACGCCGGTTGCGCTGTACTCGATCACTCGCTACTGGGGGATCGGCAGCCACAACTACTCGACGACCTGGACCGTGGACGGCGCCACGACCGACATCACCTTCCCCATCTATCCCACCGGCGACGCGGTTCACAAGGGAATATCCATTCAGCCCGTCGACGAGTTCGGCAACTATGGGATCGCGACGAGCCGAATCGCTTTTGGCGCTTACCAGAACGATCTGGCGCCGGTTGCCGTGGACGACGCCTACGACGCGACGGAAGACACCGCCCTGGTCATCAACAGCCTCGACGGAGTGCTTGCCAACGACATCGACACCGACAACACGCCCTACATCAACCCGCTCACCGCGCAGTTGGTCACCGCGCCCGCGAACGGCACGCTGGTGCTCGGCGCTACCGGGACGATCAGTTACACGCCGAATGCGGATTTCGCCGGCGTCGATTCGTTCGTCTATCGAGTGTATGACGGCAAGTTCTATAGCGACAACGCCACGGTCACGCTCAACGTCGCTGGCGTCAACGACGCTCCCGCTGCGTTGGACGACTACTACACGCTCGACCAGGACACCGTGTTCTCGGTGGACGCTGCCGCCGGCGTTCTCGGGAATGATGCCGACGTGGACGGCGACGCGATGACGGCCAGCGTGATCGTCGGACCGGCCAACGGAGTCGTGTCGTTGGCGGCGGACGGCTCGTTCACCTACACGCCCAATGCGGGCTTTACCGGCGCCGACAGCTTCACCTACGTCGCCAACGACACGCTGCTGGACAGCCGAGTCGCAACGGTCAATCTCGAGGTGTTGGTGGTGACGCCCGCCACGAAGTTCTTTGTGGTCGACACCGATGTGGAGAGCACGTTCGAATACACCGCTGACGGCACGTTGGTCGAGAGCTACGGCTTGCAGACAGGCAATGCCGGCTCGCAGGGCGTCGCTGCCACCAGCGATGGATCGACCGTGTACGTCATCAACGGCAACAAGCGTGTCTTTGTCTATAACAACGACGGCGGCTTCCAGGGGCGGTGGCTGGCGATTGGCCCAGACCGCGTCGATGGCATCGCGACCGACGACACCGACATCTGGATCCTCGACCGACGCCTGGACACCGTATTCCACTACGCCAACGCTGCGGCGCTGCGTTCGGGCGAAATGGCTGCGACCGACAGCTTTGTCCTCCACACCAATAACAAGAATGGAACGGGCATCACGACGGACGGAACGCACATCTGGGTCGTCAACGATGTCGGTGGACAAGACAAGGTCTACAAGTACACGATGGGCGGAACCTACGTTGGCCGCTGGAACATCGATCCGGCGAACGCCAAGCCGACCGGAATCACGATCGATCCCACGGGCGCGAGCGATGCGATCTGGATCGTCGACAACGCCACGGATCGCGTCTATCAGTACGACGGCGGCGCCTCACGCGTCAGCGGCAGCGCCTTGGCGGACGCGACATTCGGTCTGGCCGCCGGCAACACCAACCCGCAAGGCATCGCCGACCCGCAGCCGCTGATCCGCGCTTCCGGCGGAACGACCGCGACGCTGAATTCAGCGTCGCTGGAGCAAACCCAACCTGGCGGCGTGCCGTCGGACGGCTTCCAACGCAGCCAGTCGGCCGAGCTCCACTCGGAAGCATTGCTCCAATCGCTCCCGTTGCAGCCACACTTCGGCGACTTGGACCGCGCCGGCCTGACTTCGGATGCCCCGGCTGACTCACTTTGGGCCAGTGTCGAGCAACGCTCGCAACGACGTCACGAAAGCTGGGATGCGAGCGTCGAAGCAGCTTTTGCCGAATCGATTGAGGACCTCCTTCCTTCTCCCGGCAAGAATTCACACTGAGACGCAGTAGCACGGAGGATTTCGGCCCCCGAATTCTTTTGAATATCACATCGACTTGGCGAATCCGATTCCGTGTAAATGCAGCGTGAAGCCGCTTGAACAATACGCGGCGACAGCTGGCTTCGGCCCCGCGATGAACGTTCCCCGAGTAGGCAACGCGAATCCCCCTAAAACTGCGGGGGGTGTCGTCGCAAGGATGGGGCTCCCCACGACTTCGCGAGGTCTCCGACCCTCAAACGAAAGCGTACGGCACACGATTTGGGGGTTTTCCCACTGGCTGTTATGCTTTTCTAGTTGTCACCCCCAGCATCTTTCGGTTCATTCGGTGCCGTCAACGAGCGGCGTCTCGATTCCCGTCCTCCCGTCGCGGAATCGCGGAATCGTGGATTTGTGGAAACCGACGAACTCGATGAGGTCGATGAAGTCGGCGATGCGTTGGGCAATCCGCCGGATGAGCCCAAGCAACAATTGGGGTGGAGACTGCCGCTGGGTCATTCGAGTCGCAACGCTGCTGGATGGATGTATGAGCAACATGGCACCCGCACCGCGCTGGTCGCGTCTGGCAGTCGCTGCCCACGCTGCGTGTGACCTAGCATTGGGTTTGATGCTATCGATTGCGCCCGCGTCCGTCGGTGAGTGGTTTGACATTGAGCTCGAAGCTCGTAGCATCACGGCACTTCAGGTCGTTGGCTTGTTTTGGACGTCATTCGGACTAGCGGGAATCATCGCCTGCTTGCATCCTTTCCGCCATTGGGTGCTCTTCGTCTGTCGCGGCCTTGCCGATCTGGCGTTGGGCGTCGGCGTGATCGCGATGGCCAGCACAACGGAGTGGAATTGGTCTGCCTCTGCCCTCCTGTTGCCGCGGGCGGCATGGCTGCCCGTGTTGGCGACCTTGCTCTATCAGTCGTTCAAGTGGCATTCACTAACGGCGCCTATTGGAGCGACTCGGCAACTCATCGAGACGCAGCGCCGATTTGTTAGTCAGCGCGGAGCGACTCTGGAGAGCTTGTCGCGGGGCAAGCCGCTGTTGATCGTGTTTACTCGCCACGCCGGGTGCACATTCTGCCGCGAGATGCTATCGGACTTGGGCGAGCAGCGATCACGTCTCGAGGCACAGGGGATGGAGTTGGCGGTGGTCCATATGAGTCCGCCGCTTGAAGCTGCGCAGCTGGCCATCCGATATGGTCTCGAGGGCGTGCATCTATTCAGCGACCCACATTGTGAGTTGTACGAGGCGTTTGGGTTGACGCGAGGCACCGTGTTGCAGTTGCTGGGTCCGAAAGTTTGGTGGCGCGCCTTCTGGACCAGCGTCGTCGAAGGCCATGGCATCGGCCCGATCTCCGGCGATG
The DNA here is from genome assembly GCA_020426845.1 of Planctomycetales bacterium. GTDB lineage: Bacteria > Planctomycetota > Planctomycetia > Pirellulales > Pirellulaceae > JAGQPF01. Next base: position 12,584 of record JAGQPF010000217.1, read on the forward strand.
GCTTCCGTCTTCAAGGCGCCTTTGTCGTACGCGACGGCGATGAATTGGTCGCTTGCCGCGCGCAGACCGCCGCCGACCCGATCGACTTCATCTCGCTCTGCAAAGTTGCCAACGGCATGGTCCGGCGTCCGCGCGAGTCAGCGCTTGCCTGAGTCCGGCGCAACGTGCTGCCGCGGGCCAGACGTCGCTCACTTAGCATTTAACGGGCTGTTAGGATGAAGTCCGCCGTTGGTGACGCAATTGTGACAGCCAGAGCTCCGCAAGTTTCAGGTGGCGACGCAATTCGAGCTGCCACGTTGGCAAACGAAGTTGCCGAAGAATGAGCCGCTGGCTGGCTCGCATGCGGGCCTTGTTGGCCGACAGTCCGGCGCTGACGACTCGATAGCGGGTCAACGCCGCCGGGTCGTAGACGAAACGATCGCCCGACAAGAGCATGCGAAGCCAGAGATCATAATCTTCGGCCACGGCGATTTCCGGCCGATAGCCTTCTGAGCGTCGTAGCGACTTGCGTCGCGCTACCACACTGCTCTGTGCGATGTGGTTGCGAGATAACATGCGGCGAATGCCGTCCGCTCCCGCCAACACGTACGACTCGCGCGGGTATTGCTTCTGTTGATGCGGCGCTCCAAACAACTCAACGGGGCCAAACGCGGCGTCCGCCGCCGAGCGTCCCAGCAGCTTGAGCTGTGACTCCAGCTTCTCGGTCGACCAGAGGTCGTCGGCGTCGATGAACGCAATCCACTCGCCAACACTCTCCTCAATGCCGCGATTCCGCGCCGAGGACACCCCCGCGTTCGCTTGCTGCACGACGCGTATGCGCCGGTCACCGACACCGCGGGCGACTCGGGCGGAATCATCGGTTGATCCGTCATCGACGACAATCGCTTCCCAGTCCTCGAACGTCTGATCAACAACGCTCCGCAACGTCTCCGCAATGAAGCGTTCTGCGTTGTACAGGGGGATCACAACCGAAACAGCGGGCATGGGCAGCGTCGAGCAGATGGTGGTTAACAGCCGGTTGAAAACAACAGCTCGTTCGCCATCCTATCAGCCTTTCTCAACGGGCACCTAGTTTCAAATTTGCCGGGGCAGGAACGATGTGGGGGACGCGAGCGCCGTGTGGAGCCGCCTGAGGAACTGGTCGCGTGGAATCTCGGAGGCGCCGAGGCTCGCACAATGCTCCGACATCACCTGGATGTCCAGCAGCGAGTGTCCCCTGGCGCCGAGATGTTCGACCAGGTGGCACAACGCCGCTTTGGAGGCATCACGGCAGCGGTGGAACATCGACTCCGCGGCAAAGTACCCACCCAAGGCCATCCCGAACACTCCCCCCACAAGACTCCCATCCTGCCATGCCTCGACGCTGTGCGCGTGCCCCGCTTCGTGGAGTTGCTCGTAGGCGGCCCATAGGTCGGCGGTAATCCAGACGCCGCCGTCGCCGCGAGGCTCGGCGCAGGCGCCGATCACCTGCGAGAACGACTCGTTGATCGTGAGCCGAAACTCTCGTCGGCGGAGTCGCCGCTGGAGTCGCCGCGAAGCATGAAACGCAGGCAGTTCGATGATGGCTCGAGGATCCGGGGAGAACCAGGCGAGCACTTCGCGTTCGGGCAATACGCACGGCCAGGGGAAAATCCCCTGTCGATAGGCGGCCAGCAGCCAGTCGACGGTCAACTGCCCGCCAATCATCAGCAAGCCGTCTTCCGTGGCCGTATGCAATGGCGGAAACCAGGGTGGAGTCGACTTCAAGGGAGGCTCGGCAAACGAACAAACGAACAAACGAAGAGGCCGTTGAAAGATCCAACAGTCGGCAAAAATCGGCCAACTTACAAACGGGTTACACGCGGAGACTTGATCCAATTTAAGCTGGCGACGTAGAACGTCCAATGCAGTTCCGTTCACCGATCTCGTGGCGCCCGCTGCGCCGCCCCGTTTTCCCGGAGAAATCCACATGTTGCGATTCGGTCCGCGTCCGTCTTCCGCTATCGGGTCATCTTGGTGGTCCGCCCTCGCATTGCTGGCTATTTCAACATCCATACCGACGGCTGCCGTCGGCGCCGAATCCCTGCAGTCGTCCGGCAAGGTCACTTCTGTCACCCTCTACCGCGGGCAAGCGCTGGTGCAGCGCACGATTTCGGTCAGCGGCGCGGCAGGCGCAGTCGAGCTGGTCGTGCCGGAACTGCCCGAGCAAGTGGACGCTTCGAGCTTGTTTGCCGAGGGCGGCGCGGAGTTGGAAGTGCGAGCCGTGCGGTTTCGAGAGCGCGCCGTCGGCGAGGAGCCGCGAGAAGAGGTGCGCGCCTTGGAGCAGCAAATCGCCGCCACGCAGCAGAAGATCTTGCTGAACCAAAAGATGCTCGAGCTGAGTCAGAAGCAGTCGACGTACCTCGACAACCTGGACGCTTTCGCGGCGCCGACGGCGCGCAAGGAGCTCACGGAGGGGACGCTGGACGCGGCGGCGCTGCAACAGGTCACCGAGTTCTCCTTTAAGCAGCGCAAGGACATCCTGGAGCAACAAGTGCAGCTGCAGCTCGAAGGACAACAGTTGCAGGAGCAGCTGGCCAGCGAGCAACGGCAGCTGGGCGAGCTGACCAGCGGCGCTCGCCGCTCGGTGCGTGAAGCGGTCGTCTTCCTCGAGAAGCGTGGCGCCGACCCGCAGCCATTGCGGCTGAACTATCTGGTCAACGAGTGCGGCTGGACACCGACCTACACCGTGCGTGCCGCCGGCGCCGCCGACCAGGGCGCCCGGCTCGAATACAACGCGCTCATTCGCCAGCTGAGCGGTGAGAACTGGGAAGATGTGGAGCTGACGCTCTCCACCGCCTCCCCTGCGCTCAGCTCGGCCGGACCGGGCTTGGCGCCGTTTCGCGTCACGCTCGCGCAACAACATCAGGCCGAGGCGCAGCAACAAGCGCCCGCGACCAAAGAGAACGTGAACATGCAGCTGCGAAAGTTTTACGGCGAGCAGCAGCTAGCGTTGGAGAACACATTGAACGCGCCGGGATTCCGCGCCAATTTTTCCAACGGCTGGGCCGTGAACGACACGGCCAACTCCATCCAGACGCTCGAACTTCAGTACGACGCGGACACATTCAAGGAAGCACAGGCCACGGCCGGCGGCGAGCCCGCTCTGAGCTACTCGCTGAAAATGCCGGTCAGCCTCGCATCGAGGACCGATCAACAGATCGTCCGCATCTCGCATTCGCAGATGCCGAGCCGCTTCTACCATCTCGCCACGCCCGTGCTGTCTCCCTACGTGTTCCGTGAGGCGGAGCTGGACAATACCGGCGAGTTCGACTTGCTCGAAGGCTCTGTGCAGGTCTACTTGGACGATCGCTTCGTGGGCCGCACCGAGCTGCCGACCGTGGCCCGCGGACAGACGTTCGTCGTGGGATTCGGCGCCGATCCCCAGCTGCGGGTGCGCCGCGAACTGTTGGAGCGAACGGACAACTTGCAGGGCGGCAATCGTGAGCTCGGCTTTCGCTATCGATTGCGGCTGGAGAACTTCAAGGATCAAGAGGCCCGAGTTCGCCTGTTGGATCGTTTGCCCGTGTCGGCAAACAACGGACAGATCCGTGTCACTTTGAAGGAGTCCGAGGACAAGCTCAGTGACGACAAGATCTACCAGGAGATCGAGCGTCCGAAGGGCCTGCTGCGCTGGGACGTGGTCGCCCCGGCCAACGCCGGCGGCAATGCCGCCAAGCTCGTCGAGTACAACTACACCGTGGAATACGACCGGCAGTTCGCACTGACCGCGGCGAAACAGACGACGGAGCAACAACAGCAGGAGTTTGAGCAACTGCTTCGACAACGGCAGATTCGCTAGCTAACTCCAACTCACTTGGCGGCGCTCGCCTCTGCGGCCGCGGCGGCGGCCGCAGCCTCGGCCCACGAGGCTGCGCGCTTTTCTGCGGCGTCGAGATGCTGATGCCACTTCCAGCCGGTCCACCCGCCCACTAGTAACGCGGCGAGAAACAGCCGCGGCTGGTAGGCAACCAAGTAGGCCAGCAACTGATTGATGGCAAGTGAGATCAAGCCCAGCATGCCGCTCAACTTGGGCAGGATGCGCAGCGGCTCAATGTTGCCGGGTGGCGAGCGTTTGAGATCGGGCGGCGCGAGCCAGTGGATCTCTGTCAGCCGCTGGTAGTCGTTGGGCGCCGGCGAAATGGCAAGCAGAGGAGGTTGGTCGAGGTCGGGCAAACGGCCGGAGGAACGCACCCCCAGCGTCGTGGACTGCGGCGCTGGGGCGTCCCCATGGAAACCGGGCGGGTTGAGGGCGTGCTCCAGCGAAAGACTTTGGCTTAGCTCCAACTGCATTGAACGGGATTCGCCGTTCTGGTCGGTTGGACCTCCACCGAGAACAACCCCGCTGAGGCCCGGTAGACCTGTCGGGCCTTGCTGGCGAGCGACGCCAACCGGCAGCCTCACGTCAGTCGCGGGCCCAGATCCTGGTTGCGTCCCGGCGACGGAACTTGTTGCGTTCCGATTCGGAGTCGCCAAATCTCGCAGTGCCCCGCCGATCCAGGCGCCCGCCACAATCATGAGGGCCAGCGCCACGAACGACCCGGACGATTCGAATCTCAGCCAGCCCCGCGCCACGCAAAACGTCGCCATTCCAGCGGCGATCGCCAGCGGTAGCGTGTGAAGCATCACAATCGTCAGCGCACTGCTGTCCCCGAAGAACGACTCCACGAATGTGGCCGCCTGCAGCCGAAGCGCCACAATCGTGCCGCCGACACCACGCAACAGCACCAGCACGCCCAGCAGCACCGAGACGCCGGGCAGAGCCTTGCGAATCGGCTGCAGCAGGTCGGACCAGAAAGTAGCGGGTGGGGAGGGCTTGCTCATGGCGGCAAAGTAGCAGAACCGCCCCGAACACCGGTAGGGCGTTTTTCGGCAGCGGCAAGCTCGTCTTGCCAGGGGCGGCGAAAGCGGGAAGGATGATGCGTATGTTGAAGACGCAAAATCCCGCTCGCCATGCCGATCGCACCGCTTTCCCGTTGGGGCAGTTCGGCGCCATCTCTCGCTCCAACCCCCGGTCGCACGTGTCCGCGAATGCCCGCCCCAATCGAAGTCGGAGTTCGGCTGCGTCCGATCAGTCTGCAAACCAAGCGGCGAACTCACCGGGACAGACTCACGATCCCGATCGGCAGGACGCCTCGGCCGTTCGCGGTCGCCGCCGCTGGATCTTGGGCCTCGCGCTGCTGGTCGTGCTGGGCGCCGGCGCCGTCTGGTCGCAGTTTCCATTCCGACGCCGAGTCGCCGCGGCGGCGGTCGACACCCCGTTGGATGAGCGCCGTGCTTTCCAATACCTCGAGGCCATCTGCAAGCTCGGCCCGCGCCCCAGCGGGTCGGCGGCGATGATACAACAGCAACAGATGTTGGAGCAGCACTTTCGTCAGCATGGCGCCGTGGTCGAGCGTCAGTCGTTCGACATACGACATCCCGTCGATGGCAGCCGCGTCACAATGACGAACCTGATCGCTCGCTGGTTCCCGGATCGCCAGGATCGTGTCGTGTTGTGTTGCCACTATGACACCAGGCCGTTTCCCGATCAGGACCGTCGCCAGCCCCGAGGCGTCTTTGTTGGCGCCAATGACGGCGCGAGCGGCGCGGCCTTATTCAGCGAATTGGCGCACCACCTGCCAAACTTGCCAACCAAAGTCGGCGTCGATCTCGTGTTGTTTGACGGAGAAGAGTTTATCTTTCCGCGCACCAATGAGGATGACTACTTCCTCGGCTCCACTCACTTTGCCCGCGACTACGTGGGTCGGCCTCCCGCGTTTCGCTATCGCAGCGGGGTGCTGGTCGACATGATCGGGGACAAAGAGCTCCAGCTCTATTACGAGCGTAACAGCATGCGTCTTGCAAAGCCGGTTTGCCAAGAGATTTGGCAGGTCGCGCGGCGGCTGAAACTGGATGACTTTGTCGCCCGCACTCGGCATGAAGTGCGGGACGATCATCTGGCGTTGAATGAAATCGCCAAGATCCCCACGTGCGATTTGATCGACTTCGACTATCCGAGACCAGGTCTCACGGGATCGTATTGGCACACGACCGAGGACACTCCCGACAAATGTTCGGGCGAGTCGATTTGCAAAGTGGGCTGGGTGCTGCTCGAGTTTCTGAAGCAGCAGAAGTAGTGGATCGTCCAGTTCGAGTCTTCGGGTTGGCAGGGCCGCTTAGTCGCGGTTGACCGCGAGTGGGGGCTCGACGGACTGGAAGTCCGTCGTACATCGTCCCGATCGCTGCGCGGCGTTCGACCCATCGTTTCAACATTGACGAGGCTGTAGGATTCGCCATGCCGAACCGGCTTGCGGGGGAAATCAGTCCCTATTTGCTGCAACACGCCGAGAATCCCGTGGACTGGTATCCGTGGAACGAAGAGGCGTTGCAGGCAGCTCGCGACTCACAGCGACCGATTTTCTTGTCCATCGGGTATTCAGCCTGCCACTGGTGCCACGTGATGGAGCGCGAGAGCTTCGAGAACCCGGCGATCGCCGCGTACCTGAACGAGCACTTCGTGTCGATCAAAGTTGATCGCGAAGAACGCCCGGACCTCGATCAGATTTACATGACGGCGGTGCAGTTGATGACCGGCCGCGGGGGCTGGCCGCTGTCGATGTTCCTGACGCCCGATTTGCAGCCGTTCTATGGCGGCACGTATTGGCCGCCCGAGTCGCGGCATGGCATGCCCGGCTTTGACCGAGTGCTGCGGGCAGTGATTGACGCTTGGACCAACCGCCGTGAACAGGCGATCGAACAAGCAGCTGCTCTCACTCGCGATGTGCGGCGAATCGGCGGCGAGCCCGCAATGGAGTTGAACGAGCCGATTGCGGAGCAGACGAACGGCCCGCCGTCGCTATTCGCGAATCCACCCCGGGTCCAGGAGTTGGCCGAGTTGGCGGTGACGCGTCTGGTTCAATCGGCGGACCTCGTGCACGGTGGTTTCGGCGCGGCGCCGAAATTCCCTCATCCGATGGACATCCAACTGTTGTTGCGGCACGCGGAGCTTGAGGGTCGCTCCGATTGTCTGGACATTGCGCAGCTAACGCTCGACAAGATGGCGGCGGGCGGCATCTACGATCACTTGGGCGGCGGCTTCGCCCGCTACTCGGTCGATGCCATATGGCTCGTGCCTCACTTCGAAAAGATGCTGTACGACAACGCGCTGTTGGCGGACGCGTATCTGGATGCGTTCTTGCTAACCAGTCGGGCCTCCATCGCAGGCGACCCTTGTGAGGCCCGAGGGACCAGTCGGGCCTCCATCGCAGGCGACCCTTATGAGGCCCGAGGGACCAGTCGGGCCTCCATCGCAGGCGACCCTTATGAGGCCCGAGGGACCAGTCGTGACGATTATCGGCGCGTGGTGACAGAGACGCTCGATTACGTGCTCCGCGATTTGTCGGCGAACGAATTGGCCTCCGGCGCGGGGCCCGGGGGTTTCCACAGCGCGGAGGACGCCGACAGCGAGGGGCACGAAGGCAAGTTCTATGTCTGGCGGATGTCCGAGCTGCGCGATTTGCTGGGCGAAGACGCGGAGCGGTTTGCCAAGGTGTATGGCGCCACGGAGGCCGGCAACTTCGAAGGCGCAAACATTTTGCATCGCGCCCGTCCCGTCGCCGAGGTCGCCAAATCCGAGGGGTGGCAGCTCGACGCTCTGGAGTCTCAACTGGATGCCAATCGAGCGACTCTGCTGCAAGCACGCGCTCGTCGCGTGCGTCCCGCCAAGGATGACAAGGTATTGGCAGGCTGGAACTCGCTGATGATCCATGCGATGGCGCGAGCCGGCGCGGCGCTCGAGGCGCCGCGATACACGACTGCAGCCGCGGCAGCGGCGGATTTTGTCCGCCAGCGGATGGTTGACGAACAGGGCCGGCTTCAGCATGGCTGGCGAGCGGGGAGAGTTTCCGGGCCGGCGTTCCTCGAGGACTATGGCGGGATGATTCGAGCCCTCGTGGCGCTCTACGAAGCGACGTGGCACGAGCCCTGGATCGACTGGGCGGCGGAGCTCGCCGAGCAGATGATGGACCACTTTCACGATCCGCGAGCGGGTGGATTCTACTTCACCGCCAATGACCACGAGGCGTTGATCGCCCGCAACAAGGACGTGCACGATGCAAGCGTGCCCAGTGGCAATGCGCTCGCCGCAACTGCCCTGATTCGGCTTGGCCAGCTATGCGCCCGGTCCGACTGGGTGGCCGCCGCCGAGTCCACGATCGAGATGGCCGCCGATGTCATGCGGCGCTCGCCGATGACCGGGCAGATGTTCCTGGCCTTGAACTTGCTTCGCTCGCCTCGCCAAGAACTCGTCGTGCTAACGCCTCAAGCGGAACTGCCGGAGGTGTCTCGCCTGCTGCGCCAGCGATTCTCGCCACGAGGCGTCTGCACGGTCCGCTGCACCGACGCCATTCTTCCTCGCAGCTCGCATCTCGAACCGGCCTACGAAGGGCGGCCCGGAGGTTCCGAACTAACGGCCTATCTCTGCGAAGACTACACCTGCGAGGCGCCGCTGATCGGACTCGATCAACTCCGCAGCCGCCTGACGTCGTGACCCAACCTAACAGCCTGTTTTTCGACGGCATCTCAACTTAGCTGAAGTCGCGAATGGTCAGCATGTCGCCGCGACCAATGACCCGATAGCATTGCATGCCGTCCAGGTCAGCCGCCCGCAGTTGGTCAGCCGTAATCCGCAATTTGCCGTCATCGTCGACGACGGCGCTGCTGTCGGCAGACTGGGCGTTCGCTGATGAACGGCGCCAGACCAACAGCTGCTGGCTGTCCGCGTCGCAGGCGATGTCCACCGTGTCTCCCATTCCCAAGCCGATCCCCACCAGCACGTCATAGGGGATCACCAGCTTGCCTTCATAGTCCGTTCCGTAGGCGCCGTCCGACGCGGTCGCGGGCGAGCTGGATGCGTAATCGTTCAGCGGTCGCGGGTTCCGGGGCGCCGCCGGCGCGGGTCCGCTGGCGCTGCGTGGGCTGGCGGTCGGATCGGTTGAGGGCGGAGGTCCCGACTGAGTGTCCCCGCGCTCCATCGGCTCGTACTCGTGCGGATTGTCGACCAGGCGATGGTAGACCCAGGCCTGTGCCGGAGCGCCGACGTCCAACAACGTCCGCGTGTAATCGTTTCCCGCGTGCTCCGCGACGCTCTCGTGAATCGGAGAACGCATATTGCGATGGCGTTCGCGAACGCCGCGATCCTTTACGGCGAGCGAAACTTCAAAGGCAGTGAAGAGCCGGCCCTCATCAACGAATTTCTTGACGACCTCGTCGATGTGGTGGCGGACAGTCGGATCGATCGTCATCGAGTTTCCCTCACACGGTCGGAGGCAATTGAAGGGCGGAAGGGCAACAGGCCGCTATACCTTGGCAAGCGGCTCTTCCGCATGCACAATTCGATCGGCGCCGACGATGCTCGCGTAAACCCAGTAGGAGACGGGCATCAGATACAGCACCAGCACGGTGGCGAAAATCTCCCCAAAGGCAATGCTGGTCGCCATCGGGATCAGCACTTGAGCTTGCAGCGACGTCTCCAGCAGGATCGGCAACAGGCCCGCAACGGTGGTGATGGTGGTCAACATCACGGGACGAAATCGTCGCTGTCCTGCTTGTAGCAACGCCTCATTGACAGGGACCCCCGCTCGCACTCGATGGTTGATAAAGTCGATCAACACGATCGAATCGTTGACGACGATGCCCGTCAGCGCCACCAGGCCGAAGAGGCTGAACATCGTCAGCGGAATGCCTTGAATGCCGTGTCCGATAATGGCGCCGATCAGTCCGAACGGGATGATCATCATCACGAGCAATGGCTGCAGGTATGACTTGAATTCGACGACGAGCAGGATGAACATGCCAAACATGGCGATCACCAGGCCTCTCATCAGACTCCCAACCGACTCGGAAGTCTGCTGTTGCTGTCCTTCCCACCGCACTTGCACGTTGGGGAACTCCTTGGCCAACACATTGGGGATGAACTGGTTCTTCAGGCCCTGGGGGCCTTGGATGATCTGCCGGGCGTTCGCCACTTTTTCGTCGAGATCGGCGGAGACGGTGATCGAGCGAAGCTGGTCCACGCGGTTGATTTCCGAGTAGCCGCGGACAATTTCGACGTCGGCGACCTCGGTCAGGGGACGCTCGATTCCATCCTCGGTGCGAATGCGAATTTCGCGCAGGTTGGTGAGGCTTCGCCGTTCCTCCGACGGGTATCGGACCATCAGTTTCACCTCGTGCCTGCCACGCTGCAGTCGCATCACCTCGGCGCCGTAATACGAGGCGCGAACCGTCTCGGCGAGGTCGGAGTTGCGAATGCCCAGCGGGATGGCGTCTTCCTTGACCCGCAGCCGCAGCTCCCACTTGCCGGGCGCCGAGTCGTCCGCGATGTCGAACACGCCCGGCTCTTCGGCAAGCCTCTCCTTGCAACGCTCCACGGCGCGCTCGAGCTCGTCGACATGTCGAGCTTCGGCAAGCAGTTTGAATTCAATCGGGATCCCTCCGGGCCCCATGTTGACGCTCTGAAACTTGATGCTCTCCGCTCCGGGAATCGGACCGACGGCCTCTCGCCACTCCCGAATGATGTCGGCCGAGCTGGCGGGCCGCAACGAGACGTCCTGCAACTCCACTTCAACGCTGCCGACATGGCTGCCTCGCGACGCGCTGCCCGCGCCGCCGGGGCCCTGTCCCATGACCTGCTGGCCGACGATGCGGTAGGTTGTCGTGACGACACCCGCCCCGAACTCTTTGCGATACCGCTCGTCGACCTGCTGAATACCCTCTTCGATCTTCCGCATCCAACGCTCGGTGACGGCGCCGGGTGTGCCATCGGGAAACGAGACCGAGGCCTGAATTGAGTTGCCGTCGAGCTTGGGGAAGATCGCAAACGGCACGCGCCCGGAACGGACGACGCCGACGGACACAATCAGCACGGCGATGCAGCAGGCGATGAACTCCATTTGGTGTTTGATCGCCAGCTTCAGGGTCGGCAGATAGACTCGGCCGATGAAGGCGTCGAGCGCGCTTTCAGCGGCGCGATTGATCCAACCGAAGATGACGGGAATGTAACTCAACCCGCCTAGCAGCAATAGTGCCCCGCCCGTGAACAACACCCGCTGTCGAAGCTGCTGTGGCGGCACGGGCGCCGCTTCGTTGAGCCGAGCCGCCAGTTGCTCACCGGCAGGGCCGCCCAGCAACCACCATAGCCCCGCTGTCCCCAACAGGATCGCCGACAGCGTGATCGGCGTCCAACGAAACGGCTTGGTCAGCCCGCCAAGCAGACGGAAGACAAGGCTGTCTTCGTGAGCCAAGTGGCAAGGAAGGATCGTCACGCATTCGACAAGCGACACCAGGAGCATGCCGATGATGGCGACAGGCATCACCGCCATGAACTTGCCCATCACACCCGAGACAAACAACAACGGCATGAACGCAATCACGGTCGTGCTGACGGACGCCGTGACAGAAGGCGCCACCTCCAGAGTCCCCGCCAACGCCGCGTCGCGCGTGTTCCGGCCCATTTGGCGGTGGGCATACACGTTCTCACCCACGACAATCGCATCGTCGACCACAATGCCCAGTGCCATGACAAAGCCAAACATCGACAGCATGTTCAACGTCTGGTCGGTCGAGTACAAGTAGACGCTGGTTGCGAGCAGCGCGAAGGGAATGCCTGCCGCCACCCAGAAGGCCAGCCGCAGCTCGAGAAAGATCGCCAGCAGAAGAAACACCAGCAGCAGGCCTTGAGCGCCGTTTTCCAACAGCAAGTTGATGCGGCTCCGCACCTCCACGGTGCGATCGCCCCAGGTGGTCAGTGAATAGCCCGGTGGCAGCAGCATCTGAGCGTCTGTCGCCAAAGTCTCCTTGACCGTGCTGACAATCTTCAGCATGTCCTCCGAGTCGGTCTTCTGCACGGACATGGCGACGGCCAGTTGTCCGTCGATGCGGCTGATCAAGGTTCCATCCGCGAACTCGTCGGACACCTTCCCCAGATCGGCGACCGTCAGCACAGCGCCGGATTCGTTCGTGACCAACGGCAGTTGTCCAATGCGGTCTCCCACCGTGCGTCGATTATCGCTGCGGAGCAGCACTTCCTGCGCGGGGCTCCGCAGCGTGCCCGCGGGCAGCTGCCGATTCTCGCGACGAACGATGTCGGCGGCCTGCTGCAAAGTCAAGCCGTGAGCGCGGAGCTGCTCTTCGGAAATCTCGATGTCGATCTGATAGTCTTTGGCGCCGAGGAACTCCACCTGCGTGATGTTCGACTTCTGCAGCAGCAGGTTCCGCACCTGCTCGGCTACTTCCCGGACCTCCATCTCGGCGCGCTCGCTGTTGGAGTCGGGGCCGAGCACACCGACTCGAATCGCCGGCTGCCGCACTGTCTGCCGACGAACTTCCGGATCCTCGGCCTCTTCCGGAAAACTGGGAATTCGATCGACCTCGGCGCGGACCTCGTCGAGCACCCGGTCCGGGTCGCGAACCTTGGCGTCCAATTCCAGCACGACGGATGCGGATCCCTCTTGCGCGACGGATGTCACTTTGTTGACACCATCGATGCCACGCACCGACTCCTCGATTTTCTGGCAGATGCCCTCCTCCGACTCCGACGGCGTGGCGCCCGGATACGGAACGGTGACGAGGATGATTTCGAGATCGAAGGAAGGGAAGTCCTCGCGGCGCATGGAGAGCGTGGACGCCAGGCCAACCAGCATGACCATGATCATCAGGATATTGATGGCGGGCGCATTGGCGATGGCCCACCGCGTGATGGCTCGCATCAGCTGTCTCCCTCAACCACATCCTGCTCGGCCGGCGGCGCGTCACCCACGACGCGAACCCTCGCCCCCTCGATAGGATTGACCAAGGGCGAGATGACGATCAACGCATCGGCCAGCTCTTCGGTCCGCTCCACGAGGACCTCGGTGGCACTGCCGTGCAACACTTCGCCTTGCACCCGCTGCAGTGTGTGGTCGGCCGAGACCAGCCAGACATCGCCGCCGGGTCCGACTGCGGTCGCCGGCAACGCCAACAGGGGCCGTGGCAGCGAGGCGCGGATGCGGACTGTCACGAACATGCCACTAAGCAGCGTGGGAGGCGCCGAAATGGACCGTGTCCCGTCGTCACTGCGGACGACTTTCTCCGGGTTGTCGACCTCGACAATGCAAGGCACCATTCGAGTTCGCTGGTCGACGCCCGAATTCGCATACCGCGTCAGCTCTCCCTGCCAGGAGTACTGTTCCTCATTCAACTTGTAGAGAATTTGCGCCGATGTCCGCGGAAACTGATAGGCCTGTTGCGTGCGAGAGGGAGCCTCCGCGGCGGGCAGCGGAGCTTCCGACGTGGCTTGTGGCTCCGCCTGCTCCGACTCCCAAAGCCACTGCAACTGCTGCATGCGCAGATTGCAGCGGACTTCCATTCGCGACGTGTCGCGGATCACGATGAGCACGCCGCCTTTCTGCACGAACCCCTCCTGCTGCACCGACTCGGTGACAATCACACCCGAGACGCGCGCCCGCACCTCGCACCGCTCCAAGTCCAGCTCCGCTCGCTTGAGCTGTGTTTGAGCCGTGCGTTCAGCGCTGGTGATGCGCCGTTCGCGAGACTTGAGCAAGTCCAATTGATCCTTGCGGCTTTGCAGCGCATTGCGCGCGGTGAGTTCGTTTCGCTTGGCGGCGTCGATTTCGGCCTGCGAAAACACACTGGGGTTGGGCGCCTTTTCGAATCGATCCAGCTCTCGCTGTCGGATTTTCACCTCCTCCTCCGCCAGCTGAATCTGCACCAGCGCGTTCTCGTTTTCGACGGCCAACTCCTCGCGTGCGCCCGCCGCCTGTTCGACCTGCTCGCGGAGCCGATCGAGCTCCAGCTGATAGTCGGCCTTGTCGATGCGGAACAACAACTCGCCCTCGCGGACGGCCTGCCCCGGCCGGCAGATGGGCGCCTTGTAGGTGACGCGGCCGCCCACTTCGGCGGCGACATCGATCTCGCGAAACGGAATCACCAGCCCGTCGACATCGAACTCGAACTCGCCCGATTTGGCCTGCGCCGGAATGACTTCGACCATCGCCATTGCCGGCGGCCGGTCCAGACGCGGGCGCTGTCGCACGCCCAGGCGAGCAAACACCAACACCGACAGGGCCAGTATGACGAGCGCAAACGCGGCGCGCGCACCGTCGATCAACAAGGATTGAAAACGCATGTAATTCGCCACACCTCTTGCTACTTCTTCGCACTCCGGCTCGAGCTAATTCCCAAGCCCAAGCCAATGCCGACGACGGCCACTGACCACAACGATTGGAAGGACGCGTCACTCTCCGCTAACTGAGTACGAATCAGGTGGGACAGACTCGAATAGAGCATGAAACCGCAGGAAACCACGAGCAGCAACGGGTTGAGGTGATAGAGCGGCGCTCGGTAGCTCGCCTCTTCCAACTTCTCCGGCCGTTCCCCGTGGTTCTCGCGCCAACGCAGAATGAAAATGGAGACCGCCACCAAGGTGAAGAACACCCAGAAAAACGGGGCTGCGAACACCGCCAGCCGCTCGAACCCCTGCTCGTCTCGGCCCAGCACCAGCACCATCGTCAACATCACGGCGCCCTGAGCAAGGATGGAGAATGTCGGCGCCCCTCGGTCGCTCCAGCGTCCCAGCCAGCCAACCAGCGCATGATCCGCCCCCAACGCATGGTAAATCCGCGAGCCGGTGAAGATCATCGCGCTGATTGCTCCGAGGCAGGACAAGCAAATCAACAAGCTAATCGCCTGCCCTCCCCACGGACCTACGCAGTGCGTCATCATGTCGGCCGCCACCGCCTTGGAATTCACGACGCCCTGATAGCCTAAGACATGCAGGAACGCCATGTTGACCAACAGGTAGATCGCGATCACCGTCAGCGACCCCAGCACGAGAGCTCGAGGTAGATTGCGGCGCGGCTCACGGACCTCGGCCGCGACGTAGGAGATGTCGTTCCATCCTCCATAGGTGAACAACACCAGAATAATCGCCAACTGGAATCCCGCCAGTGACACAGAACTGCCTGGCTCCACGGATTCGACGGGCGCCATGGATTCGAGCGGTCGGGCCTCCATCGCAGGCGACCCTTGTGAGGCCCGATGGACCGGCGCCGGCGCCGCTGGTGTCGCGAACAACGCCGTCAGCAACAGCAGGCCCAAGCCCAATACCTTCAGCGATGTGAGCACATTCTGAGTCCTCGCGCTGCTGCGAAATCCGATCAGGTTCACAAGCGTCAACGCCGTGACCGCAATGCCGGCATGCCGCATCGGAGCGGTGGCGCCCCACGGCAGCCAAGACTTCAGCAGCTCGTGGGCGTACTCGCCGTAGACGAACGCCATGGCGCCGACATTCGCCGGCCGGATAATCCAGAACTCGGTCCAGGCGAACAGAAACCCGAGCCAGCGGCCGTACGCTGCGCTGAGAAACGCATAGTCACCGCCTCGCCGGCTGCGAGATATCACCAACTCGGCGTATGCCAACGCCCCGTTGATG
Organism: Planctomycetales bacterium; assembly: GCA_020426845.1. Classification (GTDB taxonomy): domain Bacteria; phylum Planctomycetota; class Planctomycetia; order Pirellulales; family Pirellulaceae; genus JAGQPF01. Next base: position 28,071 of record JAGQPF010000217.1, read on the forward strand.
ACAATCAGCCCACCAAGCAGCCAGATGCTCAACGCCATCACGGGGCTGCCGGCGGCGCCCGTGATCAGCGGCGTGGTGCGGTAGATGCCCGATCCGATGATGACGCCAACGATGATGCAAATGCAATCGAACAGGCTCAGAGAATGCGAAGGGGAGATCACTCGTGGTCCGTCTAGATCGACGGCAAGGTTGTTGGTGTTAAGAGCCCATTGTCATACACCTGATCCGCCAATCGAATCAGCATTTCCAACATGCATGCGGTCCGATTGCCGGCTGGGTGTATCAACAGACAGTTAGGGTCGGAATACCTGAGAAATCACATAGAACTCGTAGCCTTCGCCGCGCTTGCGGACGCCAAACACCGTTTTCAAGCAACGCTCTGTCTCGCCGCCAAGCGCCTCCAGCCGCTGCAGCTCGTCAATCATCCGTGGAGGATAGAATTGACAAACCACTCGGCCCTCGGTCGGGACTTGGGCGATGCGCAACAGCTCGCGGTCGTACTCCAACAGTGGCCCGCCACGCCAAGTGAAGCGCTGCCGCGTCTCCCGACCGGGTTCTCGGGAACGCCGGACCGACGGCGGATCGCTTGTCAGATCATACACATAATCGATCGTGGGCGAACCGCCAAAGGCCGCCAGCTCGATTTCGAAAAATTCAAGTTGTCGGCGGTATTCGGCAAAGTCGCTTGA
>JAGQPF010000218.1 GCA_020426845.1 Planctomycetales bacterium
GCAGTATCTGCATGTCAAGCTTGTCGTCCTCCCCTCATCGCCCCGCTAGCTTTTTGCGACGATGACTGCGGCCTAAGTGCTTAACTGCCCGCTACTGGACCTCCGCGCGGTCGTGCTCAAACCGTTGGCCGACTGAGGAACCGTTGGTGGACTGAGCGTGGCCAGTGGACCGTCAAGTCATCGTTTGGGGGTTGGAGAACCAACGAAGTCGCGGCAAGCCGCGAGTTTGGGGCGGCGTCCGCCTCGACGCTTCAACATTGACGGGGCGGGGGGCTAAGCTCCCGCTAGCTGCTTCAACCGGGCGGTGTAGACGCTGAGGAATTGCTGGGAATCGGCGAGCGAGTAGAGGTTCGGATCACAGCGGACCGTCAACGCGAGTTTGCGGGCGTATGAGCTGACCGAGAGCGAGGCTCGCGTTTTGCGGCGAACGGGCGGCGCGCCGGTGATCCCCTCCAGGGTCAAGCCGCCACAGGAGATCACGCCGCGCCGCTTGGGCAGCCGCCCCGTGAATCGTCGCGAAGGGTCGCCCGCATTGGAGAGCACGGCCGTCGCCAAGCTGAAATTCTGCCGCATCACGAAACGAAACCAGCTCGGGCCGCCTGTCGCCACGGCTAAGCTATCCATAAACCGGCGCTGTGGCTTGCCGCCCTTGATCTCCAGCGTGTCCCGACGCACCGTGTCGAGCAGATCTTCCGCGCCGACTTGGCGGGCCTTGCGCGTGATGAAGGTGTAGGCCGTCATGTTGGCCGCGGGCATTTCGATGTAGGATTTGTCGCGCATGTCGGACGGCACCATCATTCGCAACGTGCCGCCTCCCCCATTCCACTCTTGGATGGCTCGGAAGAACTCGCAGATCAGCAGGTCATTGAGCATCGCGCTGCGCTCGACCGCCTGCTGACGGAGCTCGGTCAGCACCTCGGGCGAGAGCGTCTCCACTGCCAGGTTCGGAAACGGCCGCTGCGCCGGCTTTTGAGCCGGCGGGCGGAGCGGCTTCACCAACCGCAGCATCTGTCGGTACTGGCTGATCGCCGTCGGCAACAGTTTCCACACGCCGACTCTCTCCGACAGGTCGCCCATAGCGGAGCGGCGATGTCGCAGCCGTCCCCAGTCCGTGTCACCTAGCTCAACCTGGTCGGCGCCCTCGGGCGTGCGTTGAAAGTAGCCCACTAGCAGATCGCCGATGAAACGGTAGGCGCCGGTGCCGTCGCACGTCGCATGATGAAACTGCATCGTCAGCTTGCAATGCTGCTCGTCGTGCTCGCCCCAAATGCGCAAGCCGGTGTCATTGCGCAAGTCGATGAACTCCTCGCCCTCTGCCAGCAGCAACGGCTCGCCCCAATTTCGCCAGCGGATGGTCGTCGCCAGCTCGGGCGCCGGCGTCCACGACGGGCGATTGCGTTTCCCCGGGAGGACGCGGCTGAACAACAACGGATGCCGCGACAACGCCTCATCCAACGCCGCATTCATCCGCTCGCGGTCCAGCGAGCCGGAAAACTCCAGCTCGATATAGAACGACATCGGGTAGTCGGGAAAGTCGTCGTAGAAGAACAGCAGGTCGATCGGGGGCAACGTCAGCGGGAACAGGCGACGGTGTTCTGACGGGATTTCGGGCATGCGATTGGAAAAGTAGCGCGAGAAAAGGCGGGGAGGAGCGGCGGGACATTGGGATGAGTTTAGCAGCCTGTTGAAAAAGACCCAACGGGCAATCGGCACGGTTGTATTGAAGGCTGTCGCACGGCCGTTTTCATCAAAGGCCGAAGGCCTTTTTCATCGTAGCCCGGGGCATCGCCCCGGGTTGTCGTCGCGTATTCGCCTCGGTTACAAAACTCGCGGCTTGCCGCGAGTTTGTTGGTTCTCCAACCCCCAAACCATGACTTGACGGTCCACTGGCCACGCTCAGTCCACCAACGGTTCCTCAGTCCGCCAACGGTTTGAGCACGACCGCGCGGAGGTCCAGTAGCGGGCCGTTAAGCCCTTCGGCCGCAGTCATCGTCGCCACCAGCTCGCGGGGCGATGCGGGCACGACGCCCAGCTTGACCTGCCGATACTGCCCCCAAGAACTGGTGCTCCGCACCGGGTGTCGGATCACATGCTCGCCCCACGCAAACACCAGCTGGTTGCCGGGAGCGGGATTGCCGCACGCATAGTCGAGCCACACCTCGTAACGCCCAGCCGCCTGAGCGGCGACTCGCCACTGTGCCATGTCATCGCCGCTCGACCAATAGCCCAAGTTCTCGAATTGCGGCTCGAACACCAACGTCTTGCCGTAGATCCGACACGTCTTGGCATCGAGCCGGATTTCTCCGTCGGCGCCGGGCTCGACCAAGCGAGGCTCGTTGCCCGCAAAGGTTTTCGGTGCGGGACCGAGCTGCCCAACATAGGCGAGCAGGTCCGCCATCTGTGACTCGTTAATCTCCTTCTCGACGCCTTCCGGCATCAGCGACTTGCCGGTGCTTTGCATCCGCTCAATCTCGGAACGCAACACGACGCGTTGCTTGCCCTCCTGCATCTGCAAGGTGATGCCGCTGCCGCTTTCCTCGACGATGATGCCCGTCAGCCGCACGCCGTCCTCCAGTTCGAGGAGGTAGCCGCGGTACTTGTCTTCGACCGCTTGATTGGGGTCGAGCACAGCCGTCAGCAGAGCTGACGTCGAGCGATTTTTGAGAGCCGTCAAGTCGGGACCGACCGCGTGCCCATGGTCGCCGATGCGATGGCAGGCCGAGCAATGCTTGCGGAACACCGCTTGTCCCGCGTCAACCGCTCCTGCTCGATTTGCAGCTTCGGAGTGTTGGTAACGGGCCACCACCGCCTTGCGGTCTGCGCTCGCGGCGCCCAGCAATTCCGCCGCTAACCGCCGCACGCTGGCATTGGTGTGAGTCAGCAGCGCCTGGCGATGCAACAAGCCGACCGACTGAGCCGGAATCTGGCCGGACCGAATGGCCTCGAGCAGTCGCTCGGGCCCGTTGCGGCGAGCCAGCACCAAGTCGATCAATTGCTGGCGGGCAGCAGGACCAAGCGAAGGCAGCTTGGCAAACAGTTTCGCCGCATAGGCTTCGCTCGACGACCATGGCAGCGCCTGGAGCGCCGCGAGTTGCAGCCGCAGCGGCTCGCGAGGATCCACCAGTTCGAGCAGCAACTCCGCGTCGTCCGCAAGCCCTAAGCGCTGCGCTGCGCCCAACCAGCGCGCGATCGCGGCACGCAACTCCGTGTCAGCCGCCTTGTCGGCGAGCTGGCGCCGTGCCAACGGCACGAGTGTCAGCAACGAAGAATCGGTCGGCGGATGCTGTCCGGCTGGAATCGACTCCATGGCGGTGGCAAGGAACTCCCACTGCCCGGGCGTGAGCGACTCGAGCTTGACGCCGTGCAGCCGAGCCTCCATAAGCGGCCAGACCATGCTGGCGCGGCTATCGCTCATCTTGCCCGCCATCTGCATCACGCCCTGATCGTACCCCTCATCATGCTTCAGGCGTTGCAGTGAGGCGTAGTAGTGCAGCAGGCTGTCCTTCTCAAGTGAGCTGAACACCGCCGCGCGGAACAACGGGTCTTCGCCGGCCGAGGCCGATAGCTCGGCAAGCAAGTCCACAGCTTCGGCGCGATCGCATTCGCCCAAAGAGTAGGCCAACTGCAGCCGCACTTGCGCGTCCTCGTCCGCACCGCGTTGCACAATGGTCCGCATCGCGGACAACAAAGCGTCCGTGACGGGCTTCGCATCGGCAGCCCGCAGCCAACGTTCGGCGATTCGCACCGCGTGGCGTCGCACTGCCGGGTGATTGTCACGCAGGCACTGGACGACCAACGCATGCGGCAACAGCTCCGCTTCGGGATGCAAGTCGGCCAAGCCCGCCAGCGTGCACAGCGCTTGCAACCGGCCCAGCGGATTCTCGCAATGCTTGGCCAGTTCACGCAGCGCCGCGGCGGACATCGTGTCGTTGCGTTCCAATAACAGGCGTTGCGCCTGGTCGCGTTGGCGTCCGTTGGGCGAGTCCAACGCCGCGACCAACGTCGGCGTATCGAGTTGGCCGAGCTGCGGAATCGGACGCGGCTCGCGATCAACAGGATAGATACGGTAGATTCGGCCCTTATCATGTCCCGCGCGCAAGAACAACTCTTTCTCGCGCTGATCGTCGATCCACTCGGGATGTTCGATCACCAAGCGATACATGTCGACGACCCAGATCGCGCCATCGGGCCCGGTGGTGACGGTTGCCGGCCGGAACCAGCTGTCGGTGGACGCGAGAAACTCTCGCTGCTGCTCATCGGCCGGGCGCTGGCTGGCAAACGAGATCCCGTCGGGGACAAGCACTCGGCGGTGGACCGCATTGTGGACCGGCTCGCAGGTGAATGTGTTCGCGGCGAACTCCGGGCCGAACAGATTGTCGCGATAAACGCTGGTGCTGCACGCCGAGGTGAACAAGTGCCGCTCGCCGGGGCGCGGCGGGCGGTATCCCGACCAATGGCTCAGCACCCGCGAGATCGGGAACAGCTGCGCGTTGTCGACACGAGCGATGTCGCGACGCGAGGACGGCGCGGCGAAGTACCGGTTCCGTGCCAGATAGTGGTCATCGAGCACAAAGTGGCGGACGGGCACCGGATTGCTGCAACCGAACCAGTTGCCAACGTCATCGCGGTGGCGGCCAAACTGCGTGCGGCCGGCTTGAGCCTGCATGCGGCCCGTATCGGGCTGGATCCGCAGGTCGCGTCCCCCGATGTCCAGCCGCTCGCCGGTCTCGATCGACTCGACCACGCCGCCGCTGTCCCCGTTGGCAAGATAGACCCAATTGTCGAGCCCCCATTCGAAGCCGTTGACTCGATGCTGCTGATTGCCTTCGACAAAGCCGCGAAACAGCTCCTTGCGGACATCCGCCTTGCCGTCGCCATCGGAGTCCTTGGCGAAGAAGACCGTTGGCGCCGCGCTGATCAAGACGCCGTCGCGCCAAGCCATGACTCCCGTCGGAAAGGCAATTTTGTCCAGGAACAACGTCGAGCGGTCGTACTTGCCGTCGCCGTCGGTGTCTTCCAGATACCGGACCCGACCGCCCGGCTCGCCGCGATCGTCGAGCCCCAACGGATAGTCCGCCATTTCCACGACCCACAGCTTGCCGTCCGGTCCCCAGTCGATGGCGACCGGATCCATCACCAACGGCTCGGCGGCCACCAACTCGACGGTGAAACCGGGGCGAACGCGAATCGATTGATGCGAGCGTTCGGCGCTGCGCGGACCGGGGTCGGCCTTGCCCAACAACTGCACGAATGAGCGGCGATCGACTCCGTCGGGCAGCTTGTTGGTGGTCTCGTTCTGCAGCCACATGAAGTCGTTGGCAAACCAGGCGCCATAGTTCATGCCGTCGCGAACGATCGACGGTATCGGCTCGGCGATCCCTTCCACCGCCGGGCCAAACGATTTTCGCTCATCTTGATAAAGGTGGACGGCAGCGACCTTGTCATTGGAGACGATCAGGTCGTCGTGCCCATCCTTGTCCAGATCGACAAAGCGAACACCGGCGTCGCGTCCCGACTCGTCGACAATCGCTGCCGGCAATGGCTGGTTCATGCGCTGCCAGCGGCCTGCGTCGTTCTGTTTCCAAATCGCTGGCTGTCGCGGACCGCCGGCAAGCAGCTCACAACCTCCGTCGCCATCGAGATCGCGAAATCGCACGCCTTGATCGACACCCGCCACGGACGTTCGCACGCTGGCCAACTCGGCAGGCAGTGCAGCTTCGATGAAGGCCCCATCGGAGAAGGTGTAGATCGCCTGCCGATCCTCATTGTTCACAAGAGCGATCACGGCGCCGTCGCCTCGCACTCCGAAGCGAACGCCGAGGTCACGGCGAGCGCCGTTTTCACCCGGCGCCGTGAACTGCAGCGGGCTTGGCGTGTCCCGCCATTGCCGCGATTCCGGTTGCCAAATGCGAATCACTTGCAGCTGCTCATTGCCGATCATCACATCGAGAAAGCCATCCGCATTCAAGTCGAGCAGGCGAATGCCGTTGTTGCCGCCGCCTACCGGCGCGCGGACCGGCTGCCCGAGCAACAAGTTTTGTGTCAGCCGATCGACGCATTCGCGAAAGGTCAGAAACTTGACGCGCTGGCCATGCTTGGCGTGGACCCGGTCAATCACCTCGACCATCTGCTCGGGGCGAATCCAGTTGTGGGGATGGAAGATGATGTTTGCCATGCCCTGTTTCAACGCCGTCGCCTCGAGCGCCGCGACGAGATCCGTCACGGTGCGTGGATTGTTCGGCTGCTGAATGTGCTGTGCCTGCCAGTCGTCGGGAATGGTGCAGGGAAACTCCCAGCAGAGGCCGCCGATCAGATAGGGGTAGGGATAGTTCTCGATCTTGTTGACGAACGACGGGAAGGGGATGTAGCGACGGAACCGTTCCTCGCGTCCCGCGTCGGGTTGGTCCACCGCTTTGGCCACTAAGGTCAGGCTCTGCGGCAGCGCGGGGTCGTCGGGAGTGAACAAGCAAGTGACCGAGGTGCTGGCGTGCAGAAAGTTTCCTTGAGGCGTGGTGCGGTTGATGATCTCGGCGAACGCGCGGGGACTGGGCGTATTCAACGAGTCCATGCAGGGGAAGCGAAAGGCGACAGGGCCGGGCCTTACCGGCTGGGAACGCGGACTCCCCGGCGCTCCGCCGAGATTGAGAGCAGGCACGGCGAACATCATGTCGACGCAGCGATCGTAGGTCGACTTGGCCTTGGCGAAGTCGTTGCCTTGCAGGCAAGGGCAGGGGTGGTCGAACGTGTGCGTCTCGAGCGAGACGCCTTCCTTCAGCCACGCCTGCAGCTGCGGGTCGAGCGGGTCGACCTTGCAGGTCATGATGCTGACGGCGGAGCGCCCGTCGATCTTTTGGAGTCGGTTGAGAATCGGCCTGAGGAACTGCTCGTATTTGGCCGTGTCTCGCATATCGTCGATGCCGAGCGTGACGACAGCTTCGACGCCTGCCTCGCCAACCCATTGCGGCGCCGTCAGCTTGGGGAAGGTCAGGCCGGGGTAATAGGGGTCGCAAAACGCGTCGAGGTACGTGAGCCGATTGCCATCCGGCTCGACGGGCTCGACGGCCTCGAGTGTCAACGGGCACCCCCAAGCGATCGACAACAGCAGCAGCCACGTGAAGCAGGGCAGGCGGCGGGACATGGCAAATCTCGGGGCTCGATTTGGAGGGCGGGGCGGGTCCGTTCGTTTTACCATCCCCCGCCGCCCGCGTCGCAAATTCGCCGTTGAAAGGAAACCCGAAGCGTCAGCGAGGGATCGCAAAACGGAAACCCGAAGCGTCAGAGCGTCAGCGAGGACTAGGCTCCATTGAACCCGATGCCATTGCTCTCCGGCAGCGTCAGCGAGGAATAGCGAGGAATAAGAATAGTGAGGAATAGGCTCCCGAAGCCGGGAATCCTCGGTGGTTTAACAGTCCGGCCAGCCGTTCTCGCAGCCCCGTCGCTGATTCGAGTCACTGGGTTCGGCTCAACAAACAGCCCAAACGA
>JAGQPF010000219.1 GCA_020426845.1 Planctomycetales bacterium
GCGATCGCCTGGATTCAGCAGCAAGGCAAGGGGCGTGTTTTCTACAGCTCGCTGGGTCACCGCGAGGAGATCTTCCGCAATCCGCTGGTGATGCAGTTCTACCTGGATGGCATCCAATATGCCTGTGGTGACATGGAAGCCGATGCCACCCCCTCTGCCAAGCGGTAATTCCCTCAACCTGACAAGACTCCCCCGACCGGGACGAACAGCTTTCTGCTGATTCGCATGCGTCGATTCCCGTCGCGTTCAATGCGCTCATTGGGGGTGATTTCGCCGGTCTGCCCTCCACCCCGCGTGGAGATTGCGTCCCGCCACCCGGGGCGGCGGGAATATTTCGCAGTTTCCGGGGGTCTTTTGAGCTGGAGCGGGATGACCGATCCAATGAGTTTCACCAATGACATGCCCGAGAGACTTCCCCAGGCGGGGGGAGCCGAGCCGGCCGTCGACCTTCGTCGGCTGATTTCGGACCATCATGCCCGTGTCTATCGATACGCATTGCACTTGACCGGCTCTGCCAATGACGCGGAGGATGTCACTCAGCAAGTCTTTTTGATGGCTCAACAGCGACTGCATCAGCTGCGAGACCCCTCCAAGGCGGAATCGTGGCTGCTGTCGATTGCTCGCACCAGCTTCCTGAAAAGTGTCCGTCGCAAACGACCGGTGGATGCAGCCAGCTTGGAGCTGAACGTGAGCGAGATTCCTGCCGAGGTGGCAGAGGACACGATCGACCGGGAGCTGTTGGGCCGCGCCTTGGCCATGTTGAGCGACGACTACCGGCTGGTGCTGTTGATGTATTATTTTGAAGACGCCTCTTACCGAGAAATTGCCGAGCAGCTGGAGCTGCCGATCGGCACGGTGATGAGCCGTCTTTCACGAGCGAAGGGAAAGTTGCGGGCCGTGTTGCTGGAGCAGCAGGGCTTTGAGGTGCCGATTGCGGTCCCCGACGCGGCGCGGCCGCGGGGTCCCCACAAGAGCTCCAACCCCACGGCAAATCGCACGGAGGCGAGTGATGGCTGACGTTGATCTCGACCGACTGCTCGACCAACTGCGGCCCGGGCACGACGATCTCCACGACCCGCTGCTCGCCGAGCTGGCGCCGCTGGCCGAGCAGTTGCGGGAGGACCGCGAACTGCAGGAGTTGGCGCGGCGCAGTGAGCAGTTGGATGGCTCCATTCGCCACATGCTGAATGAAGCGCCGGTGCCGGCCGGTCTGGCCGAGCGACTCGAGCGTCAGTTGGGGCTGGCCCCGCAGTCGCTGGACTCCTCGGCAATCTCGGAACAGCCTTCGAGCGACGACTTGGGCGAGCAAGACACGCTCGTGACACCTCGCGATCGTGGCCAACAGCGCCGCGCCTTCTGGGCCGCCGCGTTGGTCGGCTGCGCCGCGGCGATCGCCACCATGATCTGGTTGGCGGGACCGTCCCCATCGCTCACCCCAAATGAGCTCGCCAGTCAGGCAGACCAGTGGGCGCAACAGTGGTCAAGCGCCGAGTTTGCCTGGCAGACCGGGGCGGCCCCCGCAGAGCGGCCACTTTCACCGCACGTCAAGTTCCCCGTTGATGCGGCTTGGCGGACAGCCTCCCTGGCGGGCGACGAGCAGGCCGTGGTCTATCGGCGACAAGGCGCCGAGCTGTTGGTGCTGCAGGCCGATATCCAGCCGCTGAATCCGATGCCGCCATGGGCGCCGCAGTTTCGCACCGGCAGCCGCCGCATCGGTGTCTGGGGCGGCAACGGCCTGGTGTATGTCCTGGTCGTGCAGGGCGACGAGCAGCGATACCGCGCTCTGCTGCAA
>JAGQPF010000220.1 GCA_020426845.1 Planctomycetales bacterium
TGACACAAGCAAAGATTCTCGTCATCGACGACTCTGCGACAATTCGCCGGCTGGCAGATAACTATCTGACACCAGAGGGCTATCAGGTCGTGCTCGCCCCCACCGCCGAAGACGGCTTGGCGCTGGCAGAGGAGGTGCGACCCGACATGATTTTGCTGGATCACCAACTGCCTGGGACCACTGGCTACGACGTCTGTTGTCAGTTGCAGGAGCGTCCCAGCCTGTGCTCGATCCCCGTCGTGATCAGCTCGACGTTGCGAAAGAAGGCGTACGTTGAATACGCCGACTTGCCGAACGTCGTCGACATGCTCCCCAAGCCGTACACCTCGGACCTGCTGACAACCACCGTCCGCAATGCGCTTGACACTGGAGCGATGGTCGTTGCCTCCCAGACGGACGGCAGCGCGGTGCCCGAGGTGATGGAGGCGCCGGACGACGCCGCGTTGGCGGGCGACTTTTCGATTTTTACGCTGCGTGAAATGCTGGACTTCCTCAACAACACCGCGAAGCATGGCGTTCTTGAGGTGGAGGGGCGCACGACGCGAATGTCGTTCTACCTCAACGAAGGGCGCATCCAGGGAGCCACGGCATCGGGCATCGACCCGGAGCAGCTCGAACGCACGTTGCCCGCCGATCTGAAACCGTTGGCGCCCGTTTTGCGAATGACGGTCGCTGGCGCCGCCGGCGCCCAATTGCAGGGGCTAGTCGAGCTGCTTGACAAGCGCGTTGTCGACGGCGGATTGCTGAAGCGGATGTTGCGCCACCAAGCTTCGCAACTGCTAATGCGAAGTTTTGAGGAGAAATTGCAGACGTTTCGCTTTCATGTGAAACGCGGTTTTCCCGACGTTGTCACGAAGCTGCCGCTCGAGGTCAGCACGCTGGCGTTGCTGGTCGACGGTGCGTTGGCGATGGATGAGTCGCGGTTGCCCAACTGGACTGAGTCGCACTGCTTCACCCGCCGCATGTCCCGTAGCCATAGCCTCGATCGATCCGGCATGGCCACCCGACACGTCAAACTCGCCAGTCTCGCGACACAGCCACAAACGCTGACGCAGTTGGCGGAGAAGAACGACCTGACACCCGATGAAGCGAAGCGAGTGCTCTTCGGCCTCTCGCTCGGAGAGCTTGTTGAGGCCCAAGCGGCTGAGTCCGCGGAGCACGTGGTTGCCGTGGGCCTCGACGCGACCGCGGCCCGCGCGCTGCAGCGTGAACTTGGCTTGACCAGCCGCGATCAAGGAAGGCCCGAAGATTGGTCGTTCCACGAGACGAAGGACTCACTCGGCTTCAAGGTCCTCCTTCGTCGTGTCCGTCCGACCGTGGTGGTCATCGCGCTCGAGGACCCTGCCGTCGTGCGTTCGGTTGCCTCGCTCTGTCGACAGGGCTCGTCGGCGATCGCCGAAAGCCGACTCGTCGGAGTGGGACGGAACACCACGGCCAAATTGCCCTTAGATCAGATGTTCCCGCTGCCCACTGCGGAGGCCGATTGGTCCGAAGTGGCTCGGGCCTGCTGGCAGGACGTCGCACCCGCTGCCGCTCAGCCAAACCAAGCTCCGCAGGCTCCCGTCGCGGACGCGCGGTTGCCGGAACGATTGACCGCCGCCAACTCCAGCCCTGCAACTCCGCTATCGGGACCATCCGCCGCTGTGTCGCTGGCGGATGTGCTGGCATCCGCGGAAGTGGATGACACAGACGAGTCATCTCCTCCCGCCGACCATCAGGTCGCTGACGTGCCAACGGCGACCAGCGACGGCGCGGAAGCGACGGACGTGCCGGCGGCGGAAAACTCGCATGATGATGAGGAGATACGGGGCCTCGATAGCGTCGCCCTGCTCGCCAGCCTTCAGGCCCGTGGCCTACTGCCTAATCACAAGCAGTAGCGTTTGAAGTGATACTCCCCGAGGTTGTACCAGCGGGGAGTTGCACTTCAGGTCTTCCCGGAGTGCCGCGAGGCGCAATCGGGCGAGCGACATATCGACGGCAGGCCACCGGCCTGCCGTGCGAAAGACGAGGCTGAGCGAAACGCCGCCCCGGGTGCCGCTAGTTTTGTGCAGAAGCCTGCGAGTCGGCGTCCAGCGCGATATTGCGCGAGCGGATCTCCCTCAGCAGGACTCTTGCCTCGTTCTCGACGTCGCGGTCGGCCGTCGTTGCAATCACCCGCGCAATGGCAGGCTCGGCAAATCGGCCCAGAGACGTGATCGCCGCGGGCAGCGCGAACGGGACACTCGTGTCTTTACCTGCTTCTCTGGCCAGTTCGACGTGTCGCGAGTGTTCTGCTCGGGCTTTGATGTTCAGCCGCACGAGATCGCGCATTTTTGCCTCCATGGTTGGGCTCATCAACTCCAGCCGTCCAACCAGGACTCGAACCGCCTTCTCCGGCGCCGGCTCGATCGTCAACGGCAGCAACTGGTCGACCAGCGGCCGCGGCACAAAATAGAGGACCCGAGTGCCTTCCTCCGTGAACCAGGAGTCCTTCCAGGTGTCAACCATCGCCGCCGCTTCTTTGGGAAAGAGGTCCGCGTCCTCGAGGAGTTGTTGCACCTTCTTGGCGATCTCATCCCTCTCCACCTCCGCGAGTTCCGGCAAGGAGGTCGTGGAATGGGGAGCGGTGGCGCCAAGCAAAGCCATCCGGCTATGCTCACCCTCGATTTGAATCAGCAAGGCGGGAGGCAACGCCTCGTCGCTGTCATTGACCCATACGCCTTCCTCATGCTGGTCGTAGCGAACCTGGTAGGGCAAGCGAAACTTCCCTACACCGCGGTAAAAGAGAAACCGCTCCAGGTGACTCTCGGTGGGGACCGCAGCCGCTGCCTTCGCGGCTTGATGGCCCAACCGCACGTGCACCAACGCCGAGTCGGTGTTACGAGCATGCGCGTAGTGAGGAAAGGCTGAGCTGTTGGGCAACATTCTCGCGATCATCGTTTCGGCGATGACGTCGGACAATGACGCATCCGACAGAGCCGGCCGAAACAACGAGGGCGGCAGCAGGTCGACCTGTCCCCAATCGATGGCGCCACCTCCGACCGGCTCGCCCTCCCTGTAGGCCACTTTGGAGTCAAACTTTGGCTGCTGGGATCGCACGGGCGGGTAGAACTCCGTCACCAGTCCCTCGGGAAAGCCAACCCGCACGTTCACGGACCGCGGCACATCCGTGTAGAAATAGATAACGGGGGTCTCCATGCGCACTCGCGCGCGAATTCGAGACTTGAAAAGAACAAAGGGAGTTAAATCCGGCCCCGCTCCAGGCCCCGGCAGTCCGACTTGGGACCGGTCCCTCACAAAGGCAGGCAGGTCGGCGTGGTCGACATCAAGCGGGCGAAAGTCGAGGTGCATGCCATCCGAACCGGAAAACGTCGTGAACGTACCCCACTCATGCATCACCAGTGGATGGTGAGTGTTCACTTGGTCCCCCGACTTCGACGGCTCGACACCCAGTGTTAGCGCGGGTGGAAGGGCCAACAGCACCCACATAAACCAGTAGCTGCGAAGGGGACTACGAAGGGGACGACGAAGGGAGGCCGATTTGTTTCCACCTTCGCGGACGGGGAGCGTCCTGCTTTCGCCAATCTGTGCAGCGAGCTGAATCGTCCGCGGCAGTTTCGTTTTGCTGTCATCCTTCTGGCCTGCAAACATGGTTATCTCCGTCGGTCTGTTGGGGAAAATGCACACTTGGGAGCGCCGTGGCCACGATGGGCTCGACGTCGCTGTGCAACTTCAAGTCTCTCTCCAAACCTCAGCGGACAGGCAAAATCCCCAAGATTCCCGCGATCCACCTCAATCAATGAATTTCTGATGCATTTCTGATACTTTTTATGAAAAACTGCCAGTCTGCGGCGACGTCCCGGGCGACTAACTTTCGAGAGTGTGTTTCGACAGACTGTGAAACAATTCGGCAAAAGTGCGCGACGGGTGATCGCGTTGCCCCCGGGAGTGGCCAGCGACATGTCCTACTATCGAGCTGCCTTGTTCATCACGTTATGTGCGGTTGTTTCCACAGGGGAGTTTCTCTCCGCAGCAGAGCCACCCGCCGCGAGTCCTGTCGACTTGATGCGGTCGGCAATCGCGACTGGAGATTTGAAGACCGTTCGCGAGCTCGCACCGCGGGTCTCGCGAGAGCAGATGCCCAACCTGCAATTTAACGCTTGGTCGAGCCCCCGCGCGGAAGTGGTTGAGTTTCTCCGCGACACCTATGGCATTGAGGCGTCGCCTCTACAATTGGCTGCGCTTCGCGGCGACGCGATGCAAATCCGCAAGCTCTTGAGCGGCGTCGACTCCGCGGCGAGACGAGGCGAGTTTCTTAAGGGGTACTTTCACAACCTGCTCAGCAATTCACCCCTCGCTTTGGCAGTTCGCAATGGCCACACAGCGGCGGTCAAAGTTCTCTTGGAATTCGGAGCCAACCCGAACGAGTATGGGATCTACTCGTTGACGCCGCTTGCCAACGCGGCTGAACGAGGCCAGTTGGAGATTGTGAGACATTTGCTGGCCCATGGCGCCAACGTCCATGCCGCTCCCGACGCCTATACCGCGTTGATGCGAGCATGCATCGGTGGCCACGCCGAAATTGCCAAGTTGCTTCTCGAAGCGGGTGCCGACATCAACGCGAAGCATGACGATGGCCAACTTCCCCTGCACTTTGCCGCGAAACGGGGCAGCGCCGCCTGCGTCGCGCTGCTGCTCAAACACGGAGCGGACTTGTCGGCCAAGGCCTATGGCAAAGATACACCACTCGACTATGCTCGCCTGTACAAAAGGACTGAAGTGATCCAGCTCCTGGAAAATAACGACCGGAAATAGCATTCCTCACGACCTCGGTCGCTCGCACACTTCTCGCTCGCTACTTCTCGCTCGCTAATACGTTGACTTCACACGACTCTGACGCGCGGATCGTGGAGCTGGCTCTCGCTGGACAGCCGGGGGCTTTCGGCGAGATCGTGCGCGGTTGGCACGCTCGAGTGACAGCATATTGCCATGCCTGGTTGGGCGCGTGCAGCGAAGCGGACGACGCCACTCAGGAGACGTTTATTCGGGCGCACGCAGGTCTGACCGAGGGAAGGCTGATGGACATCCGGGCGTTTGGCAGCTGGCTTCGAGGGATCGCTCGGCACGTGTGTTTGGATACACTGCGCGACCGACAACGGCGGCAGGCGGTTGGCAGGCTGACGTCGGACGAGGCCGCTCAGGCAATCGCCAACGAGCCGGACCCGTCCGAGCAGCTTGTCGGACGTGAACAACGCGACCGGGTCATTCGCTGCGTCGAATCATTGCCGGACGACTGCCGCGAAGTCGTCCTTCTGCACTACTACGAAGAGATGTCATACAGCGACATGGCCGCCTGGCTCGGAGTCTCCCGAGCCACGGTCAATGAGCGACTGCGAAAAGGACGCGAGCTGCTGCGAATTCGGCTCGGCGCCGCCATGAGGACCGCATGAGCACCAACGCATCCAACTGCCGCCAGATTCGTGACCGACTTAGCAGTTACTTGGACGGGGAACTCGGTGATGAGCTCCGCGTGGATGTCGATGCGCACCTGGAAATGTGTTTGTCTTGTCGGCAGCAGTTGCAGGACTTGAAAGAGCTCGACGATGCGTGCCGCATGACCCTGGGGCCAGCGTCGCTAGTTGGCAAGTCACGCGCCGCGGCAGCGGCACGATTGGCGGAGCGAATTGAGTCCGCGTCTTGGGGCGGTCGCGATGAGCACGCGCAACCCGCTGCGAATTCAGCCGATCGAGCGACTGCGGCGCCTCGATTCCTTCTCCCGTTTGTCGTTGCTGCCGGGGCCATGTTTTGCGTTTGGCTGGCTCGACCTCCCCGTGCGCCTGACGGCCCCGATTTGCCTACCGGTGTTGGTGAAGTCGTCGCCGTCGCCGGCGACTCGAAAATCGCCATCGCCGAGACACCCGGCGCCTGGCGCAACCTCAGCTGGCAGGGCCAACGCCCGATTGTCATGCCGGCGGGCGCGCGTGTGAGAACACTGGCGGCCACTTGCGAGTTGAGGACAGCTCACGCCGGCACGCTTCGCTTGAACTCGGATTCCGAGGTCGTGCTTCATAGCGAAGATCGCGTCGAGTTGGTGCGGGGCGAAATGTGGTGTCGCGGCGCCGTGGGCAGGGAACTGATGCTGATCGCTCATGTCAAGACACAGCAACCATCGCTTCCCGAGTCTTCTATCGTGACATTCACTTGTCCGTCGGCAACCGAGGTTCAGTGCAGCGTGCCGCCGGACGCCTCTCAGGCCTCCTGCTTTTCCAACGGCGATGCAAGCTGCAAGACGTCGACGCTGGAGTGCTCGGTGCCGGCCAACACGCTCGTCACCGTTCCGGGAGGCGGCACGGCGCCGGCAATGCAGCCAGCGGATTCGGCCAGGGCCCGGTCGTGGCAACTGCCATTGTTGCACCAACTCGGCGAGGCGGGGCAGGGCGAACGCGACGCTCTGCTCGAACAGCTGTTGGCCAGGATCGGCGCCGCCAAAGCCAGCTATCTGCTGGAGGAGGACATTCGCGCGCTGGGGCCCGCAGGCGCCCCGCCACTGCTTGCGTACGCTCGATCCGATCGCTCTCGAGCACGTCCCGAGCTCCGGCGCCGGGCCGCTCGTATCGGCTGCTACCTGTCCACTCCCACGTCGCGAAGCGAATTGCAACAGCTAGTCTCCGATACGGACTCGGAAATTGCCACGTACGCGAAGCAAGCGATCCAAAGGCTGAACGACGCTGCGGATCCTTCGGAGTAAGTGGACTTCAAAAGCACCCGATCCGATCCGACACCGTCGCGCCCTTGGCACTTTGGCGGATGGTGTCGCTTCGTCTGACACACAGCGCGACAATCCGCTAAACTGGCGCAGCGCCAGGCGTTTCCACGCCCGCGCACTTCTCAGCAGCTCGTGTTGGTTCGGAGTCGCCTGCACCTTGTCCACATCAAACGCATCTACCCCAACTCCATCTCGCTACCGGGAGATCGAAGTCAGCGGCTCGCCCCGCGAGTTGGGGCGACAGCTTGGCGAAGCGGCCCGTGAAGAGACTCGCGGTTTTTGCGAGGTCGCTCTGGCGCGAGTCAACAAGACCGTTCGCATCTCGCGGGAACGCGCCATCGCCATTGCACGCGAAAGTCAAGTGTACGCGAAGGAGTACCGGCCCGACCTCGTCGACGAGCTGCAAGGTGTCGCGGAGGGGGCCGGCGTCTCGCTCGACGACTTGATGTTGTTGCAGGTTCGCAATCAACTGACGCCGGACGCCGACTCGGCCTGCACTTCGCTGTCGGTGGCAAGCGGCAGCGGCTGCGTGGTGGCACAAACATGGGACAACGATCCCGCGCTTGACGCCTTCACCATCGTGCTCACGCGACGTCCCGCAGGCAAGCCGGCCACGCTCACCTGCACGCAGGCGGGGCTCATCTCATACATGGGTTTCGGCGAGGGTGGCGTTGGTGCATGCGTGAACACGCTCCCGGCGCCCAGCCGCGCGGTCGGAGTTCCACACTACTTTACGCTTCGCGAGTTGCTGGAGTCCGCTTCGCTGGAGCAAGCGGTCGAGGCAGTGCGGCGGGCCCAACGGGCAATTCCCGCAAACATCATGCTTGCGACGCCAACGGGCCCCGCAGATCTTGAGGTGACCGTGGACGGCGTCCGAGTGCTGACTGCGGACCCAGCTCACGCCGATTGGCTGGCCCACTCCAACCACTGTGTGCATCCGGAACTCGAGCAGATCAATGAGACGTTTCCGGAGTTGATTCAATCGCACGCGAGGAAACGGCGGGCAGACGGCCTGATGGCCGCCGCCGGGGCGGATGCGGTGGAGCGGATCAAGGCGGTGCTGCGAGATCATGACGACTACCCTCGCTCCATTTGCCGGCATGCCAATGATGACGCGGATTTCGGCTTTTGGGAGACCGTCTTCGCTTTGATCATCGAGCCGTCCGAGCGGCGAATGCACGTGACTCGGGGCACTCCGTGCAACCACGAGTTCGAGACCTATTGGCTGAAGTAAATCCAGTGGAAGAACACCCAGCTGACATGAGCCCCGTCGACCCCAAATCGTTGCCCGCCGCCGAGGCGGATTTCATGAAGTTCGACACGACGAACTTTGCCTCCTTCTCTCGTGGCGAGCAGATTCGACACCTTGAGGTGGAGGGTTATCTCGTGATGCCGTCACTGATTCCCTTGGACATCGTGTCGCAGGTGAAACGCGAACTCGCTGACGCAGAGATGTCACACACGAGCTATAGCACGCAACAGACGCGAGCGGTCGAGCAGCCGCAGTGGATCAGCCCCACGGTCGCCGAGTTGATCGGATTTCCCCCGCTGATCGACTTTCTGACAGACTTGATGGGACCCGACATTATCTTCACGCGAGGCTTCTTCCAACGTTCGTTGCCCGGATGTCCGGGCATCTCGATGCACACCGACGGCCAGCCGCATGGCTCCAATTTATTCGGCTATGAGGGCTCATGTCCGCGGCTGATTCGAGTGTTGATTTACTTGGACGAGCTCACCGAACGACGGGCGCCGTTTCGGCTGATTCCGCGCTCGCATCTGAGCTTTCACGCGGACGCCAGCCCGTATGTGCGGTACAAGTGTCACCCCGAGGAGATCTCGCTGATGGTGCCCGCTGGCTCGGCGGTGCTGATTCCATCGCTGCTGTTCCACGGCAGCCACCCCAATCACGACGACCAGCCGCGCGAACTGCTGCAGTTCGGATACCGCCCCGCCTGGGCCGGGCCCGTGCAGCCGGTCGATGAATGGGACCCTGCAAAACTTACGACGGCGCCCGAGGCGGCTCGACCATTCCTCAAGAGCTTGAACACGACCGGACAGAAGTTTGAACAAGAGCACAAACCCGCCGGAATGCGGACGGAGGCGGACGGCATCGCGCCGAGCCGTTGGAGTCGCTAGCAGACGTCGATGTTGCAATCGTCGTGAGTGCAGTCTTTAATGGTCCGATCCAGCGGGCCTGGCAAGGTTCGGCTGCGATGATCGCCCGATTGGCCGATTGCGGCCCACGGCGCCTTCAATTCTCCGAACATCCATCCAGTTTCGCACCTGCACCCACATTCCTCGACCTTCCCGCCACTGGAGTCCCTGATGTCACCCCAGCCTTCCCCCTCACAGAACAAACCTCACGTCGATCGCCGCCAGTTCCTCGGCCGCACTAGCGCAGCGGGATTGGCCGGCGCTGGCCTGGCCGCATTGCCGGCGTCGAGCTACGCGAAAGTGATCGGCGCCAACGATCGAATTCGCGTAGGCTTCATCGGCGTGGGCGGGATGGGTTCGGGACACCTTGGCGCCATCAAGTCGTTGAAAGAGTCCAACAATCTGGAGCCGATCGCCGTCGCGGATTGCTGGAAGAAGCGGGCGGAAGAAGGCGCCCAAACCGTGGGCGCCCCTAACGCGCTTACCGATTATCGCAAGCTGCTGGCCCGCGATGACATCGACTATGTCACCATCGCCACGCCCGAGCACTGGCACGCGCAGATGACCATCGAGGCGCTCGATTCGGGCAAGGCAGTGTATTGCGAAAAGCCGATGACTCACCGGATTCCGGAAGCGTTGGCCGTCGCCGCCAAGCAGAAGGAGACAGGACTTGCCCTGCAGGTCGGCGTGCAGGGCATGTCGGACGATAGCTACAGCTCGGCGGCCAAGGCGATCGAGGAAGGGCTGCTCGGCCAGGTCGTGCAGGCTCAGATCGAGTACGTGCGACGGTACAACCAACAAGGGCCGTGGCGCAATCCCGACATCAACGATGCCACGCCGCAGCCTGCCGACCTCGACTGGAACGCCTGGCTTGGGAAAGCTCCCAAGTGCGATTGGAACCCGCATCACTACTTTGAATGGCGGAACTACTCGCAGTATTCCGGCGGCATCTGCACGGACCTGTTCATCCATCGCATCACTCGGATCATGAAGGCGTGCAAACTGCTCTATCCTCGTCGAGTGGTCGGGATGGGCGGCATCTGGCAGTGGCCCGATGGCCGCGACCTGCCCGACAACTTCGAGATGATCTGCGAGTACCCACGTGGCATGACCGTCTATGTGTTGGGCACGATGAGCAATCGGGTCGGCATGGACCACTTGATTCGCGGCTATCGCGCCACATTGTATTTCACGGGATCGGGCTGGGTCGCCAAAGACAAGGACGGCAAGGTGCTCGCCGAGCACAAAAAGACCGGTGGCGAAGACATCCGGCTCCACCACACCAATCTCCACAACCACCTGCGCAATGGCGAGCAGTTGAACTGCCCGGTGGAGCTCGGTCTGGCCGGCGTTGTTGCCGTGAACATGGCCAATGAGTCGTGGGCGACAGGCCAGATGATGGGCTGGGACACCAAGAACCAGCGGATGGCGCCGGCCAACACGCTGGACTTGGGACACGAACCCGAGCCGGCCTAGGCCACATATGGAGTGGATCTACGCAGCGGTAGGAGTGGCGCTGGGCGTGGCGGGAACCCGATTTCTCGCCTGGCGACGCGCGCGAGGCCAAGCGGCGAGCCGGTATATCCCGGCGCTGCTGGCCTGGCACTTCCATCCTTTGTCGTTCGACAAGCTCGTCATTTCACAGCGTCAATTCCCCTACCGCATGCGGGCGGATCTGCAGCGTGTGATCGAGAAGCTGTTTGCCGACGAAATCCGTGTGGTGGATTTCTGCGGGCTGCGGCGCGAGTATGGACACGAAGGTCTCACTCTGGCCGACTGCATTGTCGAGAATCAACACAATCCGACCACGGCCGTGCCGCCGGAGTACGAGGAGTTGGATATCGGCGAGGAGCGACCGTTGCGAGTGCTCACCAGCGGCCTATGGCTGCTGGAGCAGGACGGCGTCCGCATCGCCATGCTGTTGGCCCCCGTGACGCGTTACGGACGCGTGACCGGAATGCAGTTCCAACTCGCGGCCCCGGGCACGTCCGCAGGCGCCGGTTTCGTGGAGCATCTGTTTCAACGCCTCCAGGAGTCGGTGCATACGGCGGAGTCTTACCGTGGCAAGATCCTGTCACTCGAAGAGTCGGAGCACGCCTATTCGGGAGAAGCAACGGGCATCAAAGTGCATCAGCTGCGGCTGGTTGAGCGGGAACAAGTGATCTTGCCGCAGGCCACGTTGTCGCTGCTGGATCGGAATGTCATTCAATTCGTCCGGCAGCGCGAGCAACTGGCCCGGTTCGGACAGCCAACCAAGAAGGGGCTGCTTTTCTATGGCCCTCCCGGAACTGGAAAGACCCACACCATCCACTATCTGGCGCGGGCCTTGCCAGCCCATACAACACTGCTGATCGCGGCCGAGCAGGTGGCCATTCTCGGCGAGTACATGACCTTGGCCCGGCTGCTGCAACCAAGCATCGTGGTGATCGAGGACGTGGACCTAATCGCGCGCGATCGCGCGGAGATGAGCAGCGCGTGCGAGGAGGTGCTGCTGAACAAGTTGCTCAACGAGATGGATGGACTCAAGCAGGACGCGGACATTCTCTTCCTGCTGACGACCAACCGTCCCGAGGCGCTCGAAGCGGCGTTGGCGTCGCGGCCGGGACGAATCGATCAGGCCATTGAATTTCCATTGCCTGACGAGGATGGTCGGCGAAAACTGATCGAGCTCTACTGCCCCCGTGCCCAAGTGGCCACCGCCGAACTTGACGAACTCGTCCGCCGCACGGAGGGTGTCAGCGCCGCATTTATCAAGGAACTGATGCGGCGGGTGATCCAGTACCACATCGAAGCCAACGGCGATGGCCAAATCTCCCGCTCGGACGTCGACCACGCATTGGATGAGATGCTATTTCGCGGTGGAACGTTGAATCTCAAGCTACTGGGCGCCTCTCAACCCGCATCGGAAGAGGTCGAGGGCTGAAAACGTGCAGTAGTACGTACGCGCCTTCAATCGGTGATGATTCGCAACATCCGACGCAGCGGCTCGGCGGCGCCCCAGAGCAGCTGGTCGCCGACCGAAAACGCGTTGAGGTATTCGGGGCCGATGTTCGTCTTTCGCAGCCGGCCAACGGGCACTCGCAACGTGCCGGTCACCGCGGCTGGGGTCAGGCGCCGAATGGTCTCCTCCTTCTCGTTCGGAACGACCTCCACCCAGTTGTTGTGGCTGGCCAACAACGACTCGATCTCGCCGAGCGGCACATCGCGCGTCAACTTGACGAGGAATGCCTGGCTGTGGCAACGCATGGCGCCGATTCGCACGCAGGTGCCGTCGACCGGGATCAGCGCATCGGTGCGGCCGAGTATCTTGTTCGTTTCGGCCTGACCTTTCCACTCCTCGCGGCTTTGGCCATTTTCCAGCTGGGTGTCGATCCAGGGAATCAACGACCCGGCGAGGGGCACGCCAAACTGCGACACCTCAAACTGCTCACCGCGTATCGTGGCCGAGACCTGTCGATCCAGCTCCAGAATGGCGGACGCGGGATCGCCCGCCTGCTCTGCCACGGTGACATGAATCTGCCCCATCTGCAGCACGAGTTCCTTCATGTGCCGGGCGCCCGCTCCCGAGGCCGCCTGATAGGTCTGCGACGAGAGCCACTCGACCAGGCCCGCCTCAAACAGACCGCCCAGAGCCATCATCATCAGACTGACCGTGCAGTTTCCCCCCACGAAGGTCCGCACACCGTCATTCAATGCCCGGTCGATCAGTTTCCGATTGACGGGATCGAGAATGATCACGGCATCGTCGCTCATCCGCAGCGCAGACGCGGCGTCGATCCAGTATCCTTGCCATCCTTGCTCGCGCAGTTGCGGAAAAATCGCCTTGGTGTAGTCTCCACCCTGGCACGAGATGATCGCGTCTATTCCGGCTAGGGCATCAATCGACATCGCGTCCGCCAACGGCGTCGCACCTTTTCCCACATCGGGGCCGGGCTGGCCGGTTTGAGACGTGGAGAAAAACACCGGGTCGACCCGATCGAAATCGCCTTCGGCCAGCATCCGGTCCATCAGAACCGAGCCCACCATACCCCGCCAGCCCACCATTCCTACGCGCATTGTTCCGTCTCGTTAACCATCTCTAAAACGACCAACAACTACAACGCATTTCAAAAACTTCCCGATCGGCAATCGGGTTGATAAAACCACCAGAAAAACTGCCTTCGATTGCGCCAGGGAAGATTTTTGAAATGCCCTCTAATGGCAGTCCGTTGAAAAAGGCTGCTCGGTTGATAGTTTGATTGATTCGGGACTTTTCTCCCAGGGCTCAGCCCGGCATTTGCCGCACTTCGCGGCAAAAAAAGCGTCAACCACCGCGATCCCGTAACAGGGCTGGGCGAATCGCCATATCCTGTGGAGCCAGAGCCGGGAGGTTGAGCGAGTCTCGACTTCAGTTCAGGCTATTGTGAAATTCCCGTTGTGGGCGTTATGCCTCGCGTTTAATCATCATCGGCTGTTCCAAATCGAAATCCCCCCAATTTAGGAAGTGTTCCATGTGGGTCTCTTCGTGGCGTAAATGGTGTTGGACGGGCCTCGCGGCCCTCGTTGTCGCCCTTGGGACCATGTCCCTTTCCTGGACGCGACTCTCGGCGGAGGAGTTCGCGGATTCGGACTTTCGCACGTGGGTGACGGCAAACGGAGTTCGCTCCACCGTCAAACTGCGAGTGGTCGCTCTGCAAGGCAGCGTGGCGAAACTGCAACGGGAAGACGGCGGGATCGTCGAATTGCAGCTCTCGCGGCTGAGCGGGGAAGATCTGCAGTATCTGAGAAATCTCAAGCGGGCGGGCTCCACGCCGGTTGCCGCGTTGAATTCGACAACTGCCGACGGCAAGGAGTGGCCACGTTGGCGGGGTCCGGAAAACAACGGGATTTCCGCCGAAACGGGTCTGCTCCAAAAGTGGCCCGAGGACGGGCCGCCGCTGAGTTGGTCGGCCAGCGGAATTGGCGAGGGCTTCTCGTCGGTGGTCGTCTGGAACGAGCGGATCTACACCTTAGGCAAGCGAGGCGGCGCCACCGAGCTGATCTGCCTGTCGACCACCGATGGAGCGGAGCAGTGGGCCACGGCAATCGGCGGGGGAGAAGCTCCGAACTGCACTCCCACGGTCGATCCCCAGTCGAAGCTCGTCTTTGGCATCACCCACCAGGGCGACCTGCTCTGCGCCGACGCCGTGACGGGAGCGGAGAAGTGGCGGCGCAACTTCGCTCGGGACTTCGGCGGCCGCATGATGTCGGGCTGGGGATACAGCGAGTCGCCACTGGTTGATGGCGAGTTGTTGATTTGCACTCCGGGCAGCGACGAGGCCGTGATGGCGGGCCTGAAAAAGGATACCGGCGAGATCGTCTGGAAGACGCCAATGCCCGCGGGATCGGCCGGCTACGCGTCGCCCGTTGTCAGCCAGGCCGGCGGCATCAAGCAGTATGTGACGCTCGTGGGCCGGGGACTGATCGGAGTGGCGGCGGATGACGGGCGATTGCTGTGGCAATACGATCGCATCGCCAACTCCACCGCCAACGTGCCCACGCCGATTGTGCACGGCGATCTCGTGTTTGGATCCTCCGGTTACGGCGACGGTGGCAGCGCGTTGCTGCGGCTGCATCGCGATGGCAACGGGATCCGCGCCGAAGAGGTGTACTACCTGAAAAACAACCAGTTGCAGAATCACCATGGCGGCATGGTCCGCGTCGGCGATCTGATCTATACGGGCCACGGACACAACCAGGGCTTTCCCGTCTGCTTCGACCTCAAAAAGGGCGAGCCGGTCTGGGGCCCGCAACGGGGTCCCGGCAGCGGCTCCGCCGCGGTGCTTGTCGCCGACGGCAAGCTGTACTTTCGATATCAGAATGGAATCATGGCGTTGCTGAACGCGTCGCCCAACGGCTACCAAGTGGACGGCACGTTCCGCGTCAAGAGCAACAACAAAGAGGGCTGGGCTCACCCCGTGATCGCCGACAAAAAGCTCTACTTGCGCGATCAGAGCGAGCTGCACTGCTACGATGTGGCTCGCCCCTAGCAACGTCTCTCCCCTGCAATCGAGCTTGCCCCGGCGAACATCATGCGTGACGAATTTGAGCGAGCGATTCTGGCGGCACCGGAATCCATCGAGCCTTACGCGGTATACGCCGATTGGTTAATCGAGCAGGGCGATCCGCGGGGCGATTTGATCTCGTGCCAGTTGGATCTCGAGCGAACCGATCTCGACCGCTCGCAGCGGGCCGAATTGAAACTCCGCGAGGCGGAGCTGCTGCACCGGCACAGCGAGCAATGGCTGGGGGAGTTGGCTCCTCACTTCGCGCCGGTCCGACCGGAGGAAGTCGATCAATGGGGCATGAATTCACGGCCTTTCGTGACACACCAATGGCGCCGCGGATTTCTCGACAAACTCACGATCGAAGCGCTCACGGTCCGGCTATGCCACGCATTGGCGGACTCGCGCGAGACGCGTTTCGTGCGAGATCTTCACGTCACTAGCACGGCGTACAACCTCGGCATCGAGGACGACGACGAGCCGGCGAGGAGGGGCCCTAGGCCATCCCCTCGGTCCTACGAGTGTGAATGGCTGGAGCTGCTGGAGGCGCCGATGCTCGGCAACCTGCGTCGATTCCAGATGGGAGATTCGGAAGGTGATCCGCCGGAGCGAGGGTGGTGTGATAACCACACTCGAGTTCCGGACCTGGAAAAGCTCATCGGTAAAATGGGGCAAATCGAGGAGCTGCAATTGATCTGCAAAGGGTATGACGCGCACGCGCTATTCGCCCTGACGAACTTGAGTAAGCTCCGCGTGCTACGAATGTATGCATTGGGTGAGCCCAACGCGCGGGGCGATCAATTCGAGATTCCGCTCGGCATACTGGCCGAGAACAGATCGCTACACGAACTCACCCATCTCCAACTCCACCCGCACTACTCGGACGACCGTAGCTTCATTCCACTGGCTCAGGTGGAGGCTGTTTTTCGGTCCACCAATCTGCCAGAACTGACGCATTTGCAACTGCGAATGTCCGACATGGGCGACGCGGGCATTGAAGTGCTGATTCGCTCTGGACTGCTGGAACGTCTGAGGAGCTTGGACCTCCGCATTGGCCTCGTCACGGATGAAGGCGCCAAGATGCTGGCGAATCACCCTCCTACGGCCAATCTCGAGTGGCTCGACCTGTCTCGCAATCTGGTCACCAAGCAAGGGCTGGAGGCAGTTCGAAAAACCGGAGTCCGAGCGATCGCCGAGCAAACGCTGACCCACTCGGAGGTAGATAGTTTCCAATACTTGCACGAGGGCGACTTCGAGTGAGGATCCGCGCCCGTCGTCACTTATGGTGGCTCAGCAGCCACTCGTAGAGCTGCGGGTTGTTGTACGTCTCGGTCCACGAATCGTGACCGGCCTCGGGGTAAATCGTGAGCTTGGCCTCGACGCCTTTCTGCTTGATCGCCGCCACCATCTCCTCCGACTCGGACAGCGGAACCGCTTGGTCCTTGGCGCCATGGAAGGCCCACGCGGGCGCCGTGAACGGCGCGTAGCGAACCCGGATCGCGTTGCCGCCTCCACACACGGGAGCGATGGCGGCGAAGCGGTGAGCGTCTCGTGTCGCAAGACTCCAAGTGCCGAATCCGCCCATGCTCAGGCCGGTGACGTAGATTCGCCGTGGATCGACTTTGAGCGTCTTCTCCAGATGGTCCAACAGCGCGCTCAGCTCGGCCGCTTCCCACCATTTATCGGCCTCACATTGCGGCGAGACCACGATGAAGGGGAAATGTTTGCCGGCCGCGATCAACTTCGGCGGGCCATGCACCTTGACCTTCTCGAGATCGTCGCCACGCTCGCCGGCCCCGTGCAGAAACAGCAACAGCGGCCACTGCTCCTGCTGCTCGTACTTTTGCGGCAAATACAGCCAGTAGCGGGAGGCGAAGCTAGCGGAGACCGAAACGCTCGCGGAGAGCTGTTGGCCGGCTTCCTGGGCACCGGCGGAATGGGGCGTCAACGTGAGCACTCCTGCAAAGACGAACGCGGCAATCAAGACAGCGAATCGGGTGGGTTTCAACATGCTCGTGCCGGTAGAGAAATGGTGTGACAGAGTGGTGGCTTCAAGTGTGGCTCACCAACAGCCTGTGATCGACGGCCCACTAGTGGACCATCAAGCCTTCGTTTTGGGGTTGGAGAACTCGCGAAGTCGTGGCGAGCCACGAGGTTTAGTCGTTTTCTTCGTACTCGGACCAGAGCTCGTCCAGTACCTCCTCGGCGACGAAAATCGGCAAGGGGGGATCGCAGGTCACGGCGATGGCGATCGCGTCGGACGGGCGGGCGTCAATCTCGAGAATGTCATCGTCGAGCTGAATTCGCAGCACGGCAAAGTAGGTTCGGTCGCGCAGCTCCGTGATCACGATGCTGTCGAACTCGCCGCCCATCTGCTCCACGGTGTTGACGAGCAGATCATGCGTCAGGGGCCGCGGCGTGATCGTATCCTTGACGTGGCGATCGATGCTCTTGGCCTCGCACATCCCGATCAGGATCGGAAACTGGCGGTCGCCCTCGATCTCCTTGAGGTAGATCACTTGCTGCTCGTGGATCTCGCTAATAATAATCCGCGCAAGCTGCATCTGAACGGGCATGGTACGCTCTCAAAATTCCAACGAGCAAAAAACAGTCGCAGCGGAGGGCGCTCGGCTGACTCCACAATTATATCCCGCAAACCGCGCTGCGGTGGCCTCGAGCGGGCCTGCCTGCAACGGCAATGGCCTAATCGGGATTTCCGGGATGATGCGGCGAGGGGCGTGGGCACTCGTCGGCGAACCACAGGCAAGGCGTGACCAGTTCGAGCAGGTTGTCGCTCGGGTCGCGAAAATAGAGCGACACGGCGCCGTTAGGCCAGTCAAGCCGTTGCACGACCTCCACCCCATGAGCCGCCAGCTGCTCGGACCAAGAGCTAATCTCGTCGTGCGCCATGGCAAACGCGACGTGCCCCGTGCCGTCGCATCCGTGCGGCGGGATAGCGCCGACCGGATCTCGAGAGACATCCGCCACAAACAGCAACAACATCTGTCGGCCGACTTGAAAGAAAACGTGGCGCCCGTGTTCCTCGGAACCGACCTCGGCCCCGAGCACTGTTATGTAGAAGTGCTTCGCCTCGTCCAAGTCGCGAACATAGAGCGACGTCTCGAGCACTCGATTAATTCGCATGAGGCAGCCTGGTCTGTGAGTGGCAACACAGAGACGCGACGCCGACATGAGAGTCGCTCGCCACGTTGATTCTAACAGCGTTTTCGGCCTACCGACAAACAGCCCTGCGCGTTGCCGCGAAACGTCGCCCCAAACGTCGCCCCAGCCGGCGACTATTTGCCAAACGCCTTTTCCAACGCCAGCTTGGCAGCCTGGCCCGACTTGCCATCCACCACGACATTGACTCGCACTTCGCTGGTGTTGACCAAGGCAATGTTAATGTTCGCCTCCGTCAGGGCGCGAAACATGCCAATGGCGACGCCCGTATGGCTTCGCATTCCGACTCCCGACACCGACAGCTTCGCCACCTCGGGGCAGCTGTCCACTTTGCCGCAGTTGAGGGTCGTGGCAATCGACTTGGCCACCTGCAGGCCGTGCTGCAAGCTATCGCGGGGAATCGTGAAGCTCAGGCTGGCGGCGTCGGCATGAGCGGCGTGGCTCTGCACGATCATGTCGACAAAGATGCCGGCCTCGGCGACCATTTCGAACACCTGTGCGGCGATGCCGGGCGTGTCGGGAATCTGATTGATCGTCACGCGAGCCTGCGTCTCGTCGAGCCGGACTTCGTCGATCATCAAGTCCTCCATGCCTGCTCCCTGCAGCCGCTCGACGACATCGGCCGCGTCGGCGCCAATTTGCGGGCTTGCCTCGAACGCGTCCACCGTCACTTCCTTTTCCAGTTCAAACGCTTGGTGGACTTCCCGCAACGCCCGCTGGGCGAACTCGCGATCGACCAGCACCGAGATCTTGATCTCGCTGGTCGTGATCATCTGAATGTTGACGCCGGCGTCGGCAATGCGGCGGAACATCCGCGTGGCCACGCCCGTTTGTTGAGCCATGCCGAGGCCGACGACCGACACCTTGGCGACATTGCGATCGTGCTCGACCGCCTGGGCCCCAAGTTCCTCGGCGATCGCTTCGACGGCCTGCAGGGTATCGGCAAGCTCGGCCTCGGGCACGGTGAAGGAGATATCCGCGCGGCCGGATTCGCCAACATCCTGCACGATCATGTCCACCGTGATGTTGCGGGCCGCGATGCTCGAGAACAGTGTGCAGCTGACGCCGGGCTCGTCGCGCACGCCGCGAAGCGTGACGCGCGCCTCGTTGCGTGTCAGCGCGGCGCCGCACACCGCTTGGCCGCGGGATTCCGGCTGAGCCACAATCAAGGTGCCTGGCGTGTCGGCCATGCTGTTGCGGACGTGAATCGTGACGCCATACTTCTTTGCGAACTCGATCGAGCGGTTGTGCATCACCCCGGCGCCGAGGCTGGCCAGCTCCAGCATTTCGTCGTAACTAATCCGCTCGACGCGCCGGGCCTCGGGCAGCAGACGCGGGTCGGTCGTGTAGACCCCGTCGACATCTGTGTAGATCTCGCACGCGTCGGCGCCAAGCACGGCCGCCAGCGCAACCGCGGTGGTGTCCGATCCACCTCGGCCAAGCGTGGTGATATTGAAGTCTTCGTCAATGCCTTGAAAGCCAGCGGCGATAACAATATTGCCCTCGTCCAGCAGTCGACGCATGCGTTCGGTGGAGATGCTCCGGATCCGCGCCTTGGTGTGCGTGCTGTCGGTGCGGATGCCGATCTGGGCGCCGGTCAAACTGACAGCCTTGTGTCCCAATGAGTCGATCGCCATCGCCATCAGGGCGACGCTGACCTGCTCGCCCGTCGACAGCAACATGTCCATCTCGCGGGCGGGCGGCTTCTCGTTCACCTGCGAGGCGAGATCCACCAACATGTCGGTGTTCTTGCCCATCGCGCTGACAACCATGACGACGCGAGCCCCACGCTGATGCGCGCGAATCGCCTTCCGCGCCGCGGCAAGGATCTTCTGCGGGTCGGCGACACTGGTGCCGCCAAATTTCTGAACGATGAGCTCGGACATGTCTGGAGAATTGAGGTTGCGGTGGTGAAACGTGTTTGTGAAGGAAATCTCGAGGTCGTTGAAACCTTGTCGTGGTGCAGGCTGCCAATCTGCAACTCGCGGCCAGAACCACCAAGCATCACAGGCTGGCTGCCTGTGCTTCGGACGGTCTCCTAGGACGCGGCGTCCAACAACAGGGACATCAAGCGGTGGCCTTCGTCGAGCTTCAAGCCGCTACGCTCGCAGGCAAGCTCGTCATAAGTCGATTCGCCGTCGACATCGATGCCGGCGCCGGCGATGGCGAAAGGCACGTGGCCATGGCTATGCGTTTTGGTGCGGAGCGGGGTCGGATGGTCGGGTGAAATCAAGATGCGGTACTCGCCTTGCTGACGCAGGGCGTCGTGCAATGGGCGAACGATGTGTCGGTCGATCTCCTCCAA
>JAGQPF010000221.1 GCA_020426845.1 Planctomycetales bacterium
GACCTGTCCTCTCCCGAGCTTGCCGCCTGTGATTAACAGTTCTCGCAACTTGAGGGACCGCGCAGGGTGGTCCGCGCGATTCCACGGGCTGGCGCCCGTGGCTAACATCTGTCGCCCCTTGCGGGGCTGGTGCGCGTGTTGCGTGCGACTCCACGGGCTCGCGCCCGTGGCAAACATCTGTCGCCCCTTGCGGGGCTGGTGTGCGCGGCGCACGTGGGGCTGAGTCCCGAATCCCCAACCACGAATCCTCAAAGCTAGAACCTCAAAGCCGCCAACGAAAAAGGGCCGAGCTCGACCAGATGTCGGGCTCGGCCCTTGATGATTGGGAAGCTCGGTTGCCCGGCTTCGACCTACTTCAGCGAGTCCGCGGGAATCTCGATGTTGACCTCAAGCGTGCCGCCATCGGGAATCGTCAGCTCGAAGCGTCCCTTCTTCCACTTGGCGGCTTTGCCGTTCACTTTGACCTCACCGGGGAAACCGGTTTCATGCCACATCCGGAACTTTTGTTTTCCGGACGGCACGTTCTTGATGATCAGCGCTCCATCGACTGCGCTGATGCCGGTCAGCGGGTGGGGCTGCACCACGACATACGCCTTCATCCAAGCGTGAATGTTGCAGCTCACGGGCAGCGTCTCGGGGTTGGCGAATTTCGCCTCGTAGGTTTGCCCCGGAGGAATGATCGGGTTGTGGGATTCGTTCTCGAACGAGTCGATCTTGCTGTTGTGGCCAAACGCGTCCGCGTTGCCGATCTCCAGCGTCTGCTCGGTCCACATGGCGCTGACATGCGGCTCGAAGCGGCACTTGATATTGTTCAAGAAGACCTTCTTGTCCTTGTCGCCCATGTACGACGGGTGAATCTTCGGGGCATCCTCATCGAGCCAGCAGGCGACGTTGGCCAAGCCATTGCCTTTCGGATTGACCACAACCACTTCCTCCTTGATCTTGAGCTCGCCACAGTCGGGGCCCGAGGTCTTGATATTAGCGGGCGCGACGGCCTTGTCGGTGCGAATCACTAGCTTCAGATGACCGAAGCCGGCGTCAGCGGGCTCGCCGGCGCTGGATTGGCCGCCAGCAGGAGCAGGCGCACTGGGCGCAGGTTCGGCGGGGGCAGGTTCGGCGGGGGCCGGCTCATTGGGCGCAGGCTCGGGCGCGGGTTCGGAGGGAGCAGGCTCGCTGGGGGAGGAATCATCCCCGATCTTAAGATCGGGCACGTCCTCCGGGACACCTTTGGGAGTTGGCGTCGGTGCACTGTCTCCACCACAGCCCGCGGCCAGCGCAGCGCCGAACGCCAATAGCGCGACCGTGACTAACGGGAATCGTCTCTTCATGTCATCCATCCTTCTTCAACCTGAGGGTAAGTAAGCGGGTGATTCATTCAATCGTCGTCGGCAAGTGATCCGTTTCGCCACCTGACGCGTTGATGTCGGGCGGCGCCGCGGGAGCAGGCGTCGCCTCCGCAGGCGCGGCGCTCTCACTCTCGGCCGCCGCGCCCTGTTCGGGGAGTTGAAGAGCAGCCTCGCCCAGCTCGTGCTCGGGCGGCGTGAGTTGTCCCCAGCGTTTCAGCCGATACTGCCGCACCATGAAGTACGTCACGTAATACGTCGCGTAACCACAGACAGTCGCCACCACAAGGCAGCCGAGCCACAGCGGCATGGCCACCTCAACCAACTTCTCCCAGTAAAACGTAAAGTTGTGCGTGCCGCGCAGCTCCGCCCACCATTCGCGACCGATGCCTTCCTGATTCAGCATCCGCCGGCCAATGTAGTAGCAGCTGTAGTAGATCGGGACGATCGTCGCCGGATTGGTCATCCAAACGATCGGCAACCCCACCACTTTGTTGGCGCGCAACAGGTAGGCCAGCACCAACACCAGCGCCATCTGAATCCCCACGGTCGGCGTGATCGCGACGAAAACGCCGATCGCGGCGCCCAACGCCAGCCGATGCGGAGGGTCGTTGGCGTGCAGCATATGAACCAACACAAACCGCCGAACCCGGCCGAATGGATAGTGCAAGACGTCCGTCAGTCTTTGCAACATGGGGAGGAAGGCGGGGGAAGGTTGGGCAAAGAAAAACGCGTTGCGCGAGGGCTACGAGGTTGGGAACCAGCGCAGGATCGAAGTTGGAAAGGTGGCATTCGAGTGTTGGCCACTCCGGACTCTCAACGACACCCATTGGCGGGATTGGATGGGAAATAGTAGCAGTGTTTCGCTCTCACAGCTCCATTCTTACACATTTTAGCAACTAGCGGAAACACGGTTCACCCACCTCCTAGTGGAGGCGGCCACGTGCCTGCAGCGGCCAACTGCCCACAATCTGCTCGCCGCGATGGACCACAAAGCGGTTGTGCAGCACCGTGGTCAAATCGCCATAACCTGGCACCAGCACCACGCGATCCCCCACGTTCAACTCCATGCCCTCCGGCACCTCGAGTGCGCCATGCTCGGCCGACAAACTCTTGACCGTCAGCCCCGCAGGCGACTGCACGGAGGGCATCCGAATCTCTCCGTTAATCGTTTTGCGGCCCGCGTCAATGACTGCTCGATCCGGCGCCGGCCGGCTGACCACGGTGGCGTGCACCGTCAGGGCCTGCTCGAGAAAGTCCACCTGGCAGGTGAGCCGGTAGAAGTCGTCCATGAAAATCGCGCCGCCCGCCTGCACTTCCGTAATTCCCGGCTGAGCGGTGCAGAACGCAATCGAGCCGGTCCCGCCGCACGAAACAATGTCACAGGAGAGCCCAGCCGCGCGAATTGCGTCGGCCGTGTCGGTGAGCAGCTTCAGCGCCTCGCCGATTTTGGCGCGTTTCTCGTCCGGATCGGCGATCGTCAGCAAGTGACCCTCATAGCCCATGATTCCGGCGAATTGGATGCAGGGCAGCGCTGACAAAGTAGCCGCAAACTCCACCGTCTTTTCCGGAGCGACGCCAACCCGGTGCAAGCCGATGTCCACTTCGATGATGACTCGGCAACGCAGCCCTGCGGCGTGCATCGCGGCGGAGATCGGGCCCGCTTGATCCAGCGAGTCGACGCAGACGATCGGATCGGCCACGCGTCGCAATTCGACCAGCCGAGCGACCTTCTTGGGGCCGACGATCATGTTGGCAATCAGCAGATCGCGAATGCCTGCGTCGGCCATCACTTCCGCTTCGCCGAGCTTGGCACAGGTCAGCCCCAAGGCTCCCGCCGCGACCAGTCGGCTACCGACGTCCTGAGATTTAT
Source organism: Planctomycetales bacterium (assembly GCA_020426845.1). Taxonomy (GTDB): domain Bacteria; phylum Planctomycetota; class Planctomycetia; order Pirellulales; family Pirellulaceae; genus JAGQPF01. The sequence continues at coordinate 3,217 of JAGQPF010000221.1, forward strand.
GGCATTTAGCGTGCGGGCGCCAATCGACACCCCGCTCGCGGCACAGGTTGACGACCGTCTGCAGATTTCGTTCAAAACGGTCCAGGTCCAGACACAGCGCCGGCGTATCGAGCTCGGCCAGCGTGGCAGAATGATCGGCGGCGAGATCGTCGGTGAAATCGGTGGTGCTCACGGCAGCTTCCTCATTTGGTCATTGATCCACTGCTCCAGTTCGTCCAAGTCGACGGGAGGCAGGACGGAGAGGTCCGGCCTTAATTTGACCGCATCCTTGATATAGACATGCTGGACTTCGTTTTGCCGCTTGTCGGTATTCCAATGGACGAGGATGCGTACGCACTTTTGCAGCGAGCCGGGAACGGAGATCTCGTAGCCGCAAAGCAGCGGCACATCGAGCCAGCCGAGCTGGCGGGCGGCGAGAGCGGGAAATTCTGCGTCCAAGTCCTTGGTGACGGTGAATGTCGCGCTGGCCACATCCTCCGGCTCGATGGCGTTGAGCCGAATCATCATCGCCAGCAGCTGCCGAGAGGCTGTCAAGATTGCGTCACGGTCGTTCGCGTCCACCGTCGTGGCGCCGCGGACCCCACGTACCAACATGAGTGCATTCCGAGTGAGAAAGGAGACAACCGACCTTTTTTCAACGGCCTAAGCCGACGGCTCAAGGCCCGAGCGAACCAAGCGCCGGAGCCGCTGTTCAACCGCCTCCTAAACCCTACGCGGACAAGCGTCTTCGCGAAAGCGGGCGCCCGCGGGTTCTTGGCCGAGGCCCACCCGGAGTGATATACTTAGGGCGTGTTTTTTGGCACTGAACGGACATCCGCCATCCATGCCCATTTCACGGAAGTTTCTCGATTGGACCGCCCCCGCCCTCGTCGGCGCCGCGGAGTACGTGATCGAGCGGTATCGAGATGGGCAGCAGCTGAATCTCGACGCCGTGCTGATGGTCGTCCCGGGCAGCCGGGCGGGCCGACGCCTCTTGGAGATTGTCGTCGAGCGGGCGGACCGGGAAGGACTGGTGCTCACACCTCCGCAGATCGAGACGATCGGGCGGCTTCCCGAACAACTGTACGAACCCAAACGGCCGTTCGCCACGGACTTTGTCCAGCAATTGGCCTGGATCCACGCATTGCGGACCGCGGGGCGGGGCCGCGTGATTCGAGTGATCCGGGACCTTCCCGAAGACGCGGATATCGTGCGTTGGATGGCGCTGGCTCGGCTGTTGTGGAACGCGCATCGCGAACTGGCCGCCGAAGGCCTCGACTTCTCCCGCGTAATGAACTCCTCGTGGCTTCCCGGCGAGCTCGAGGAGAAAACCCGCTGGCGAGTGATGCGGCGCATCCAGGAGCTGTACCTGAAGGTGCTCGACCACTTTCAACTCTGGGACATGCAGACGGCGCGGCTGTTTGCCATCGAGCATGGCGAGTGCCACACCGAGAAAGACATCATCGTGGTCGCCGCGGCCGATATGCCCGTTGCCGTGCGCCAGATGCTGGACCAAGTGTCCGAGCGAGTAACGACGCTGACGTACGCCCCCGAGTCGATGGCGGACCGTTTCGACGAATATGGCTGCATCGTGCCCGAAAAGTGGGAGGACGCCGAGATCCCCATCGAGGACTCCTGGGTGCGTGTCGTCGAGGGGGCGGCAGAGCAAGCGGAGACGGTGGCCGAGACGATTGCCGCCTGGGACGGCTGGCGCCGCGCCGACGAGATCACCATCGGCGTGCCCGAGGAGTCGCTGGTTCCGCAAATCCACCGGCAGCTGGCCCAATGCGGTGTGCCCAGCCGCTGGGCCGTCGGAAAGCGATTGCCCGAGACATCGCCCTATCGCTTGATGCGGGCCATTGCCGACTACCTGGATCGTGGACGCTACGTCGATTTCGCCGCGTTGGTCCGCCATCCCGCTATGTTCGATTGGCTCGTCTACCATGGCGCCCCAGCGGGCTGGCTGACCGAACTGGATATTTACTACGGCGAACACGTGCAGCCGAAGCTCGGACAATGGCTCGGCCCGCCGGAAGCCTGCGAGGCGGCGAGACAGGCCTGGGAACTCGTGGAATCGCTGCTGCAACCGCTGCGCGGAGGCGTCCGCAAACTCGGACATTGGTCGCAGCCGATCATCGATGTACTGGTCAACATCCACGACCACATCGAAATGGACCGGAACGATCCGTCCCAGCACTATGTGCTCGCGGCCTGCCGTCAAATCCAGTCCGTGTTGCTGGCGCAACACTCCGCTCCTCAAAAGCTGATGCCGTCCATCGAGTCGCACCAGGCGCTGCGACTGGCGCTGCAGGAGTTGGGCAAACAGGAGATTGCTCCGCTGCCCGATCCCGAGGCCGTCGAAATGCTCGGCTGGCTCGAGCTGCCGCTGGACACTGCCGAGGTGTTGATTGTCACCAGTTTCAATGACGGGTTGGTGCCGACCTCCATCAATGCCGACCTGTTTCTGCCCAACGCGCTGCGGCGGCGGATTGGCCTGTTGGACAACTATCGTCGCTACGCCCGCGACGCCTATGCCCTGAGCGTCTTGGCCGCGACCCGCGAAAGCCTGACGCTGATCGTCGGCCGCTACGACACCGAGGGGAATCCGCTGTCGCCCAGTCGCCTGCTATTTACAACCTCCGACGACGATGTGTTGGCGGCGCGGGCGATTAAGTTTTTCGAGCCCGAGCCGAAGCGGCCAATGTCGGCGCCCGCCCCCGGTGCGCCAATTTCCACCGGGCTTTGTGTGCCGCGGCCGCCTGAGGTGCCGCCGGCCGTCGAGAGCATGACGGTGACAGCTTTCCGTGACTACCTTGCCTGCCCGTATCGCTTTTACCTGCGGCATGTGCTCAAGCTGCGCACCTTGGACGATCGCGCGGAGGAGTTGAATGCGGCGGTCTTCGGCAGCTTGCTGCACGAAGTGCTGCGCCGATTCGGCGAAGGCGATGCGCGGCACTCGAGCGACGCCGACGAAATCAAATACGCGCTGCGCGACTCGCTCGCGTCGAGTCTCGCCGAGCAGTTTGGCGACGAGCGGCTGGCGCCCGTCACCGTGCAGCTCTACCAACTGCGGTCGCGGCTGGACGCTTTCGCTCGCTGGCAAGCCGACTGGGCTCGTCAAGGTTGGCGCATCGAACATATCGAGCAGCCCGAATCCGGAAAGCCCATCTGGCTGGAAGTGGACGGGGAGCAGTCAATGCGACTGCGCGGACGAATCGACCGCATCGATCGCCACCAGGACACGGGGGCCTGGACCATCTTCGACTACAAGACCTCGGACCGAGGCAAGTCGCCCGAAGAGGCACATCAGCGCGGCGGCGAGTGGACCGATCTGCAGCTGCCGCTCTACCGGCACCTCGCCGAGCCCATGGGGGTCAGCGGCGAGATTCAGCTAGGGTATCTGGTGTTGCCCAAGGATCTGAAGCAAATCGGACATCGCTTGGCCCGTTGGACGCCAGCGGACTTGGCGGGCGCGGACGAGACCGCTCGGCAAGTCGTCCGCGACGTGCTGCGCGGCCGATTTTGGCCGCCACGTGAAGTGCCGCCCGACTGGGATGATTTCGCGGCCGTCTGCATGCAGGGCGTGTTCGATGCGCCGGCACTGGAGGCCGACGAATGAGTCGCTTCGACAATGTGGTCATCCGAGCGTCAGCCGGAACGGGCAAGACGTATCAGCTTTCCAACCGCTTTCTGGGATTGCTCGCCGACGGCGCGCCCATCGACCAGATTCTCGCCACCACCTTTACTCGCAAGGCGGCGGGAGAGATCCTCGATCGCGTCGTGATGCGGCTGGCCCTTGCCGCCGGCTCCGATGCCGGCGCGGAGCAACTCGCGGCGGCGCTGGAGACGCCCGACTTAAGCCGAGGGCGCTGCGTCGCGCTGCTTCGCCAAGTGCTCCGCAATCTGCACCGGCTCCGCATCTGCACGCTCGACAGCTTCTTCTCCCAGATCGCGAGCAGCTTTAGCCTCGAACTCAGTCTTCCGCCGGGGTGGCGCATCGTCGAAGAACTGGAGGACGAGCAGCTGCGGGCTCAGGCCACCGAGCAGATTCTCCGCGGCGACGCGGACAACGACATCGTGCGGCTGATGCATCTGGTCACCAAGGGCGAGGCCGAACGCTCGATTGGCGAGCTGGTGAAGAACACCGTCCGCAGCCTTTATCAACTCTATGCGGAGACGCGCGAGGGAGCTTGGCGGCAATTCCCGCGTTTGCGCCCGCTCGCCGAGGAAGAGCTGGAGACAGCGATTCTGGAGCTGGATTCGGCCCCGCTGCCGCAAGACCAACGGTTTCTCGAAGCCCACGAAAAGGACCTCGAGTCCGCTCGGCGCGGCGACTGGGAGGCGATGGTGCAGTCGGGCCTTACGCGGCGCATCCTCGAAGGCGGCGACAAGTACTACAACAAACCGATTCCCACCGAGGCGATCGCCGCCTACATCCGCGTGATCGACCACATCCGCGGCGTGTTGATTGGCCAGCTGGCGTCTCAAACAGCAGCCACCTATCGGCTGCTGCACCGTTTTGATGGCGCCTACACGCGACTCAAGAACGCCACGCTGGCAATGCGGTTCGACGATGTGACGCGCCGGCTCGCTGAAGCCGCCTCGTCCGAGCAGGTCGATCGGCTCGAGTTTCGGCTCGACGCGCCGATCACTCACCTGTTGCTCGATGAGTTCCAGGACACCTCGCTGCCACAATGGCAAGCGCTGCGGCCATTCGCCGAACGAGTGACCGGCGCCGGCGGCAAGCGCGCCGAGTTGTGGCAGGGCGGCCGGCCAAGCTTCTTCTGCGTGGGCGATATCAAGCAGGCCATCTATGGCTGGCGCGGTGGCCGCTCCGAAATCTTCCAGGCGCTCGAGGCGCACTTGGACCATCTCGAGCACCAATCGCTCAACGAAAGTTTCCGGTCGGCGCAGCCGATCATCGACGCGGTCAATCGCGTGTTCTCCAACCTGCACCAACATCCCAAGCTCGACGACCTCGAGCAGCCCGTGCGGCTGTGGGCCGAGGCGTTTCGCGAACACACCACCGCTCGCAGTGATCTGCCCGGCTTCGTCCAAGTCGAGATGACGCCGCGCGACAACAGCGACGGCTCCAATGGAAACGGCCGGCGACGCGACCTGCATCTGCGGCGGGTTGCCGAGCGAATTCAGGAGCTCGTTCGCCAGGCGCCGGGGCGGAGCATCGGCGTGCTCGCGCGACGCAACTCGGTGGTGGCCAGATTGATCTACCTGTTGCGAAAGCTGGGAGTCGAGGCCAGCGAGGAGGGCGGCAGTCCCCTGACCGACTCGGCCGCCGTGCAGTTGGTGCTCGCGCTGTTGCACTTGGCCGACCACCCCGGCGACACCGTGTCGCGGTTCCACATCGCGAAGTCCCCGTTCGGCAAGGCCCTGGGCTACACCAGCCACATGTCCAACGAGGGCGCCGATCGGCTCGCGCAGCTGATCCGCCGCCAGCTGATGGACGACGGGCTCGGGCCGACGATGATGCGCTGGTTCGAGTTGCTTGGACCTGTTTGCGGTCCGCGCGACCATGCCCGCATGGAACAGCTCGTGAGGCTCGCCTACTACTTTCAAAACCGAGCCACCCTGCGGACGACTGAATTCATTCAGTATGTCGAAACGCAGCGCATCGCCTCCCCCTCGGCCTCCGCGAACGTCCGCGTGATGACGGTCCACCAAGCAAAGGGCCTGCAGTTTGACTTGGTGGTGCTGCCGGACTTGGAGAACTCGCTGGTCGGCCAGCCCGATGCGTGCGTTGTGGGACAGGCCGACTCAACCGAGCCGCCGGACCGCGTCTGCTTATACCGAAACAAGGGCATTCAGTCGCTGCTGCCCGACGAGCTGCGAGACCTGTTTAGCCGCACAACTCAGCAGAAGGTACACGAGGCGTTATGCGTCTTGTATGTGGCGCTGACGCGCCCCGTGCACGCGCTGCACGTGATGCTCGAGCCGTCGAGCCCGCGAGAAATGAGCGTTCCCAAAACATTCGCGGGCCTGCTGCGCGCAACGTTGGCCGAAGGCCGTGGCGAGCCCGACGCGGTGCTCTACGCACATGGTGACGCCCATTGGCATGCCGCGGCGCCCGTGGACGAGCTCGCTCCGAAGCTGCCCGCGCCGCTGCCGCATCGCATTCGTCTGGCGCCGATGAAAGAGGGACGCCGCGCCGGCTTGCAGCGTTCGGCGCCCTCGTCGCTCGAAGGCGGACAACAGATCCGGCTGGGCAGCATTTTGCGGCTGGACAACGCCGCGGCGCTGGCCCGCGGCACCATGATCCACGCTTGGTTCGAACAGATCGCCTGGCTGGATGACGGACTTCCGTCACCCGAAGCGCTGCGGCGGATCGCGGCCGGCTTTGAGGGCTCGGGACTGAACATCGACGAGACGCTGCGGCAATTCCACCGCATGCTACAGCTGCCGCAAATCGCCGGCGCACTCAGCCGCGAGGCCTACCACGCGGAGCGTGGCCCCTTCCTGCGGCCCGAGTTCCGCAACCGCTTGCGCGACCCTCGGCTCGAGGTACAAAACGAACGGCGATTCGCCGTGCGGGATGACCATCGCATGCTGTCGGGCACCATCGACCGGCTGGTGCTGATCTACGACGGCGACCGGGTCGTCGGCGCCGACGTGATCGACTTCAAAACTGATGCGGTCTCAACCGACGACCCCGAGACGCTGAACGCGACCGTCGAGCACTATCGGCCGCAACAAGAAGCGTATCGCTCCGCCGTCGCCAAAATGTTCAAGCTGGAGCCGGAGAAAATCTCCACCCGATTGCTGCTGCTGGCGGCAGGGATTGTGAAGGATCTATGAGATTTTTGCATGCGGCCGATCTCCACATCGACAGCCCGCTGCGCGGACTGGACAGCGGCGCCGGCGCGCCGGCCGAGCGGCTGCGCAGCGCCACGCGACATGCCGCCGAGCGGATGGTGGAGCTGGCCGAGCAGCATGAGGTCGACTTCGTCGTGCTCGCCGGCGATATTTTCGATGGGCCGTGGCAAGACATGCGCACGGGCATCTGGACTTCACAGCTACTGGCCAAGCTCGCCCATCGCCACGTGCCTGTCTTCATGCTGCGTGGCAATCACGACGCTCAAAGCAAGGTCCGGCAGGCCGTCAGCTGGCCGGCCAACGTCCAGGAGTTTCCCGTCGACCGGCCGGCGACTTTCACGCTCCCCAAACAAAACGTCGCGCTGCACGGCCAAGGGTTCGCCGAGCCCAAGGTGATGGCCGACTTGGCGGCCAATTACCCCGCCGCTCGACCGGGAATGTTGAACATCGGCGTGCTCCACACCAGCTTGACCGGCAATCCCGAGCACGACACGTATGCGCCGACAACCGAGGCGACGCTGGCGTCCAAGGGCTACGACTATTGGGCGCTGGGGCACATCCACCTGCGAGAAGTGGTTCGCGAGGCAAATCCCTGCATTGTGTTCAGCGGCAACACGCAAGGCCGGCATATCCGCGAAACCGGCGCCAAGGGCTGCTATCTCGTCGACCTGCAGCCGCACGAGCCGCCGCAGCTCACATTTTGTGAAACGGACTGCCTCCGCTGGCAGCGCATTGAACTGCAACTCCAGGAGCAACAATCGCTGGCGGACGTGTTCGATGCGGCGGAGGCGGAGTTTCGCCGCGTTGTGGAACGCGAGGATGGCCGCTTCGTCGTCGCTCGCGTTGTCCTGCGCGGCGCTTGCCGAGCGCACCGCGAGCTGCTCAGCTCCGCGGCGTTGCACGAGGCGTCCGCGGAGCTCCGCGCGCGGTCGACGCACGTTCGCGATCTGTGGCTGGAAAAGATCCAGTGGGAAACCCGGCCGCTGGTCGACGTCGAGCGACTCCGCCAAGGGCAGGACCTGCTCGGCGAGCTGCTCCGCGATCTGCAAACGGCGTCGGAAGATCCCGACCGACTGGCCGCGCTGGCCGTGGCGTTGGAGCCTCTTGAGCACAAGGCCCCGACGCAATTGAAGGACGCCGAGATTCAATTGAACAATCCCGAGCAGCTGGCCAAGTGGCTGAAGCAGGCGGAGGGGATGTTGGTTTCGCTGTTGCAAGGCGGAGGCGGCGAGCCATGAGATTGTTGAACCTGCAGGTCGACAGTTACGGCATTTTCAATGGCCGCGAGTTCGACTTCGGCAGCGGGCGGTTTCAGCTGATTTGCGGCTCCAACGAAGCGGGCAAGTCGACGTTGCTGCAACTGATTCGCGAAACCCTTTTCGGCTTTCCGCACCTGTCGGCGTACCGGTTGTTCGATGACGGCGAGATGGCGGCCACGGCCGACCTGGAGCTTGCCGATGGGCGGAAGCTGCGTTTTCGCCGTCGCAAAGGCCGCAAGGACACGGTCGTCGGGACGCTGGAAACGGCCGCGGGGCGGGCGTTGGGCGACGTGGATGACGAGGGCTTGCTGAAGCTGCTCGGCGCCAGTCAGCCGCTATTTCAGTCCGTCTTCGCTTTCTCGCTGGAGGAGCTCTCCGCTGGCCAGAAGAGTTTGGAGCAATCCCAGCTGACCGAAGCGTTGTTTGGCGGCGCCATCGGAGGCCTGTCACGCTTCCAATCCTTGCAAAGCCGGCTGCAAGACGACGCCAAGGAGCTGTTCTCGCCACGCGCCACCAAGAAGAAAATCAACCTGTTGCTGAAGCAGATCGACGACTTGCAGAGGCAATTGCAGGATACCGCCGCGCGGCCCGCGGATTTCGAGCAGCTCTTGCAGCGACGGCAAGAGCATCAGCGGCAAATCGAACGGCTGACCGATCGCCTTGCTCAGCTTAGCGAGACATGGCGCGAGGATCAGCGCATGTGCGACGCCTGGGCGCCGTTCGTGAAACTACAGCAGCTCCGCCGACAGCAGACCACGGACGGCAAACTGACACTGACCGCGGAGCAATGGGACGAGGCGGAGCAGCTGCATGCCACCATGCGGCAACTGAAGCATCAGACACAACAGCAGGAGGACGTGATCGCCCGCCGCAAGTCTCTGCAATCGAAGCTCAGCGACGCAGCTAATGACGAAATCCTGTCACAGCAGTCGCGAGTGCAGACGCTGCTGCAAGACACCGGGAAGATTCAGGAGTTCGCCGAACTGCTGCCGGCTCGTCAGCGCGAGCTGGAGGAGGCCAGCCAGCGCGTGCGCGACCGGCTTCGCGAGCTCGGTCTGGACACCCTGCGGTTGGAGCAGATTCCCGCCGACCGGCAACTGGAGACTCGGCTGCTTGATGCGGCCCGCCAGCTCAACGACAAACGCCGGCAGCTCGACGAAGCCCATCGCAACGAGCGTCAGCGCCAGATCCAGCTGCGCGATGTGGAGCAAGAGCTATTGGCCGCCGGCGCCGACGAAGTCGATGCTCAGTCCGGAGCTCACCACGATCGCCCCGCCGACTGGAATGAGTGGGAGGACGATTGGGATGGCATGCTCGATCCGCAGCCGGCACATGGCGGACGCGAGCGGGAAGCGGACCGTGTCAAAGAGGCCGATGCCGGAATCGTCGGCGCCGAGTTCCTGCAGGACGCCGAGTTGGACGATGACGATTTTCTGTCATCACAACGAGCGTCGCGAGCGGCCGAAATGCGATCCGGGAAATTGCCCGCCGACTCGCCGGCCGACTCGCCCGACGTCTGGGCCACTGCGTCTGACGTGCAGGTGGACGAGCCCGACAGCTCGCATCCGGCCGAGGCGACCTGGGAGTCGCTCGACGAACTGCGCATGGAGCTGGAGGATGACCTGCCGGAGTCACTGGCGGCCGTCGCCACGCCCCGGCTCAGCGATGAGCAGAAGCAACGGCTCGACCAGCTCGTGGCGGACGAGCCGGACGATTTGCGCGTCCGCATGGAGCTCGCCACGGCCGAGCGAGGCAGCCGCGACGCGCTGCAAGCCGCCGCGGAAGTCGAGCAACAAATGCGGGCGCTCGGGCCCGAGTGGGATTGGTCGCAGGCGCCCGCTGACCCCGGCGAGCTTTCCGCCTGCTTGCGTGAATGGCCCGCACGGCGACACGAGCTGCGATTGGCGGAGCAGCGGATCGAAGAGCTCGACGATGACGCTGAGCAACTGCGGAAACAACTCGCCAAACACGCCGACCATGCTCCCCCCGACGATCAGCGGCTGCGACAACTGCGGGCGCGACGCGATGAGGCGTGGAAACTACTGCGACTTCATTTCGTCGAGCAATCCCCGCAGCAAGAGGCCACGGATCGCCAATTCGGCTGCGCGCCCGACGAGCTGGCCACCCAATTGTCCGCCTTGATGGCGGTCGCGGATGAGGCGGCCGATATTCGGCAGGACCAAGCGTCGCTGGTCGCCGAACTCAGTGCGTTGCGACAAGCGTTGCAAGCGAGTCAACAACAGCGAGCCAACGCGTTGTTGCGCCGACAAGCGGTCGAGCAGGAGCTGAACAGGCTCGTCGAGAGATGGCGGAACGCTTGGCCGGGCGGGCCACAACCCGGCGATGAGCAGATGCTCGCTTGGTTCAAGCTGCGAGAACAACGCGATGAAGCTCGCGTCCGCGCCATGCAGTGGCAGGATCAAGCTGAAACGCTGCATGAGTCCGCCGAGCGGTACGCGCAACGGCTTCGCGCGGCGCTGCATGCCGAGGACGATCAGTTCGCAGACCACGACACGCTGAGAGTCGAGCTCCGTGAGCGGCTCCGCCGACACGATCGCTGGCAGGACCGGCGCGAGCATCTGGAACTGCGGCGCCACGAGCTGATCGCGCAGCGGGATGAAGCCGCGCGGGACGGCGCGAGACTCGCCGCCAGTCTCCGGCAAGCAGAGCTCGTCTGGCTCGACCTGCGCGAGCGGATGCGACTGCCCGAGTCGTGGCAGCCGGAGGTGGTCTCGTCCCGCATTTCCGAGCTGAACGCCGCCCGCATCGAAGCAGACCAACATCGCCAGCTGGAGAAGCAAGTCGCCGCGATGCAACGGGACATGGACGACTTCCGCCAGCGCGTGGACCGGATCGCGGGCGAGTCCGGCACGGATCGCAACAGCCTGGAGGTGCTGCACCAACTCACCCAACGTGTCGAGGCGGCGCGAGAGTCCAAGCAGCAGCTGTCGGCGAGCAAAGAGGAGGATCAGCGCCTTGCCGCTGAGCTCCAACGGCTGAAGCTGGAGGCCAGCCGCGCCGACCAGCGTTGGCTCGAACTGCGCAGCGCCGCCGGCGCAGAGTCGGACGACGTGTTCATCGCCGGGCTGAAGGGCGCCACGACTCGCCATCAACTGCTGGCCGCGGAAAACGAGGTCTATGCCGCTTTGGGATGCGAGGACACCGCGCGGCGCGACGTCCTGCTGAGCCACTTGGAGAGCTCCAGCGAGGCTGAGCTCCTGCGGCGCCGAGACGAGTCCGCACAACGCGTCCGTCAACAACAGGCCGAGCTCAATCAACTGCACAAGAGCGAAGGCGCCATGGGCGACCAGCTGCAACGACTCGATGGCTCCGACCGCGCATTGGCCGTCGAGATGGAGCGGCAATCGGCGCTGGCCGAATTGAGCGAGGCCGTGGATCGCTGGGCGCCGATGATGCTCGCCACCGAACTCATGAACCAGGCATTGAAACAGTTCGAACGAGACCACCAACCCGCGCTGCTGGCGGATGTCGCCCGGCTGTTTCAACGGATGACCGGCGGCGAGTATGTGGAGGTGCGGCGGCAACTCGACGATCAAGGCACCCTGCAGGTCGTTGGACGCCGACAGGACATCAAAACGCCCGCGGAGCTGAGCACGGGCGCCCGCGAGCAACTGTATTTGGCAATTCGGCTCGCGTACATTCGGCAATACTGCCGGCAGGCCGAGCCGCTGCCGTTGGTGATGGACGATGTGCTGGTCAACTTCGACGAACAACGCGCGCGTGCGACCGTCGAGGTCCTGCTCGAACTGGCCGAAGAGGTGCAGATTTTGTTTCTGACCTGCCATCAAACGACCGCTCGTCTGGTGCAGGAACAGTGCCCTCAATCGCGGCCGCTGTTGTTGTCCCGCAATCCGGATGAGACACTGGAGCATTGGATGGGCGAGTCACCTCAGGCCACCCGGCAACGCCGCCGCAGGCCGCCCGGCAAGGAAGACGCCAGCCGGCAGGGCACCCTGTTCAATTGACGGCCCGCCAGCAATATTGCGAACACGAATCGAAGCATCGCCGTGGGCACGCTGCCGGGTCAACAGCCTGTCCACCGGGCCTCACAAGGGTCGCCTGCGATGGAGGCCCGACCAATCGCATACGTGCGCGACAGAACTTCGTCACCCCTCAAGACGTTACAGACGGGAGCCCGCCGTGGAAGGAAAGCAGCAAATCGCCAACGCCGATCTGGCGGAGTCCTCGTTTCAGGACGTCAATTTGACTGGCGGAAAATTCACCGACGTCAGCTTTGCCGGCGCCAAATTCACGGACGTCACGTTCGCCGGCGCGACGATCCACAACGTCGACCTCTCCAACGCAAACATCACCGATGTGAATCTGGATGGCCTGCGGATCGACGGCGTACTGGTCACGGAAATGCTGGCAGCGTACGAGAAGTCGCAGTAACCCTGGCAGAGCGACCGCTCGACGCGGCCGGCTGCCGACCAGCTATCGGCTCGACGGCCCCTTGGATCGTCGGATCTGCTTGCGTTGTTCTTGGAGTTCTTCTTGAATCTCTCGATGACGGACGCGAACTTGCATTAAACGATGCCGAGCCACCAGCAGCCGGCCAATGATGCGACCGCAAATCGCGCCGACCATCGCGCCCGCCACGGCGCCGCCGATCGGCGGCGGCAACGTCGTGAAGGCCAGCTGGCTTTTCAGCTCGCCAATTCCCAACCCAATTCCGCCCACGATGATGCCCAGCGCGACCCACGGCGCCACTTTCGGCTCCGGGGACATTGGCGCCGTTGTCTCCACGGGAGTCGCATACGGATTGCTTTCAGCCGATTCGTCGGCCGATTCGTCGGCCGTTTCGTCGGCCGCTTTATGTGGGTGCTGGTTCACAGTCGAAATTCCGTCAACGCCCCAGCAATCCCATGGCCCACGAGTCGACTAGCGACTCCCGCTGATGCTCGGCCAGCCTTCCAATTCCCGTGCGGGCGAGGCCGAGCAGCACATGCAGCTCATCCTCGGAAAACGTCGCCTCCTCGCCCGTTCCCTGGATCTCGACGAACCGCGAGCGACCGGTCATCACCACGTTCATGTCAACGTCGGCCTGCCAGTCCAGCTCGTAATCAAGATCCAGTTTCGCCGCTCCGCCAATCAGTCCGACGCTGACAGCGGCGACCGAGTCGTGCAGAGGGCAGACGTTCGCATCGGGAAGCAAGGCGCGCACCGAATCGATGGCGTCCACCAACGCAATAAAGCCACCGGTGATGCTGGCCGTGCGCGTGCCCCCGTCCGCCTCGAGCACGTCGCAATCGACGGTAATCAACCGCTCGCCAAGCGCCTCGAGGTCGACTACCGCGCGCAGGCTGCGTCCGATTAGCCGTTGAATCTCCGTCGTGCGACCGTCCACTTTGCTGCGTTCCCGGCGTTTGCGGGGCGACGTGCTATGCGGCAACATGTTGTACTCGGCGGTCACCCAGCCTTTCCCCTTGCCGGCCATCCAGTCCGGCACTCGGTTATCAACGCTGGCAGTGCACAACACCGTCGTGCGCCCCGCCTGAAACAATACGCTGCCCGGGGACGAGGAGGTAAAGCCACGCTCGATTCGCACATCGCGCAGCTGGTCGTCGGCGCGTTCCGTTTCACTCATGGTCGCATTCTCGGTGTTTTGAAAGAGGCTCCGTCAGCGTGTCAACTTTCTATAATCTAACGCATTCACTGCTTGTTGGGCGGTCCGGCCACAATGCCGATTCGCGAATAGTGCTCCTCATCCGGCCGAGTGGATTACCTCGTTGGGAATAGCCGTCCGTCATTGTGGTCGTAAGGGAGGAGGGATGACGTGGACAAATCGGAGCTGGCGTTTGTCGAGGCGATCTATGCCGACGAGCAGAGCGATGCGCCTCGGTTGATCTATGCCGATTGGCTGGATGAGCAAGGTCGAGCTGACCGCGCATCGCTCATTCGCGTCCAATGTGAAATGGCACGCTGTCAGGAAGGATCGGCCAATTTTCTCAAGTTGAAACAGCGCGAGTCGAAGCTGATCCTGTCGCTGGACGCAGCCAAAGAGTTCGCTGGCCTCAAGGTGGCCGGCATTCGGGCCTGGAAATTGAGACGTGGCATGATTGAGGTCTTGACGCTGAACGCCGAACGGCACCTGAAAAATGCCAATCGGTTGTTGAAGCACGTGCCGTCGATTCGAGAAATGAAACTGAACAAACTTAGAGGAGTGTTCGCCGCCTTTCTCGAAGTCAAATGGCTTGAGCGACTGACTTCGCTCAATCTGAGCGACAACGGACTGGGGGTCACCCGCATGCTGCAACTGGCGGAAGTGAGCGGGTTGCGAAATCTTCGCACGCTGTCGGTTCGCAACAACAAGATCACTCCTCGAGGCGCACGTGCTCTTTTAACGAGCCCTCACCTCAGTCAACTGCGGCGGCTGGAGCTCAACCAAGAGGACTTCGCGAGACAATCGGAGCTCGCCGTCGAGGGCTCCGATTGGGAGCAGCTCGAAGAGCTTTACATGATCATTTCCGCCCCCAGAGGCCGGCATTTCCGTCAGTTGCTGACCGATCTGCTGGACATCAACCATCGATGCAAGATCGAGTTGAACCTGCAAGGCAGTCCGGACAAGGACCTGGATGAGCTAATGAGCCGCTATCCCGGGCGAGTGGAAGTCGTGTCCTCTTGGTAACCAAGGAGACACGGACGCGGCTTTGGCGGCGATTTCTCACAACACAAGTCGCCGACCGATTTCGCCTTGTGTTTCCGGCTACTTCCTTTCCAGCTAAGACTGTCTCAAATTCGCTTTTTCCCCAGTGTCGACGGCTTGCGTTCCTCAATCATCATTCAAGCAAGCCTTCACAGAGGAGTCTCTTGAGGCATTCACCCCCTGCCCCCCCAGGTGGGATCCGAAAACAGAGGGTTTGTTTGGCCGATACCCAAGCGTCGTAGTTCCGCAACCGCACGATTAATTTCGTCAGCGGATGCGCCCGCCTCGATCATGTCCAACTGTGTTTGGGTGACGGGATTAATGCCGGGCGGTGTTTCGTCAACTAACGGCACGCCAGCAGCCAGCATATGGCCCACAATCGTAGCCGCAAGCGAATCATCTTCCAAGAAAATTCCGAAGCAATCAATTACGTCGTATATACGGGGTATTTCGGAGTACCCTTTCGGATCAGGCTTTACAAGAACATATCGTTCTCGATCAAGGGTCCACATCCGCTCATACTCCTTGACTTCATCGTTAGACATATTACTTCTGTTGGCAGAACAGGTGAGAAAGTGCCATTTCCAGGAACATTGTTTACCGGCTAAGACTGTCTTAGATTTGTTTTTCAAAATGAACCAGTTGCCAAAAGGATCCAGCGGCCAACAAGAGCTCGAGCCAAAGTCACCGTGCCGGTGCTCAAGCCACGGGAGCCGGCCAAGCTGTAACCATTGAAACCGGCACAGCCCGCGTTCAAGAATTCTCCAATAGCTTCACGATGTCGGACCTGCCCCATTCCTTAGCGAAGGCGAGAGCATCGATGTCCTTCATGTTTTCGCCATTGTATTTGACTGTCGTGTCAATTCCGCTGTCAATCAGCACCCTCGCGACTTCAGTGTGTGAGTCCGACAAGCCACCGACTATTGCAGCAAAGAGCGGATTCCGCACGGAATCCCGTGTATCTAGGACTGCGCCTGCCTCGATCAGCGCATTAACGACATCAACTTGACCGTTGGCCGCTGCCCTATCAATCGGTCGAATCTCTGTTGAATCGTTGTACGCATTCACGTCGAGCCCTTGAGACACAAGCCACTGAACAATGTCCCGTTTTCCATAGCTCGCTGCATCATGAAGCCATGTCCCAAAAAGCGTCCACATGTGCAGAAGTGACTTGTCGTCGCCCATGAGACGCATCACTTCGTCGAGATGCCCTTGCTTGACTGCCCTGTGAATTGGCATGACCAAACCTCTATTTGGCATTTCAGTTCCCCCTATGGGCTAAAATTCGTTTTCCAACGCCTTTGGCCGCATTGGCATAGGAATTATCCAGCGCCGATTGCTCGGCCGACATCGCCGTGGCGTAGCCGTTCCGCACCGCGCCGACATGGATCTCGAACTGAGTGTCGACGGCGGCGAGCAGGCTCTCCATCGTCATGCGGTCGGCGGCAATCGCGCTGTACATCATATTATCGGCCTGCGCGATCGCCAGATGGACGTCCGCCGCGGCCAGCGTCGACGGCCAGATCGACTTCGCACAGCGCCGACGCCTCGGCGTAATCCTGGAACGGCCGCGACATCGACGCCAGCCAGCCAGGGTAGCTCGCCTCGTGATCCGCCTCGAAGTAGCCCAGCGCCTTGGATGGCGCGGGCGCCGAAGCTGCCGGCCGAGCGATTGTGGCTCGCAACCCGATAGTCCACCTCGGCGGCGGCCGCCGCGTCGTCAAAGTCGGCCAGTGCCACACGGCTGTCCCACCTGTGCGCAATTCCGCGCGGCCATGCGGCAACTCGCAGCTAAGCTGCGGGTTTTGAACCGTAGCCAACTCAAGGAGGGCTGCGACATGCCGGATAAGGCGCGCTGCGAGAAGATGGATCCGACGCAGATCCAGACGCATCATGTCTGGAGCCGCTGCGTCCAGAGCGTCTGGCTGTTTGGAGTCGACCGGC